>NZ_JBHZPI010000005.1:0-255349 GCF_042788025.1 Paenarthrobacter sp. YIM B13468 | reverse complement strand
TCGCCGGCGCAGCCCTGATGTTCCTCCGCAACCGCCGCACCACCAACAACTAACACCAACACCAACCAGCACCACCACCGGTACACACCACCAACCGGTACACAACACTACGGGGGCCACTACCCGCGGCCCCCACAGCAACCCCAAGTGGGGAAGAACGCCAACCACGCGCTCTTCCCCACTTGCATTCCCCTGCACACCCTGCATAACTGCCGCAGCTTGGGTGATGGTCAACTGCTGCCCTGCCGTGGGACTGTCAGAGCCCAGAGCGGCGTCACGAACCTGTCTTCCTTTGCACACCAACAGCATGAAGGAATCAAAGGACGCCGAAGAGGTCAAACCCGATTTCGAAGAGCTGGCCACAACGTCACCCATCCTTGCGGCAAAGCTCGCCCGCCTGCCGGCTGAACAAGCGGCCATGATTTTTGCGGAACGGCCCACCGAAGGTTGGATTGGCGCTGCCAGGACAGGCACGCCTGGCAGCTGAGGGGAATTCTGTCGGTGCTCTGTGTCAGAGTCTTTATATGACAGCTCCGCTTCTTGCCCACGCTACCGACTACGGACGTATGTACGCCCGCTCCACAACAGAGCAATTCTCTGTCCCCTCCATCACCACGGTGATAGGGCAGCAGGCGCACTCTCTGGACGGTTGGTTCAGTTATATGGGAGCAAGCAGCTTGGCCGCAGATCCCGAGCTTCCAGCCTTGCTTGGCAGCCCTGCAAAGATCCGGCAGGCGGTCAACAAGGCCTCCAAAGCAGCTGAGGCCTACAGGGACCAGGCTGCGGCAAGAGGCGATCGCGTCCACAATTACTGCGAGCAGGTAGCCTTGCGCGCCCTGGGGCGTCCGCATCGGATGCAGGAATGCCGCGATGAGCTTGCCTCCCACGGTGAGCAGGCCTTTGCAGCCCGCTTTAACGAATGGTGGGAGCTGTACAGGGTGGAGCCGCTGGCTCCGGAAATCACTGTCTGGAACAAGACGGTTGGCTATGCCGGCACGCTGGACCTCGTTGCGCGGATTAACGGGCGCATCTGCCTGATCGATTACAAGACCAAGGGCACCACCCGGGATGGCACGGTCAAGGCCCTCGATGACAAAGTCGTGATGCAGCTCGTGGCCGGTATGAAGGCAGAAGAAAGCCTCGTGGACCCGGTAGCGGGGGAGTGGGAGCCGTGGAAGTTTGGTCAGAATCCCATGCTGCTGGCCGTCGCCATCGGAGAAACGGAAGTTAGACCTCAACGAGCCAACCCGGACGTCCTTAAGCATCATTGGTGGAAGTTCTGTGCATTGAGGCGCGTCTGGGAGATGTCAGCCGATGTAACTGCGGCTGGGCAGGCACTCATGCCCGTCCCGCCGCCGTCGTTCGTGTCACCGTCAGTGGAGTCCGCGTCGCTGGTGCCGGCAGGCGCTGGGGCCAGGGACAGCGGCAGCAGCCTGCACTCAACTAAACTGGCTTAGGCTCCGCAACAGCCGGACCAGAGTGTGACGATCGTGAGGACTGACAGCAGATGGCAATTTTGAGTATCCGAATCATTGGGGATCCGGTGTTGCGCACCGTAGCCGATCCCGTCACTGAATTCGGTCCGGAGCTCGCCAAGCTGGTAGCAGACATGATGGAAACCATGGAGGACGTGGAAGGAGCTGGCCTTGCCGCTCCCCAGGTGGGCGTCAGTAAGCGCGTCTTCACCTATCGCATTGGTGGTGAAGAGGGACACATCATTAACCCCGTCCTGGAAAACAGTGAAGACTTCCAACCGGACGAAGTTGAGGGCTGCCTCTCCATACCAGGCCTTGGTTTCCCCGTGCGCCGTCGCCGCGCAACGCGCGCCACGGGTGTGGATCTCAATGGCAATCCTGTCGAGGTTGAGGCCGAAGGTATGTTGGCACGTTGCTTCCAGCACGAGAATGATCATCTGGACGGCGTCCTCTATACAGACAGGCTTGAGGGCGAAGACCGAAAAGCCGCGCTGCGTGCCATCCGAAACGCCAACTACCACGCTGTGACTGAGCAGACCACATCCAAGCGGGCAAGCTCTGTTGGTTCCAGCTTTGGTGGCGGCAGTTTCGGGGCTCCCGAGTGAGGGTCCTCTTTGCAGGAACTCCGGCAGTCGCCGTCCCATCCTTGGACGCCTTGGTGAAGGCCGGGTTCGACGTCGTTGCAGTCCTGACCCGCCCGGACGCGCCGCTGGGACGCAAACGTGTCCTCACACCCTCACCGGTTGCCGCCCGAGCAGAAGAACTTGGTATCGAGGTCATTCGCGCTGCCAAGGTGGATGCTGACACTACGGCTCGAATTGCTGAAATTGCTCCAGATGTAGCCGCCATCGTTGCTTATGGAGGGATCGTGCCTCGCGCTGCCCTGGGCGTTCCGCGGCATGGCTGGGTCAATCTTCACTTCTCCCTTCTGCCCGCGTGGCGTGGCGCCGCTCCCGTGCAGCGCTCCATCATCGCAGGGGACGACGTCACTGGGGCGGCTACCTTCCAACTGGAAGAAGGGCTGGATACCGGGCCAGTTTTTGGCACGCTAACCGAAACCGTGCGGCCGGATGACACTGCTGGCGATCTTCTGGAGCGTCTCTCACTGAGTGGGGCCGTCCTGCTCAGCCAGACGCTGTCCGCCATCGACGCCGGTCAGGCGGCACCGCAGCCGCAGGCCGGCGAGGTTTCCCTGGCCCCCAAACTGTCGCTCGAGGACGGACGGCTGGACTGGCAGCAGCCGGCCCTTGCCCTGAATCGAAGGGCGCGTGGCGTTACGCCCGAGCCCGGCGCCTGGACAACGTTGGAGGGTCAACGGATCAAGCTTGAACCCGTGGGGCTCCGGCCCGACGTCAAGGACATTGCTCCCGGAGCCATCCGCGTGGATGGAAAATCAGTGCTGGTAGGCACCGGTTCCCATGCAGTGGAATTGGGGCGGATTCAACCCGCCGGCAAAAAGATGATGTCGCCGGCCGACTGGGCCCGCGGCTTGGCTGCACCTGAGAAAGTGGTATTTCAATGAGCGAGTCCGGCCGGCGAGGCCCCAACAACAGCGGGAGCCGGGACGGTGGCGGACACGCCAATCGTGGAGGCCGCAGCGAGAGCAAGCGCAATGCCCAGGGCAGGGAACGAAACAGGGGCCCCCAGAGGGGCTACTCCAATAACGCTCCATCCCAACGCACGCGGCGTGCTGATCCTGCGCGCTTGGTAGCTTACGAAGTCCTCCGTGCCGTCGCTTCGGAAGACGCGTACGCGAATCTTGTCCTTCCCGCCAGAATCCGGGAACACCGGCTGGACCGCCGCGACGCCGGTTTTGCAACCGAGCTGAGCTACGGTGCCTTGCGCGGACAGGGAACCTACGATGCCATACTGGCCCGCTGCGTGGACCGGCCCCTCGAGCAACTCGATCCGGCGATTCTGGATGCCCTACGCATCGGCGCACATCAGCTGCTTTCCATGCGCGTTCCCGCCCATGCTGCGCTGGATCAAACCGTGGGCCTGGCCCGCGCAGTCATCGGCGCCGGGCCGTCGGCGCTCATCAACGCCGTCCTGCGAAAGGTCACCGCGCACACCCTGGTTGAGTGGCTGGACATCCTGCTGGAGCAGGAGACTGACGAGACCAGGATTGCTGCGCTGCGTCACGCCCACCCGGAATGGATCGTCCGCGCACTGCGCCAGTCGCTGGTGAACCATGGGAGATCCAAAACCGAGATTGACGCCCTGCTGGAGGCAGACAACGCCGCGCCTGTGGTTAATCTGGTGGCTCTGCCAGGGCTGGGGAACCTTGATGAAGCTTTCGAGAATGGGGCTACAGCCGGAGAGCTGGTAGAGGACTCCGCGTTGTCGGCCGGTGGCGACCTTGGCCGGCTCGAGTCCGTCCGGAAGGGCACTACCCGCGTTCAGGATGTTGGCTCGCAACTCGTAGCCCGCGCCGTTGCAAGCGTCGATCTCGGCGCCCCTGCCCGGGACGGAGAGCGCTGGCTGGACTTGTGCGCAGGTCCGGGAGGTAAAGCTGCGTTGCTTGCCGCGTTGGCTCACCGCAATGGTGCCACCTTGGTGGCCAACGAGCCCGCCCCGCACCGCGCCAAGCTGGTCCAGCAGGCGCTGTCTGCGGTGCCTGGCGAATCCTGGACGGTGCGGACCGGTGATGGACGGGAGCTTGGCGGCGAACAGCCCGAATCCTTTGACCGTGTATTGGTGGACGTCCCCTGCAGTGGTCTTGGTGCCTTGCGCAGGCGTCCCGAATCGCGGTGGCGCCGGGCACCCAAGGACATCGCGGACCTCGGTCCACTGCAGCGTGAACTGCTGACGTCAGCCATCGATGCCGTCAAGCCCGGTGGCGTGGTGGCATACGTGACGTGCTCACCGCACCCGGCGGAAACCACGGCCGTTGTGGGTGACGTCGTGGGAAAGCGTGATGACCTTGAGATGCTCGACGCCGGTCAGGCGCTGGACGCTGTCAGCCTCACCGGAGGCCTGGGGGCCGGGCACGAGCTTACGGCCCAGCTCTGGCCGCACGTGCACCACACGGATGCCATGTTCATGGCGCTCATCCGCAAAAAGTCCTAGCTTCACAAAAAGTCCTGGCTCCGCCAAAATTCCCGGGTCCCAAAAAGTCCTGGCGCCGCAAAAGTCCTGGCCCGCCGCCACCTCGTTTGACCACAATCGATAAAACAACTGACCCAAAGGGGCTGCCTTGTCTCAGTGCTGTATCAACCCGAGCATCCTGTCCGCAGACTTCGTCAACCTTGAGGCGGAGCTGCGGCGCATCGGCAATGCCGATGCCGTGCACGTGGATGTCATGGACAACCACTTCGTTCCCAACCTGACGCTTGGCCTGCCGGTGGTACAGCGGATCCAAGCCGTCAGCCCGGTGCCCTTGGACGCACACTTGATGATTTCAGATGCTGACAGGTGGGCACCTGCCTATGCGGACGCTGGCCTTGCCTCGGTGACGTTTCATGCCGAGGCTGCCATGGCGCCCGTCAAGCTTGCCCGTGAGCTGAGGGCGCGAGGCTCAAAAGCGGGTATGGCATTGCGGCCCGCCACTCCGGTTGAGCCGTATTTGGACATGCTCAGCGAACTGGACATGCTCCTGATCATGACCGTTGAGCCGGGCTTTGGCGGCCAGTCCTTCCTGGACATCACCTTGCCCAAGATCCGCCGCGCCCGCGCAGCCATTGACGGATCCGGAATCGGCGTGGCCATTCAGGTGGATGGCGGGATCACTGAGGAAACCATCCTTCGCGCAGCTGAAGCAGGCGCAAACGTCTTCGTGGCAGGCTCAGCTGTGTACGGAGATGAAGACCCTGCCGCGGCAATCGATAGGCTCCGTGCGGCCGGATCCAAGGCGGCAATGGCTGGTGGCTCGGAGAAACCGTGACGACCGTCATCAGATGTTACGAAGATTGCGGGGAATAGCTCAGGCATCTCCGCAGTTGTGGCAGAATAGCAACACACATACGTGCTCCGGGGTCGGTGTAAGTCCGAACCGGCGGTTATAGTCCGCGACCCGCGCGCCTTGGGATCCAAGTAATTGGAAACCGCTGGCAAACGGTTGAACCGGTGGAATTCCGGTACCGACAGTTAAAGTCTGGATGGGAGAAGCACGTACAGTCATGCTGTGTGCGTCCTGAGGGATGCCGCGCAGCGCGCTGTCGTACACCCCCGGAGCCATCGCGGCTTACTGGGAAGGAACGGCATGGATTTTCTGCGATGGCTCTTCGAAGCACAGATTCCCGTTGGAGGATCTGCGCTTGTTTTACGCGAAGTGCTTGGCAACATCTTTGGGCTCGCCAGCGCCCTCGGCGGAATGCGCCGCAAAGTCTGGGCGTGGCCTGTAGGCATCGTGGGGAATATCCTCCTGCTGACGGTCTTCCTTGGCAACGTTTTCGGAGCCGCCGCCCCTGCAACCCTATGGGGACAGGCCGCACGGCAGATCATGTTCATAGCCGTCGCCGTCTACGGTTGGTACCGCTGGCAGCAAGGCCGGCAGGGCAGCACCCAGGGACGTGCAATCGTCCCGGGCTGGGCCAGTAACAAAGTCCGCATCGCCCTCCTTGCGGCAATGGTGGCTGGAACGGCCGCCCTGACACCTCTCTTCGACGCGCTGGGTTCCTACCCGCCCGTATGGGCTGATGCTTGGACATTCACAGGTTCCCTGCTGGCCACCTACGGTATGGCCCGGGGATGGACGGAGTTCTGGCTCATTTGGGTAGCCGTTGACATTGTTGGCGTCCCATTGCTCTTCAGCGCCGGATACTATGCCAGTGCCGTCATGTACCTCTTCTATGGCTTCTTTACGTTGACCGGTTTCTTCGTGTGGTGGCGGGCAGAGAAGCGCGAACGTGCCTCGGCCGCCACCGCTCCTGCTGTTGTAGGAGTCGCTCCGTGACCCTGAACCCCAAATTCTTCAATGCCGCCGAGACTGCGGCCATGGATGTGGCCCTTGCAGCGGCGTTGGGCGGGCCGCGTGGAGCCAACCCGTTGGTGGGCGCCGTCGTGCTCAGCCCCGGGGGAGAACAGCTCGCCGTTGGCTACCATCGGGGAGCCGGCACAGCCCATGCCGAGGCAGATGCCATTCTTGAGGCACGCCGTCAGGGCGTGGATCTCGCAGGAACCACCATGGTGGTCACCCTGGAGCCCTGCAACCACGTGGGCCGCACCGGTCCCTGCGCACAGGCCATCATTGAGGCCGGGATCTCCAAGGTGATTTACGCCGTCGATGATCCCCACGATCCCGCAGCGGGCGGCGCCCGTACCCTGCAATCAGCGGGAGTCGACGTCGAATCCGGGCTCGCCGCCGACCAAGCGCTTAATCTCAACAGAGAATGGTTTGACGCCGTCGCAACCAAACGTCCGTTCGTCACGTTGCACATTGCCCAGACGCTGGACAGCCGCATCGCCGCAGTGGACGGTACCAGCCAGTGGATCTCCAGTCCCGAGTCCCTCGCGGACAATCACGGATTGCGTGGCCTCATCGATGCCATCCTGGTGGGCACTGGCACGGTACTTATCGACGACCCCCGTCTGACGGCCCGGGCATCCGACGGCAACCTGGCTGAGCGTCAGCCACTCCGCGCCGTCATGGGTTTGAGGGATGTTCCCGAAGATGCGGCGGTACGCGGAACCGACGGCCTTTTTGTTCACCTCAAAACCAGGGATCCGGCGGAAGCGCTCAGCCAACTGTTCCACCAAGGCGTCAGGCACGTCATGGTGGAAGGCGGCTCCAGCATCCTCAGTACGTTCCTTGCTGCTGGATTGGTGGACGAACTGATCGTCTATCTAGCTCCGACCCTTTTAGGATCCGGAACGCCTGCGCTGAACGACCTCGGCATTACCACGTTGGCCGATGCCCAACACTGGGCCTGGGACGAGGCTGGTGGCGGGGCTGTACAGAACCTCGGCAACGACCTTCGGCTGCACTTGCGATCAATGCGATCAGCGGCCACTACACCAGCGGCCAGCACAACCAAGAATTCCATTCCGCGCAGTGAAGCTGCGGAATACGTCACAGGAGGACACTGATGTTTACCGGAATCGTTGCCGAACAGGGCACCGTCCTGGGTATTGACCGCGACGGCGATGCCAGCGCGACGTTGCGGCTGAAAGCCCCGACCAGCACCGAGGGCCTAGCCTTGGGAGGCTCCATCGCAGTCAATGGAGTCTGCCTCACCGCAACCCGGATTGACGGCCAGGATTTCAGCGTCGACGTCATGGGGGAGACTCTGGTCCGAACCACCATCGGCGAATTGGCCGCGGGCGATACCGTAAACCTTGAGCGGTGCGTCCCTGCTGGTGGGCGCCTCGATGGCCACGTGGTCCAAGGACATGTTGACGGCGTGGGTGAGCTGCTGGAACGTGAGCCGCTGGGCAACTGGGACCGTTTGCGGTTTGGCGTCCCTGGGCCGCTTGCACGCTACATCGCCGAGAAGGGGTCGATCGCCGTCGACGGTGTTTCACTGACCGTGACGGCCGTGAGCGCCGCAACTGAAGCGTCGCCCTGGTTCGAGGTAGGCCTCATCCCTACGACTCTGGAGGAGACAGGCCTGGGGGCCAAGCCGGTTGGTGCACGGGTGAACCTGGAAGTGGATGTACTTGCCAAGTACACCGAGAGGCTCCTGTCCTTCGCTCCGCAGGGCTCCCCGGCGCACCGCGCCAGCGTGGAAACGGCCAACGTGGAAGCGGCCTGCGCGGAAACGTCCGGAAACCAGGAGGCTGCGCGATGAGCACCCCAACCAAGACGGTCTCGACGGCGACGGGTCGTACAGGCCTGGATCCCGTGGAAGCTGCAATCGCGGCGATGGCTGCCGGCCACGCGGTCATCGTTGTGGACAACGAAGACCGCGAGAACGAAGGCGACATCATTTTCGCTGCCGAACATGCCACTCCCGCCCTCATGGGGTGGACCATCCGGTATTCATCGGGCGTCATATGCGTTCCGCTTGAAGCGGAACGCGCGGATGCCCTGGCGCTTCCGCCCATGGTGGCAGTCAATGAGGACGCCAAAGGCACTGCCTACACTGTTTCCTGCGATGCCGCCATCGGAGTGAGCACCGGTATTTCGGCCACGGACCGCGCATTGACGGCCCGGATCCTCGCCGATCCGCAGAGCACTCCGTCCTCGATCACCCGCCCCGGGCATATTTTCCCGCTGCGGGCGGTTAAGGGAGGAGTGCGTGAACGCCCGGGACACACGGAAGCAGCCGTGGATCTGTGTCGGCTTGCCGGACTTGCTCCGGTGGGTGTGATCGCTGAGTTGGTACATGACGATGGTGAAATGATGCGCTTGGACAGCCTGCGCGATTTCGCTGCGGAACACGGATGCCCCCTTATCTCCATTGAGGATCTGGTGGCATACGTTGACGCGGTAGAGTCCCAGACGGCACACGTTTCAGTGGCAGACGAGGAGAAGCGATGACCGCATCGACAACGCGCAGCAGCGACGACACCGAGCCCACACCCCACCCGGTGAGCGGCGGCCCGATTGTCCAGCTGCCCACCGCCTTTGGGGACTTTGTAGCCCAGGCCTGGACGGATCACGTCACGGGCGTGGAACATCTTGCCGTCAGTTCCCCCAACCCGCCCAAGGATGGCCAGGCACCACTGGTTCGCCTGCATTCCGAATGCCTCACCGGCGACGTCTTCGGATCCTATCGTTGCGATTGCGGCGAGCAATTGGCCTTTGCCTTGGAGCTCATTCACGCTGAAGGTGGGACGCTCCTGTACTTGCGGGGCCAGGAAGGGCGCGGCATTGGTTTGGCCAACAAAATCAAGGCCTACGCGCTGCAGGAAGCCGGTTTCGACACGGTTGAGGCCAACGAACAGCTTGGCTTGCCGGTAGACGCACGCTCCTACAGTGCCGCGGGTCAGATTCTGGCCGAGATGGGCCTGCATGAGGTTCGGCTGCTCAGCAACAATCCGGACAAGCAGAACCGCCTGGCCCAGGCCGGCGTCTCGGTGGTGGAAATGGTTCCCACCGAGGTTCCTTCGCGTGAACAGAACCTTCGCTACCTGCAGACCAAGAAAGACCGGATGGATCACCGTCTGACGCTCGAAACCGAGCCCGTCGGCAACGGAAAGACCCCATCCCGAAGCCCTTTTGACAACGAACAAGACTGAACGGAATCCCAGCAAACAATGAGCGGACACGGCGCACCCACTATCGACCTCACCACCCTTAAGCCCGAGGAAACCTCGCAGCTCAAGCTCGCCATTGTGGCAGCGAGCTGGCATACCCAGATCATGGATGGACTGGTTGATGGTGCACTCCGCGCGGCCAAGGAAGCCGGCATCGCCGAGCCCACCCTGCTGCGCGTCCCTGGCAGCTTCGAACTCCCGGTTGCCGCGGCCCGCCTCGCACCGCACTTCGACGCCGTCGTGGCCCTCGGTGTTGTTATCCGCGGCGGAACGCCGCACTTCGACTACGTATGCCAGGCCGCGACGTCGGGACTCACCGATGTCAGCGTCCGCACCGGCGTTCCGGTCGGGTTCGGCGTCCTGACCTGCGATACGGAGCAGCAGGGCTTGGACCGCGCAGGCCTCCCGGGTTCCAACGAAGACAAGGGGCACGAGGCAGTCACCGCGGCCCTTGCCACGGCAGTGACGCTGAAGCAGTACAGCTGACGCTGAAGCGGTACAGCTGACACTGGGTCAGCAGGCGTTGAAGGGGATGTGGGTGTGTCTTCACTCACATCCCCTTCGTCATGCAACGCCCCAACAAGCGGTGCCAGCCCCTAAGCAAGTAGTCTGTAGGGCGTGAAGAATTTCGAGACGCTGTTCGCAGAACTGAGTGAGAAAGCAGCGACCCGCCCGGCAGGCTCGCGTACGGTTGCCGAACTGGACTCTGGAATCCATGGCATCGGTAAGAAAGTGGTCGAAGAGGCCGCCGAAGTCTGGATGGCCGCCGAGTACGAATCCGATGACGCCGCTGCCGAGGAAATCTCCCAGTTGCTGTACCACCTGCAGGTCCTCATGCTCGCCAAGGGCCTCAGCCTGGAAGACGTTTACAAGCATCTCTAGCCACGCCACTCCGTCTTCAATAAGCGGAGCCAGCTGCGTGGCCGAAGTGCCTGAAAACCTCCATTCCAAACAGAAAGTCTCCCCATGCTCCGTGTAGCAGTCCCCAACAAGGGATCCCTGTCAGAAGCCGCCTCTGCAATGTTGTCCGAGGCCGGCTACCGCCAGCGCCGCGACACCCGCGAACTGGTCATGGTCGATCCCGACAATGACATTGAGTTCTTCTTCCTGCGCCCCCGCGATATCGCGGTGTATGTGGGCCAGGGAACCCTGGACGTCGGAATCACCGGACGCGACCTCCTGCTGGACGCAAAGGTGGAAGCCGAAGAACTGCTTCCCTTGGGCTTTGCCCTTTCTACCTTCCGTTTCGCCGGCCCCGTAGGTGACTTCACCGGCGTCGAACAGCTCGAAGGCAAGCGCCTCGCCACCAGCTACGACGGGCTCCTGCGCGATTACCTCGCGGATCGGGGTGTGAACGCCAAGGTGGTCCGGCTGGACGGCGCCGTCGAGTCATCAGTGCGACTCGGCGTCGCGGACGCCATCGCCGATGTCGTCGAGACGGGCAACACCCTCAAGGCGGCCGGAATGGAGATCTTCGGCGATCCCATTCTTAAGTCCGAGGCCGTGCTGATCAAGCGCACAGGTCCCGGTGGTGCCGCGAATGGCACGGCCAAGGAAATCGACGTCCTTATCCGTCGCCTGCAGGGCGTCCTTGTGGCGCGGCAGTACGTGCTGATGGATTACGACATCCGCAAGGACCTGGTGGAGGACGCTGCTGCGCTCACCCCCGGCCTCGAATCACCCACCGTCTCCCCGCTGCGGGATTCGGAATGGGTGGCCGTGCGTTCCATGGTCCCCAAGAAGGAAACCAACCGCATCATGGATGAGCTATACGATCTGGGCGCCCGCGCCATCCTGGTCAGCAGCATCCACGCCTGCCGTATCTGACCGGATCGCCTGAGCAGCGAACCGCAGAATTCCTGAGCAGCGCACAGCAGAATTAAGGAGCAGCACATGGCTGTAGCCGTACGCGTCATTCCCTGCCTGGACGTCGACGCCGGCCGCGTGGTCAAAGGCGTCAACTTCGAGGGACTAAGGGACGCTGGAGATCCAGTGGAACTTGCCCACCGCTATGACAATGGCGGTGCGGATGAACTGACGTTCCTGGATGTCACCGCATCGTCGGGCAACCGCGAAACCACGTTCGATGTTGTTCGCCGCACCGCCGAGGAAGTCTTCATTCCGCTGACCGTGGGTGGTGGCGTCCGGGGCGTGGCGGAGGTCGATAAGCTCCTGCGCTTCGGCGCTGACAAGGCATCGATCAACACCGCCGCTGTGGCCCGGCCTGAGGTCATCGATGAAATCACGCGCCACTTCGGCTCCCAGGTCCTGGTGCTCTCCGTGGATGCGCGTCGAACCCGCGAAGGTGACGCCCCGACGTCGTCCGGTTTTGAAGTCACCACCCACGGTGGCAGGACCGGTACTGGAATCGACGCCATCGCCTGGGCCAAGGAAGCCGCGGACCGGGGTGTGGGAGAAATCCTGCTGAACTCGATCGACGCGGACGGTACCAAGGACGGATTCGACCTTGAACTGATCCGCCTTGTCCGTGGGGCCGTCAACATTCCCATCATCGCCTCCGGTGGTGCCGGTAAGCCTGAGCATTTCCCTCCAGCCGTGGAAGCCGGAGCCGATGCCGTGCTGGCAGCTTCGGTGTTCCACTTCGGTCCGGATGACATGATCGCCCAAGTCAAAGCGGCTATTCGCGAGGCTGGCTTCGAAGTCCGGTAACTCCGCCAAAAGCAACGCGGGGTCACTTAGGGCCCATCTCCGCAGGGATGATGGGCCCTAAGTGACCCCGCGTTGGCTGGTTTAAAGGCCGATGTCTGCGGTTTGCAGAAGCGCGACGGCGTCCGGCTGGCCTTCGAAGGTGACGAGGGCTTGGCTTGTGCGCCCGTGGGCATGCATCAGCAGCTCGCCGGGCTCGCCGACAATCGCTACCGACACTGGAGCGCGTTTGGCCACGTGCCGGGGACCCGAAGGCCGCACCAGAACGATGCCGAGGTCCACGCCGCGGTAAAGGAAAGCCGCCCGCTTGATCAGTTCATCCCACAATGCATCCGAGTACGCTTCGTCAAGGGCCCGGGGCGCCCAACGGTCGCCTGCGCGGCGGATGTCCTCGGTGTGGACAAAATATTCAATGAGATTCGACGTTTCGTCCAGCGCCTTGATCTTCAAAGGGGAAAGGGCTGGGGGACCTGCGCGGAACGTCTTAACGAGTTCCGCGTAGTCGTCAGTGGTCTTGAGCTTGGCGGCAAGTTTGGCCGTCGCTTTGTCCGAAGCCTTGCCGAGGCTGGGGATCAGGAGGCCAATGCCCACGGCCGCTTTGCGCTCGCGCAGGTAAAGGTGCGCCGCAAGATCCCGGGTGAGCCACCCTTGGCAGAGCGTGGGGGAGTCAGGTCCGGCCGCCAGCAGGGTTTCGGCCAGTACTTCTCGGGAAGGATCGACGAAATGCATCACTTGTGAAACTAGCACGATCAGGGCAAGGTTGCGCAGTGGAACCGCCGCAGAATACGGCTCCCATCAAAGGCACTAGACTTGATCTGATGTCAGAGCAGTCCGCCCCCAGTCCATCTCCCGCCGTGGAGCTCTCCAGCGACCCCGCGGACACCCTGCCGCAGGAGATCGCCAGTGCCCTTAAACGCGACTCCGCAGGCCTTGTAGCCGCCATCATCCAGCAGCACGATACCCATGAGGTCCTCATGCTGGGCTGGATGGATGACGAGGCACTTCGCCGCACCATGACCACGGGACGAGTGACCTTCTACTCGCGCTCCCGCCAGGAATACTGGCGTAAGGGCGACACTTCCGGGCACGTACAGTTCGTGAAGTCAGTCGCCCTTGACTGCGACGGCGATGCGCTCCTGGTCCGTGTGGACCAGATCGGCGCAGCCTGCCACACCGGTACCCGGACCTGCTTCGACGGGCGCGACCTTTCGGTCGTAACGGGCCACCGCGATTAAGCATCCCCTAGTTTCCCTGACGCACCACCTAAGACCAAAGGCGGAGAACAATAGCCATGCAGGACCTTGGAATCATCAGCCCGGGCCTGGAAGAGTTCCGCGAACTCGCCGTCCACAGCCGTGTCATCCCTGTCCGACTCAAAGTCCTGGCCGACGCCGAGACCCCCATCGGCCTGTACCGTAAGCTCGCCAAGGGCCAGCCCGGAACGTTCCTCCTTGAGTCCGCAGCCGTTGGCGGGGCCTGGTCGCGGTATTCCTTCATTGGTGCCAAGTCCCGGGCCACCCTGACCACCAAGGATGGCCAGGCGCACTGGATCGGTGAGCCACCAGTCGGCGTGCCCGTGGCTGGCAATCCGGTGGAAGCAGTCCGTGACACCATCGCCGCCCTGCAAACAGATCGTTTTGAAGGGCTGCCGCCCTTTACTTCCGGCTTGGTTGGTTTCCTGGGCTGGGAAGCCGTGCGCCATTGGGAAAAGCTGACGGCACCGCCGGAAGACGACCTCCAATTGCCTGAGATGGCACTGAACCTGGTCACCGACATGGCAGTGCACGACAATGTGGACGGTACTGTCCTCCTGATTGCCAACGCGATCAACTTCGACAACAGTTCCGAGCGTGTGGATGACGCCTGGCACGACGCCGTGGCGCGGGTTAAAGCGCTGCTGGACCAGGTCAGTACACCTGTTGCCCAGCCGGTCTCGGTGCTGGAGCCTGCCGCACTGGATTTTGCGTCGAGCGTGCAGGAACGCTGGGATGAGGCCAAGTACCTGGAAGCCATCGATCGCGGCAAGGAGGCGATCGTCGATGGCGAGGTCTTCCAGGTAGTTATTTCGCGCCGCTTCGAAATGGAGTGCAAGGCCGACCCCCTGGACGTTTACCGCGTGCTGCGCAACACCAACCCGAGCCCGTACATGTACATCTTCAGCCTCGAAGATGCGGACGGCCGCGAGTACTCGATCGTGGGTTCCTCACCGGAAGCGCTGGTGACGGTAACGGGTGGGGAAGTCATTACGCACCCCATCGCCGGATCGCGTCCCCGTGGCAAGACTGTTGAAGCTGACAAAGCCCTGGCCACGGAACTGTTGGCGGACCAGAAGGAACGGGCCGAGCACCTCATGCTGGTTGACCTTTCACGCAACGACCTCTCCAAGGTGTGCGTGGCCGGAACGGTTGACGTCACCCAGTTCATGGAGGTGGAGCGGTTCAGCCACATCATGCACTTGGTGTCCACCGTGGTGGGAGAATTGGCTCCGCATGCCAAGGCATACGACGTCCTCAAGGCAACGTTCCCCGCGGGTACCCTTTCCGGTGCCCCGAAACCACGGGCGTTGCGCCTCCTGGACGAACTCGAACCCCACCGCCGTGGTATCTACGGTGGCGTCGTGGGCTACTTGGACTTTGCCGGTGACATGGACATGGCGATTGCCATCCGTTCTGCGTTGCTGCGGGAAGGCCGTGCCTACGTGCAGGCCGGTGGAGGGATCGTTGCTGACTCACACAAGCCGTCGGAAGCCCTTGAAACTGTGAACAAAGCCGCTGCGCCGCTTCGGGCCGTGCACACGGCCGGTTCACTGCAGAACATTTCCGCCGAGACGGTGCCGGATGCAGGAATCCTCGACGGCGGGACCCCCGCCTCATGACCGCTGAAGCACCGGGATCCAAAGCGACCACAACGCCGCGCTGGGCACGGAAGTCAACGCTTGTTCTGGCCACGGCGCTCCTGGCACTCGCCGTCTTTGGAACCACCACCCAGACCTGGATCGAGGTCCGTCTTGATCCCACGGCTGCCTCCAACAGCGACCTCCACGTTCAGGGCAGCAAGGCAGCCACCGCCGTTACCGCACTCGCACTTGTAGCGCTTGCCGGCGGGTTGGCGGCTTCCATCGCAGGACGGATCGCCCGCTGGATCATCGCGGGCCTCCTGGGCCTGTCCGCTGCCGGGATAATCCTGGCAGCCGCCACGGTCCTGTCCGATCCCCTTGGCGCAGCCCAGGGTTCCATCGCTGCGGCAACCGGCATCTCGGGAGGTCAGGCGAACGCGGCCACAACGGTCTTCCCTGTCCTGGCAATCGTGGCCGGTGCCCTGCTCGCCGTCTGTGCGGTGGTCTTGCCGCTGGCGGGACGGCATTGGAAAACCCGGACCAAGTACGACGCCGCTGCCGTCAAGGAACGCGGTAGCGGACCAGTGGACGAGATCGACAGTTGGGACAGCCTTTCCCGGGGCGAAGACCCAACCTAGGCCGTCCAGCAATCTTTCGGGCCGGTCTGGCGCAACATAAGCGCCGGCGCCGGTCCTGACGTCGGACGATGTCCCGGCCGCCGTCAATAAATGGCAGAATGTAAGCAGTATTCATCCTGAGGAGATTCCACATGAGCAAAACCACAGTGTCCGCAAACCAAGCTACCTCCACCATGGCCAGCCACGCTGATGCCGTCGGCCACGGTAACAGCCCGGCTGCCTGGACCTGCGTGATTGTGATGCTGGTCGGCGCCCTGATTTCCTCCATTGCTTTCGTCATCGCCAGCACCCCCATCTTCATCGGTGGCGTTGTGGTCATGGTTGCCGGCCTCATCGTAGGTTGGGCCATGCGTAAGGCCGGCTACGGAGTGGGTGGCAGCAAGCTGCAGAACAACGGCCACTAATCGTGACCGTTCTTGACGACATCATCGTCGGCGTCAAGGAGGACATGGAGGCCCGCCGCCGGCTTGTGTCCTTCGTTGAGCTGAAGGACCGGGTTGCAGGCGCAGCACCTGCGCGTGACGCTTGGGCTGCGTTGGGTGGTCCCTCCTCGAATCGTGACGATCTCAAGGTCATCGCTGAAATCAAGCGTCGCAGCCCCTCCAAGGGCGACCTCGCACCTATCGACGATCCCGCGTCCCTCGCGGTGCAGTACGCAGATGGCGGAGCTTCGGTCATCAGCGTCCTTACCGAAAAACGACGTTTCGGCGGATCGCTGGCAGATCTCGATGCCGTACGTGCCGCCGTCGATATTCCCTTGCTGCGCAAGGACTTCACGGTGGACGAGTACCAGATCTGGGAAGCCCGCGCGCATGGTGCGGATCTCATTCTGCTGATCGTTGCGGCCTTGTCTGATTCGGAACTGGCTGACTTCAGCGCCCTCAGCCATGAGCTTGGCATGAACGTGCTGGTGGAAACGCACACCGAAGAGGAAATTGAGCGTGCCGTGGCTGCGCAAGCCAAGATCATCGGCGTCAACGTCCGTAACCTGAAGACGCTCGACGTCGACCGCTCAGTTTTCGGTTCGCTGGCCGGTTTGATTCCGGCTGAGGCAGTGGTTGTTGCGGAGTCAGGCGTGCGGACGGCTGAGGACGTCACGCACTATGCCGCGAGCGGCGCCAACGCCATTTTGGTGGGGGAGGCGCTGGTCAGCGACTCAACCCCGCGCGAACGCATCACCGAATTCAAGGCAGCTGGAGCTGCCGCTATCGCCGTCAGGAACTGAGGCAGTACCTGAAGCAAGGCGACAGCCATGAGGCAGCCCTGGCATGTGCCTGCGGCTGCCTTGTGGCACGTGGAACTACCCGATGAACTAACTGGAACAGGACGGTGAGACTGATGGTGGACGCGCCAACAGCCAGCTCGGAAGAGAATGCGGCCGACGCATTCCTGCAAGGTGGCCATTCGCTGCGCAACGCAAGCGGGCCGTACTTCGGTAACTACGGTGGCCGTTGGATGCCCGAGTCACTTATCGCCGCGCTCGACGAAGTCCAGGACACGTTCGAGAAAGCCAAGGCCGATCCCGATTTCCTCGCGGAGTTGAAGGACCTCAACAAGAACTACTCCGGACGTCCGTCGCTGCTGACAGAGGCCAAGCGCTTCTCCAAGCATGCTGGCGGCGCGAGGATATTCCTCAAGCGTGAAGACCTCAACCACACCGGTTCCCACAAGATCAACAACGTCCTGGGGCAAGCGCTGCTGGCCAAGCGCATGGGCAAGACGCGGGTTATTGCGGAAACCGGCGCAGGCCAGCACGGCGTTGCCAGTGCCACCGCAGCAGCCCTCCTGGGCCTCGATTGCGTTGTCTATATGGGTGCCGAGGACTGCCGCCGCCAGGCTTTGAACGTTGCCCGCATGCAACTGCTCGGCGCTACTGTTGTTCCCGTCACCAACGGTTCGCAGACACTCAAGGACGCCATCAACGACGCCCTGCGGGATTGGGTTTCCAACGTGGAGACCACCCACTACCTGCTGGGTACCGCTGCCGGAGCACACCCGTTCCCTGCCATGGTCCGCTTCTTCCACGAAGTGATTGGCGAGGAAGCCCGCGCCCAGATCCTGGACCAGACCGGGAAGCTGCCCGACGCCATCTGTGCATGCATTGGTGGTGGATCCAATGCCATCGGCCTGTTCCACAGCTTCCTGGACGACGCTTCCGTGAAGATCTACGGCTTTGAAGCCGGCGGCGACGGCGTTGAGACCGGGCGTCACGCTGCAGCAATCTCCTTGGGACGTCCCGGTGTGCTGCATGGTGCCCGTTCCTACCTGATGCAGGACGAAGACGGCCAGACCATCGAATCCCACTCGATCTCCGCGGGACTGGACTACCCCAGCGTGGGACCCGAGCACTCGTACCTGGCGGACATCGGACGCGTGACGTACGAGCCCATCACTGACACTGAAGCGATGGACGCCTTCAGCCTCCTGTGCCGGACCGAGGGCATCATCCCCGCCATCGAATCTGCGCACGCGCTTGCCGGTGCCATCAAGGTGGGCAAGCGCCTCACCGAGGGCAAAGAGGATCCGTCGGAGATCTCCGTGATCGTGAACCTGTCTGGTCGCGGGGACAAGGATGTGGAAACGGCAGCCGCTTGGTTCAATATGTTGGACGAAGAAGGTCACGTCAAGGGCACCACGCTGTCCACCCGTAAGCCCAAAGGTCCTGCAGAGCGCACCTCCGAAGCAGCCGTGGACGTAAACGAGGACCAGAACTGATGACTGAACAATTCGCCAGCAAATCCGCTGCCGCCATCGACCGCGCCAAGGCCGAGGGCCGGGCAGCCCTTGTCGGATACCTTCCGGCGGGCTACCCCACGGTCCAGGACAGCATCGATGCAGGCATTGCCCTGGCACGGAACGGTGCGGACCTCATCGAGATCGGAATTCCTTACTCCGATCCCGTGATGGACGGACCTGTCATCCAGGCTGCTACCACGGAAGCGATCAACAACGGTTTCCGGGTGGCCAATGTCTTCGACGTCGTTGCAGGGATCACTGCCGCTACTGACGCCGCCGTGTTGGTCATGACCTACTGGAACCCCGTCATGCGCATGGGCGTAGATGAGTTCTCCCGCCGCCTCGCTGAATCCGGGGGAGCTGGCCTTATTACCCCGGACCTCATTCCGGATGAAGCCAGCGAGTGGTTCGAGGCTTCGGACAAGTACGGACTGGACAGGGTCTTCCTGGTGGCTCCGTCGTCAACGCCCGAACGCCTGGATATGACTGTCAAAGCAAGCCGTGGGTTTGTATATGCCGTCTCCATCATGGGTGTGACCGGTACACGCCAGTCCGTCAGCAGCACAGCCGAAGACGTCGTGGCACGTGCCCACGCTGCAGGTGCTGAACGGGTCTGCGTTGGCCTTGGTGTTTCCAACCCGGATCATGTCCGCGAGATAGCTGAGTACGCGGACGGCGTGATCGTCGGCACCGCTCTCGTGGCGGCCCTCCGCGACGGCGGCGTTGACGCCGTCGGCCAACTCACCAAGAACCTCAGCGCCGGCTTGGGCCGCGCAGCTGCAGACGCCTAGGAAAAAGGAAACAGCGAAGCCCAATGCAGACCGTCCTCCACGCAGCGGCAATGGTTCCACTGAGCATCCCGAGCCCATCGTGGTCCGGTTTCGACATTCCGCTGCCGTGGGGGACGCTGCGTATCCACGCTTACGCCCTCTGCATCCTGGCGGGCATCATCATCGGCCTGTGGCTGACGTCTGCACGATGGAAGCGCCGTGGAGCCCCCGACGGGAGCCTGTGGGATATCGCCATTTGGGCGATTCCTTTCGGCATCATCGGTGGCCGCCTCTACCACGTGTTTTCGTCCCCGGATGCCTACTTTGGCCCAGGGTTCGACGGCACGGGTGACCTCTCCCTGATTCCGCAGATACAGCGAGGTGGCCTCGGTATTTGGGGGGCCGTGCTGCTGGGTGCCGTGGGTGCCTGGATCGGTTGCCGTCGGGCAGGCGTCAAGCTCACTGCGTTCCTGGATGCCGCGGCTCCCGGTTTGCTGCTTGCCCAGGCGATCGGCCGTTGGGGCAACTGGTTCAACCAGGAACTGTTTGGCGCCCCCACCACGTTGCCGTGGGGACTCCAGATTGACCCTGCCAACGCCAACTTCCCGGCGGGCATGCCCGCTGACACGCTCTTCCATCCGACGTTCCTTTATGAATTCCTGTGGAACATTCTGGGCGTTGCCATACTTCTTCTGCTGGACCGGAAGTTCCGCTTCCGCCGCGGGCGCGTGTTTTGGCTCTACGCGATGTATTACACGCTTGGCCGCGTGTGGATCGAAGCCCTCAGGATCGACGATGCCGAACAAATCAGCCTCTTCGGGATCACCACCAGGCTGAATGTATGGACCAGCATCTTCGTCTTTGTTGCGGCGCTGGTCATCTTCGTTGTTCTCGGCAGGGGAGGGCGTCCACAGCCGGACACCCCTTATTTGCCGGGCCGGGAACCTGACGCGACGCCCGCCAAAGATGAGGCATCCGTGACGAGCGTCACCAGTCATGATGTGGACCCATCTGTCTCAGATAGTGGTTCCCGTGGTAATCTCCCAGATAACCAAAGCGATCCGGGCCACGTTGACGAGCCGCAGGATGCAGCAGGAGATTCCGCAAAGGACGCGCCGTCCAAGGCGGAATCGGAATCTGCTGCGACTGCCGCAAGGAAGGCCCCCGGATCCTCGCTGGAAGCTGACGACACCAAGTAGTCGCTTTCGGCAAAGGGGCAACAGAGTCACCGCTCGTAGGGCCCAGTCCACAGCGTCGTGGCACCCCGGAAACCGGATCGCAGCATACCGATGTTCACTGGTCAAGCCGGGGCCAGCGGTCTGCGTAACTGTTAGTTGCGCTTGATTGGCTGGCCTACAATTCCAATAACTAGCGCTTTGTTGTGCCCATCACAAGGGCATGCAAGGTGGGGCCAACGTTGTCCCTTCCATACGCACGATCACGAGGAAGGACGTCTCCCATGACCCATCTTCATAACCCCGGTTGGTCCGAAAATATCGAACCGCAGGGTGCCATGTCTCCATTCAAGCGCTTTGCTGCGCTTCCGGAGGCCCGGGGTCTTTACAACCCGGACAAGGAGAAGGACGCCTGCGGCCTGGCAATTATTGCCACGCTCCGCGGGGAACCGGGATACGACATCGTGGAAGCGGCTCTGACTGCCCTCCGCAATCTCGAACACCGCGGCGCCGTGGGCGCCGATGAAGGTACTGGCGACGGTGCGGGCTTGCTGATGCAGGTTCCGGACGAGTTCTTCCGGGCCGTCACCGAATTCGAATTGCCCGCCCCGGGACAGTACGTGGTGGGCACCGCCTTCCTTCCTGCTGAATCGCGCGAAGCAGCGACGGCCAAGGCCGGGATCGAGGCACTGGCAGCGGACGAGGGCCTCACGGTCCTTGGCTGGCGCGAAGTGCCCGTGGTCGCAGACCTCGTGGGTGCCATGGCACGGGCATGCATGCCGTACTTCTCGCAGCCCTTCTTTGCATCGGCTACCGGCGAGCAGCTTGAGCGCAATGAACTTGACTCCCGCGCCTGGCGAATCCGCAAGCGCGCCCAGAACAAGTACGGCGTGTACTTCCCGTCGCTCTCCTCGCGCACCATTGTGTACAAGGGCATGCTGACGACGGCCCAGTTGGAGCCGTTCTACCCGGACCTTTCGGACAAGCGCTTCAAGACGAAGCTGGCCATTGTCCACTCACGCTTTTCCACGAACACGTTCCCCTCGTGGCCCTTGGCGCAGCCGTTCCGCACCATCGCCCACAACGGCGAAATCAACACGGTCAAGGGCAACCGCAACTGGATGCGTGCACGCCAGTCGCAGTTGGCCAGCCCGCTGCTCGGTGACACCCCTGAAGAGCTGTATCCGATCTGCACCCCGGGTGCCTCGGACTCCGCCTCCTTCGATGAAGTAGCCGAGCTCCTTTGGCTCTCCGGGCGGCCGATCACGCACTCGATCATGATGATGATCCCTGAGGCGTGGGAGAACCACGCCACCATGGATCCTGCACGCCGCGCCTTCTACGAGTACCACTCGCTGCTCATGGAGCCGTGGGATGGTCCCGCCGCCGTCTCCTTCACTGACGGCAACCTCGTTGGCGCAACGCTGGACCGCAATGGCCTGCGCCCGGGACGCTACTGGATCACCGAAGACGGCCTGATCATTTTTGCCTCGGAAGTGGGCGTCATCGAGGTCGAGCCCTCCAACGTGGTCAAGAAGGGTCGCGTTGCCCCGGGCAAGATGTTCCTGGTGGACACCGAAGCCGGCCGCATCATCGACGACGCCGAGGTCAAGGCCGAGGTCGCAGCAGCCAACCCGTGGGCCGAATGGCTCAAGGACAACCTGATCGACATCAACGAGCTCCCCGAGCGTGAGCACGTACGCCACACCGCTGCATCGGTGAACATCCGCCAGCGGACCTTCGGCTACACCACCGAAGAACTGAAGATCCTGCTCGGCCCCATGGCCCGTACGGGCGCCGAGCCCTTGGGTGCCATGGGTTCCGATACCCCGGTTGCGGTGCTCTCCAAGCGTCCGCGCCTGCTGTTCGACTACTTCGTGCAGTCCTTCGCCCAGGTCACCAACCCGCCGCTGGACGCAATCCGCGAAGAGCTGGTGACGTCGCTGAAGTGCGCCATCGGACCCAACGGCAACCTCTTGGATGGCAAGCAGGTCCGCCAGCCGCAGATCTCCCTGCCGTTCCCCGTGATCAACAACGATCAACTCGCCAAGATCTCGAACATCGAAAACGCCGACGGCGACCGCATCGCCATGAAGGTACGTGGCCTTTACCGCCCGGAGGGTGGGGAAGCGGCACTGCGTGCCCGCCTGACAGAGATCTGCGAGCAGGTTTCCGGGGCGATCAACCGTGGCGTGCAGTACGTTGTGTTGTCCGACCGTGACTCGAACGCGCAGTGGGCACCCATTCCGTCGCTGCTGCTGGTCAGCGCTGTCCACCACCACTTGCTCCGCAGTGCCAACCGCACCAAGACGGCACTCGTGGTTGAGGCCGGCGACGTCCGCGAGACGCACCATGTTGCCGTGCTCATTGGCTATGGCGCATCGGCAGTGAACCCCTACCTCGCCATGGAATCGGTGGAACAGCTGATCTCCAACGGCGACGTTGAGGGCGTGACTCCGGAAGACGGCGTCTACAACCTCATCAAGGGCCTTGGCAAGGGCGTCCTGAAGATCATGTCCAAGATGGGCATCTCCACTGTTGCTTCCTACACCGGCGCGCAGACTTTTGAGGCACTGGGCCTGTCGCAGGAACTCGTTGACGAATTCTTCTCGGGTACGCACTCCCAACTGGGTGGCGTGGGCCTGGACGTTATTGCTGCGGAAGTTTCGGCACGGCACCAGATGGCCTACCCCGAGGGCGGCATCGAGCACCCGCACCGTCCGCTCCTGGGTGGCGGCGAGTACCAGTGGCGCCGTGACGGTGAACCGCACCTCTTCAACCCGGAGACTGTGTTCCGCCTGCAGCACGCTACCCGTGAGCGTCGCTACGACATCTTCAAGGCCTACACCAAGGGCGTTGACGACCAGTCCGAGAACCTGATGACCCTGCGTGGGTTGCTGAAGTTCAAGAGCGACGTCCGTCCGGCCGTGCCGCTCGAGGAAGTGGAGCCCGTCTCCAGCATCGTCAAGCGTTTCTCCACTGGCGCCATGAGCTACGGCTCCATCTCCAAGGAAGCCCACGAGACACTTGCCATCGCCATGAACCGCTTGGGCGCAAAGTCCAATACGGGTGAAGGTGGCGAAGACGTTGACCGCCTGCTGGATCCGGAGCGCCGCTCTGCCATCAAGCAGATCGCTTCCGGCCGCTTCGGCGTCACCAGCCTCTACCTGACCAACGCTGACGACATCCAGATCAAGATGGCCCAGGGCGCCAAGCCCGGCGAGGGTGGCCAGCTGATGGCCCAGAAGGTCTACCCATGGGTAGCCCGGACGCGCCACTCCACGCCCGGCGTCGGACTCATTTCCCCGCCCCCGCACCACGACATCTACTCGATCGAAGACCTCGCGCAGCTCATCTACGATGCCAAGCGTGCCAACCCTTCGGCCCGTGTACATGTGAAGCTGGTTTCGGAAGTCGGGATCGGCACCGTGGCCTCCGGCGTGACCAAGGCGAAGGCCGACGTCGTGCTTGTTTCAGGTCACGACGGCGGTACCGGCGCCTCGCCGCTGAACTCGCTGAAGCACGCAGGCGTCCCGTGGGAACTTGGCCTGGCCGAGACCCAGCAAACGCTCATGCTCAATGGACTCCGCGACCGCGTGGTGGTTCAGGTGGACGGCCAGCTCAAGACCGGCCGTGACGTGGTCATTGCCGCCCTGCTGGGTGGCGAAGAGTACGGTTTCGCAACGGCTCCGCTGGTTGTCTCCGGCTGCATCATGATGCGTGTTTGCCACCTGGACACCTGCCCCGTTGGTGTTGCCACCCAGAACCCGGAACTGCGTTCGCGGTTCAACGGCAAGCCCGAATTCGTGGTCAACTTCTTCGAGTTCCTCGCAGAAGAAGTCCGCGAAATCCTGGCCGAGCTTGGCTTCCGCAGCCTCGAAGAGGCGATCGGCCACGCCGAGGTATTGGACACCCGCGAAGCGATCGACCACTGGAAGGCAGAGGGCCTGGACCTGGATCCGATCCTGCACGGCCTTGAGTTTGACGACGACGTGCCGCTGCGCAACATGACCACCCAGAACCATGAGCTGGACAAGCACTTCGACCAGCGGCTCATCACCATGGCCGCCGAAGCGCTCAGCGACCGCATGCCCGTCAAGATCACCCTGGACGTCATCAACACGGACCGTTCCGTGGGCACGATGCTCGGCCATGTGGTGACCAAGACGTTCGGCACCGATGTGCTCGCGACGGACACGATCGACATCACGCTCAACGGCACCGCTGGCCAGTCACTTGGCGCCTTCCTGCCTGCCGGCATCACGCTGCGCATGTACGGGGACTCCAACGACTACGTTGGCAAGGGCCTCTCCGGCGGACGCATCATTGTCCGCCCGGACCGTACCAATGTGTTCCAGGCCGAGCGCAACGTCATTGCCGGCAACGTCATCGGTTACGGTGCAACGAGCGGCGAGATGTTCCTCCGCGGCCAGGTTGGTGAACGCTTCCTGGTGCGTAACTCCGGTGCGACCGCCGTCGTCGAAGGTATTGGCGATCACGGATGCGAGTACATGACCGGTGGCCAAACACTGATCATTGGCCGTACCGGACGTAACTTCGGTGCCGGCATGTCCGGTGGCACCGCTTACGTGCTGGACCTGCAGCATGAGCGCGTCAACAAGGATGCGCTGGACTCCGGCGAACTTCAGCTCCTGGAGCTGGACGCCGAGGACCGCGACATCGTCCATGGCCTGCTCACCAAGCACGCCGAGGAAACCGAATCCGTCCTGGCCGGCCGTTTGCTCGAGAACTTCGACGACACCGCCGCCCGCATCACCAAAGTACTGCCACGCGACTACGCTGCAGTCCTGCAAACCCGTCTCGACGCCATCGAAGAGGGCCTTGACCCCGACGGCGAAGAAGTATGGTCTCGAATCCTGGAGGTAACCGGTGGCTGATCCACGCGGATTTCTGAAAGTCCGGCAGCGCGAGACGCAGCCACGCCGTCCCGTTCCAGTCCGCATCATGGACTGGAAGGAAGTGTACGAAGCCCAGGAAAAGGGCGTCCTGAAGAGCCAGGCCGGCCGCTGCATGGACTGTGGCGTGCCGTTCTGCCACCAGGGCTGCCCGCTGGGCAACCTCATTCCTGAATGGAACGACCTCGTGTGGCGGGACAAGGGCGAGGAAGCGATTGAGCGCCTCCACGCCACGAACAACTTCCCGGAGTTCACCGGCCGTCTGTGCCCGGCACCCTGCGAAGCGTCCTGCGTGCTTGGCATCAACCAGCCTGCTGTGACCATCAAGCAGGTTGAGGTTTCCATCATCGATGAAGCCTTCGACAACGACTGGGTCCACCCCCTTCCGCCGACGCGCCTCACAGGCAAGACGGTCGCCGTGGTGGGCTCCGGTCCTGCAGGTCTCGCAGTTGCCCAGCAGCTGACGCGCGTTGGTCACACAGTTGCCGTGTACGAACGCGACGACAAGATCGGCGGCCTGCTCCGCTACGGCATTCCCGACTTCAAGATGGAGAAGGACCAGGTTGACCGCCGCCTGGAGCAGATGAAGGCCGAAGGTACCCGCTTCCGCACCGGCGTCGCAGTCGGTACGGACGTTACTTGGGAACAGCTGCGCCGCCGTTACGACGCCGTGGTGATTGCTACCGGGGCCACAGTTCCGCGCGATCTGCCCATTCCGGGCCGTGACCTCGAAGGCGTTCATTTCGCCATGGACTACCTCGTTCCTTCCAACCGCGTCGTGGCGGGGGAGAGCCCCGAAAACCACATCGACGCCCGGGGCAAGCACGTGGTCATTCTCGGTGGCGGCGATACCGGTGCAGACTGCATCGGTACAGCGCACCGTCACCAGGCCGCCTCGGTCACGACGCTCGCGATCGGCAAGCAGCCGCCTCTCGAGCGCGCAGGCCACCAGCCCTGGCCGACGTTCCCCACACTCTTCGAGGTCGCCAGCGCCCACGAAGAAGGTGGCGAACGCACGTACCTGGCGTCCACCGTGGAATTTGTTGGCGAGAATGGCAAGCTCACCGGAGTCAAGGTTGCCGAGACGGAATTCGTGGATGGCAAGCGCCTCCCGAAGGCCGGCACCGAGCGGATCATTCCCGCCGACCTCGTCTTCCTGAGCCTGGGCTTCACCGGTGCTGAACCGGCCGGTATCACCGAGCAGGTCAGTGCAGAATTCGACGGTCGGGGCAACGTAGCCCGCGACGGCTACTACATGACGAACACCGAGGGTGTGTTTGTTGCCGGTGACGCCGGACGTGGCCAGTCCCTGATTGTGTGGGCCATTGCCGAAGGCCGTGCGTGCGCGGCGGCAGTGGACAAGTTCCTTATGGGAAGCACAATCCTTCCGGCACCGGTCGCCCCCACCGATCGGGCAATCGCGGTCTTATAGCGCCGGTAGGAATGATCTTTAACTCAATCAGCAGCACACTACTTAGGGTAGGTATATGAGACGCGCGAAAATTGTGGCAACTTTCGGTCCGGCAATCTCCAGCTACGACAACACTCTCGCAGTGCTGGAAGCCGGCGTTGACGTTGCCCGCATGAACATGAGCCACGGCGACTACTCCGTGCACGACAACACCTACGAGAATGTCCGCAAGGCTGCGGCGCAGCTGCACAAGCCCGTGGCCATCATGGCTGACCTCCAGGGTCCCAAGATCCGCCTTGGCCGTTTTGTCGACGGCCCGCACGAGCTGGCTGTCGGCGACACGTTCACCATCACCACCGAAGATGTCCCCGGCACCAAGGACATCTGCTCCACCACCCTGAAGAGCCTCACCGAAGACGTCAACGTAGGCGATGCACTGTTGATTGACGACGGCAAGGTTGCACTTCGCGCCATTGAGGTAGACGACGTCAAGGTTGTCGCCACCGTTACCGTCGGCGGCAAGGTGTCCAACAACAAGGGCATCAACCTGCCCGGTGTCGCCGTCAACGTCCCCGCTCTGAGCGAAAAGGACGAGGATGACCTCCGTTGGGCCCTCAAGCGTGGCGCGGACCTGGTTGCCTTGTCCTTCGTCCGTGACGCCTCGGACATCAAGCGCGTCCACGAGATCATGGACGAAGAAGGCCGCCGCGTTCCGGTGATCGCCAAGATCGAAAAGCCCCAGGCCGTGGACCAGCTTCACGAAATCATCGACGCGTTCGACGCCATCATGGTTGCCCGTGGCGACCTCGGTGTTGAGCTCCCGCTCGAAGAGGTGCCGATCGTCCAGAAGCGCGCCATTGAACTGGCACGCCGCTGGGCCAAGCCGGTCATCGTGGCAACACAGGTCCTGGAATCCATGATCGACAACCCGCGTCCGACGCGTGCCGAGGCTTCTGACTGCGCAAACGCAGTTCTCGACGGCGCCGACGCAGTCATGCTGTCCGGCGAAACCTCCGTTGGTCAGTACCCCATCGAAACCGTCAAGGTCATGGCCCGGATCATCGAGTCCACCGAAGAACACGGCCTCGAGCGCGTCCCCCCGCTGGGTACCAAGCCCAAGACCCGTGGTGGCGCCATCACCCGTGCCGCCGTCGAAATCGCCGACCAGCTGGACGCAAAGTACATCTGTACCTTCACCCAGTCCGGTGACTCGGCACGCCGTTTGTCGCGTCTGCGTCCGGTCAAGCCGGTCTTCGCGTTCACGCCTGTTGAGCACGTGTGGAACCAGCTGGCCCTCACCTGGGGTATCCAGCCGGTTCTTGTTCCCTCCGTGGGCCACACCGACGAAATGACCGCACAGGTGGACCGCAGCCTCCTGGACATGAAGATCGTCGATGAAGGCGACCTCGTTGTCATCGCTGCCGGTTCCCCTCCAGGACAGGCCGGTTCCACGAACTCGCTGAAGGTCCACAAGGTGGGCGACCTCGCCGACACGTCCAAGGTTGATGCTTCGCGCAAGGAACCTGTGGGTCCGTGGCCCGAAAAGAAGAGCAAGACCAGGGACTAAGTTCCTCGGTTTGAAAGCGGGCCCCGCCGTTTGGCGGGGCCCGCTTTGTTTTGGGTTGTTTCGTCACTGGGACGGGCACGGCGGCGGCCGGTCACCCCTCGCGCTTGGGTGACCGGCCGCCGTCGTTCGTTGCTTGGTGCTAGTTGACCTGGTTGATGATCGTTTCGGCAACTTCACGCATGCTCAGGCGACGGTCCATGGACGTCTTCTGGATCCAGCGGAAAGCTTCCGGCTCAGTCAGGCCCATCTTGGTGGTCAGGAGGCTCTTGGCGCGTTCTACGAGCTTGCGCGTGGCGAACTGCTCCTGAAGGTCTGAAACCTCGTTTTCGAGCGCCTTGATCTCCTCGTGGCGGGACAGAGCGATCTCAATGGCCGGGATGAGGTCAGCCGGCGTAAACGGCTTCACAACGTAGGCCATGGCACCGGCGTCGCGGGCACGCTCCACGAGTTCCTTCTGGCTGAAAGCAGTCAACAGGACAACGGGGGCGATGCGGGCCTTGACGATCTTCTCTGCCGCTGAGATGCCATCCATGACGGGCATCTTCACATCCATGAGGACGAGGTCCGGCTTCAGCTCTTCGGCCAGCTGCACGGCCTTCTCGCCGTTGTCTGCCTCGCCGACGACGTCGTACCCTTCGCCCTTCAGGATCTCGATAATGTCCAAGCGGATGAGGGTCTCATCCTCGGCTACGACAACGCGTCGGGCCGGCTGGGCTGCGGGTGTGGACTCCGTCTGTTCGGTCACGGGATCTCCTTGAAAAGGTTCGGCGGGTTCATGTCCATCTTAGTGTGGACCGCTGCGGCACATGATTTTGTTGCACTCGCGCGCCCGGTTCTTTGATTTAGCCTATCTGCATGTAGAGTAGTTTCGCGTGCTGGGAACGGATCGCGTTGCTCACAGAAATGAGGGCAGTCAGCGAGAATTAACTTCCCGGTAATCCGCGCCCGAGTGGCGGAATTGGCAGACGCGCCGCACTCAAAATGCGGTATCGAAAGGTGTGTGGGTTCGAGTCCCACCTCGGGCACGATATTGTCGCAGGTCAGGGGCCTATATGGCCCCTGATTGTTGACAAAACCCCCGAATCTGTTGACAGAGATCTAGCATTTTTATGTGGCTAGTATCCGGAAGCGCGTCAAAAAGGACGGCTCTTTGTCCTTCATGGTGGTCTGGCGAGATCCCAAAATCCGGAAGCAGCAGGGCATCACTGTTGAGTCCGAGCACGAGGCCGAAACTCTGAAACGGTTGCTCGATGCAAACGGTCAGTCCTTCGAAATCGCCCAGCAGGCCATCCTTTCGAACAAAACCAAGATGCCCACTGTCGCTGAGGTGGTCCAGGAGCACATCGACCTTCTGATCCGTCCCTCGAGCGGAACGGTGAAGACATATCAAACCATGCTGGATCTCCACGTGAAGCTGGTCATTGGTCACGTTCCCGTCGACAAACTGGACTACCGGATGATCGCCTACTGGGTGAAGTCGATGCTCGCAAAAGGCCGTTCGCCTAAGACCATCAAGAACGTGCATGGCCTGATCTCGGCGTCGATGACCACCGCGGAGATGCTCGGGTACATCACGCGTAATCCATGCCGCGGTGTGCAGCTGCCGAGCGTGGAGAAGGCGGAGGACGAAATGATGTTCCTCACCCACGCGGAGTTTGGCTTGATCATGGAGGGTATGGGGGAGCGATACCGGGATTTCACCAATTTCCTTGTAATGACTGGGACGCGCTTCGGTGAGGCAACTGCGCTGACTGTGGCCGACATTGATTTGTTAGGAAAGCCGGCAACTGCCCGCATCAATAAGGCATGGAAACGGGATGGGCAGAACCAGTTCTACATCGGACCAACGAAGACGGGTGCGGGTAAGCGGACGATTGGGCTGAACCCGGCGCTGGTGGACTTGTTGGTTCCATTAGTAGCCGGTCGACCAGGCAGCGACCTCTTATTCACGACGCCCAAGGGGGAACGGATTGTCCACAAGCTGTACTGGCACCACTACTGGGTTCCGGCGGTGAAGGCGGCCCAGCTCCGGGGGCTCCGGAAGGAACCTCGCATTCACGATTTGCGCCATACCCATGCGTCCTGGCTGATCCAAGATGGTGTGCCGATATTTACGATCTCGCGGCGGTTGGGACATGCTTCCATCAAAACCACTGAGCAGGTCTATGGGCACCTCATGCCAGAGGCGCTTCAGGTTGGAGCTGATGCGACGGAGCGGCAGGTTTCGGCGTTTATGCGGTGAGGCCGTTAGCGCTTGCTTAGGAGACGAGGCGGTTCCGTGCCCGTGTGCCGATGAGCCGAGTGCTGCTTGCGTTGGCAGTTTTTCCCGCTGGTGACGGATGGGAACCGGGCAAGATCTCACTGAGCCTGGCTATCTCTGCAATGTGCTCAGAGGTGAAGACGATCTTGCCCTTGCCCCAACAGGCATGCGGGAAGCGTCCGGCAGCAGCACCGTCCCGGAGCCACCCTTCGCTGCAGCGCATGAGTGCCGCCGCTTCGGCAGGTTCGAAAAATTCCAGGTCCATGACTTTCCGCCCTCGTCGTTCCACTTTGACTTTCATGTTCGGAATTTTGAGGAAAGACATGATCGGTGGATGTGACTAGAAGGAGGCGGCCAGATCATAGGGTGGCGTGGGCCTCTTGCTCTGACCGTCCTTTTCTAGATCAGCTACGTTGGAGTGTTACTCGTACTTTGGCCCCGGCACGAGTAAGGGGGCCTACTTATCTGAGAAAGCCCCCTTACTCACCTAATCGAGTTCGAGCCACCGTTCCCACGTCGGGCGACGGATCACGCCTAGAACCGAAGCGATTTCCGCCCAAGATAGCCCGCCTTGAGCCGCGTACTTCACGGTCACGTGTTTGGTGTTGGGTCCGATCACACGTCTGGCGGACCTGTTGGATGGCCCTTGGGGTTGCGGTTACCTCGGCCATCCACCCTTGGAATAGATCGGGATGTCCATGAGTCCTAGATATCAGGTCCCAAAATCAGTCCACGCACAATTTCCTACCCTTTTATGATGCTCGTTTGTCGGTGGAAGACGCTGTTGGCTAACGGCGCAACTTGCAGCTGAGGCGGCCGGCAGGCCAAGTTGAAGTCGGATTTCTTTGAGCTGTTCCAGGGCGGTTTTCCATACCTGAGGCCCAGCTGTGACATGCGGAGGTGAAGCCGGGTTGAGTCGTCTGTTTCGGTGTTCTCTTGCGACTACTTGTACCAGACGGCTACGCCGCCGTGGTGGGAGCATGTTCCTCGGTGGTTGGCTGAGTAGGAGAGTGTTCCGTCGTTGCACAGGGCTGTTGCTCCTCCGCCAGGCGCCGGTGCTGGAGCGGCGGGAGCGGGCGCAGGTGCGGGTGCGGGTGCGGGTGCCGGTGCGATCGGAGCCTGTACTGCAGGGGCGGGGACGGCGGCTTGGGCCGGTGCGGGGTCAGCGGGTGCCGGGACGGCCGCGTGTGCCGGCGCCGGTTCAGTGACAACTGCCGGTGTTGAAGCCGTGATAGTTGGTGCGGGGGCTTTTTCGTTCGTGGGTGCGGTTTGTTCCTTGCAGTCACCGAGAACCTTGGCCATGGCGTCGTGTTCGGCTTGCGTGACCCACAGGTTGTAGGTGGCCTTGACCGATATTTGGCGGGCTACGTAGTCGCAGCGGAAGGACCTGTTCGGGGGAAGCCAGGTTGCGGCGTCGCCGTCGCCCTTTTGGACATTCGTTGGGCCATCAGTGGACTGCAGGTTCAGTGGATCATTGGCGAAAGTGGTTCGCTGTTCAGTGGTGAGCTGTTGGGCGCCCTTTTGCCAGGCGTCGCTGAGGGCGACGACATGGTCGATCTGTACTGCAGCGCTCGTGTTGGAGCCTCGTACGAAGCTGATGGTCTTTGTCGTGTAGGGGTCGGCCAAGATCCCGGTTTGGACCTTGCACTGCACGCTGCTGGTGAACGTCACCTGAGTAAGGTCACGTTTGAGCGTGTCATTGCGGGTATCGCACCCGTTCCGGTCAACGTCTGCCCATGCCTGCCCAAATTGATCGCGGTCGTATCCGGTTTTTGGCGCCCTGCCCTTAACGGGGAGGGTAGCCAGCAGGTCCGCCGCCTTCGTCGCGTACGTAGGCTGTGTATGGGGTGCCTTGAACGTGGCGACCGTGGCCAGTTCGCTGGTGGTTTCTGGGTCCAGTGGAGCTCCGGTGTCCGAGGGGGTCGGAGTGGGCGACGGTGTCGAGCTCGCCTCTGACGCGGCAAGTTTCTGTGCTTCCGCCGCAGGGGAGGAGGTCAGAGGCTCTTTGGGCTTGGCGGGTGAAATTGCTGCGCCGACGATAAAGAGCACGAGCGCGCCTGCTAGGACCACGGCACCGGCTTTGCGGCCTCCGCGCAGCATGGCCCAGGAGCGTCGACCTGTGGCGACTACGTACAAGCCCGTTATGAGGCCAAAGAGCGAGAGCATGAGCAGCGCCCCGCCAAAGCCCGAGGACACGGCGCCACTAAGAACGAACAGCAGCGCGAGAATGCCGACGACGATCGTGGATGCGCGTGTCCGAAAATAGGCCCGTCCGGGCGGTGTGTGGTTAGTCAAAGAAGGATCCCCATTTCTAAGATGGGCAGCGTCCTTCGCTGCCCATGTTTGGTGCGCTGAACGCACCCAAAGGGATCCTAGTATTTGAATTACAAGATTGTGATTCGATGCCGGATTATGACAGCGTTTCCGCTCTACCAAAAGTCACAAGAGATTTCGCAGAGCAGGATGGGTGCGGTTGCTGTCTATCGAACTCCTAGGGACCGTGGCGCTGCGAGTTGGTTAGATCGCAAAGGGTTTCCAAGAGGTCCGCGCTCTGGACATGTCCAGAGTAAAGGCGTTCAATGGATTCGAGGGTTCGCAGTCGGCTCAGTAGCCAACAGTCGGATCGGGCCAACGACGAACCGGGGGAACGCATCACTGGGGATGCTATGAACAACAACAGCAACAGATATCCGTCAGGTGAATCCCCGGCCGAACGCGCCGCGAATGCCTTCGATTCGCTAGCGCTACCGGTTCATCTGAACCTGGAGCGACTAGTCGAAGTGGTCGAGGGTGTAAGGCAACGTCCCATTCAGATCGAAGCAGCAGGAGCATTGAATGGTGGCTCGATCTGCGGGTTGTGGCTTTCCACAGACGATGTCGAGATTGTCCTGCATGCGGTCAGTCCATCTGGGCTTCACCGGCAACAGTTCGTCCTCCACGAGCTCGGGCATATGGTCTTGCGGCACGATGAACTAGTCGTTCCGGCCGATTATTTGTCAGTCCTCTTCCCGAACCTTCCGGCGGCTTTGGTCTCGCGCGTCCTGGCCAGGAGCAGCTTCACTGACGAACTGGAGGCGGCTGCGGAATCGCTCGCGGATCTGTTCGCCGCGGCAATAAGGAATAGTGCGAGGGAACCGAGGTCCTTTGAAAGGGTCTTCGGATGATCCAGATAGCGACGGCGGTTTTGATCTGGTTGCTCGTACTCTGTCTGCTGCCGGGAGTGCGGAAACGGCGAGACCACAGTGTGCTAACTGCCGCCATCACGATTTCAGTAGCGCTGACTCTTAATATCGACCAGATTTACCTGGGCATCGATTCCGTGCTGGGCGGCCAGAACAACGTTGACCTCCTGGCAAATGTGTCGATGGTGGTTGGGATCTACTTTCTCTCGAAGGCGATTATCCGTGCGGCCACCCCGGAGGAAACGATCCAGAAGCGTGACACTCGTGGCTTGATCTCATTGGCGATGGTGATCCTCGGACTTGCCGCAAGCTTCAGTGCCATCGTTACCGACAGCAGTTCAGCCCGTTTCATGGTGGATTACGGGGCACAATGGCCAGCTGCTATCTACTCGTCCATCCAATTCGGATACATCGGTTACGTAGTCAGCGTTACCGGGGCAACGTGCTTCCGTTTCCGTGGTGACATGTCGCGGCCCTATTTCCGCATTGCATTCACGTTCATCGGAGTCGGCTGTGCGCTCGCCCTTCTCTGTGTAACGCTGGTCCTGATCATGGATATGTTGCACTTGCAAGGGAGCTTGGTTGCTATGCGTGCAGTCTCCCAGTTCTATGACATGACGGTTGTGGTCGCTATGGCCTTTCTGTGCGTGGGCTTGGCGATCCCGCCCGTGGCGCGCCGGATTCGTCGCCGTAGAGAATCCGTGACCCAGTACGAGTTGGTCATTGGTCTCACCAGAGTCTGGAACAAAACTACGGGAAGACGCCAGGACGTTCGCCTCTCAAGCGACACCCAATCAGATGGTCAGCTAGACCCGGCCCGCCGCCTCCACAGGATGCTTGTTGAGGTGCAGGATGCCCTCTTAGTTGAGCCCGGGTTAGGCAGCTCTTTGGACATCCACGACCTCAATATTCTCAATGCTGCTGAGAATTATCTGGCCGGGCCGTTCCCGCGAGAAGCTGGTACTCGAAGACGGAAAGGGGAGCGGGCGATATGACGGATGCTGGCGCCAACTCCTCCGATACTCCGCAGTCCAGATTGGCGCGGAAGCTCAACCTGCTGTTGGATCTTTATGAGGCTCAGGGATCCGATGCATTGACATACCCCGAGATCAATCGGCACATGGGTCGGCTTGGAACTCCGCTATCCCGCTCCCGCTGGGCGTATATGCGAAGCGGCGATAGCTCTATGGCGAACGATCCCGAGCTGCTCCGTAACCTGGCAGAGTTCTTCGGTGTGGATCGTGACTATCTGCTCGACGATGCGGGAGAAGTACCTAAACTTGTGGATGCCCAGTTGGAGCTTCTTCGGACCTTACGAGAGAGCCGCGTCCGGAATTTTGCTGCGCGCCAGCTACAGGGGATATCTCCGGAAACCTTGGTACGGCTCCGGCAAGTGATAGACGAACGTACGAAGCCCAAGGGGGAATACGATGCCAGTAGCGGTCCCGAATAGGACACTTAAAGTCGCGCTCGTTACGGCAGCCGGGGCGGCGTTCGCTTCTTTCGCCGGTGCGGCCTATTTTGCGCGTCAGGTTGTCGTGCCTAGCTACAGCCGCCGCGAGAATTTGCAAGTTAGATCGGTGCGCGCCAGCGCTGATCGGCAGCTTCGAATCGAACTGCCCGCAACGGAACAAACCCAAGCTCCTGGACGGTACAGCTTTTGGTTCGATCAGGGAGCCGGTCACGCGTGTCTAGGACCGATTGTTGAACCCAATCCCAATCGCGGAGCGGTAACCCGCGTGGTGGAACGAGTGGACTCTGGGAATCTCGAGCTGGCGAGAGCAGGCATTTGGAGCGGTTATGTTTACTCGAAACCTGAGCAACTGGGTGTGCCGTACGCAGACGTGGACATTCCAGTCGTCGACGGCGTTGCCCCGGCTTGGAGATTTAACCCATCTGCCGGTGGCGAGACTGCAGGTACCTGGGCGATACACATCCATGGAATGGGCGGTAGGAGGGCAGGCACGCTTCGCGGCATACCTGTCGCGCGGCGTCTGGGAATGACGTCGCTGGTTGTCTCGTTTCGCAACGACGGCGACGCGCCACCGTCGTCGGATGGCCGATACAGCCTCGGTCAAGGCGAGTGGCGCGATGTCGAGGCTGCCATCAACTACGCCGTTTCCAATGGGGCTGCACGCATTGTCCTATTCGGTTGGTCACTCGGGGCTGCAATCGCTCTACAAGCGGCGGCCTTGTCAACGAGTTCGTCCCGAGTAGCCGGGCTGGTTCTCGACGCGCCAGTCTTCGACTGGAGAACGACACTGGCTGCTAACGCCAAAGCAGCCGGACTGCCTCAGCCGCTTGTGCACCTAGGCCTCCGCATTCTCCGATCCAAAGCTCTTCGCTGGGTGACCGGCCTTGGTGAGCCAATATGCCTCGACTCCCTGGACTGGCTAACTAGAGCCGCTGAATTGAGCAAGCCAATCTTGGTTCTTCACGGAGAGAAGGACAACACGACGCCCTTTGAAGCATCTAGAAAAGCTGCCAGTCTGCGGCCAGACCTAATAAGGCTCGTGCAGTTTAACGTTGAGGGCCACTCGCTCGAGTGGAACGTAGACCCAGAAAAATGGGAACGGTCCGTCGAGGACTGGTTCCACGATCTGCCTCGGGCCAACGCTAGGTCGATTCCATCGATGGCGCGTACATAGGAGGGATTGGCACGCAGTATTGGGCAGCAATATCCCTGAGCTGGCCCTCGATCAGTGAGGTGTGTGCGGAGTACCGTTCCTCGCCCAAAGACTGAACGTAGCCAGCCGACTCGAGGAGGAGCAAATGACGCCGAACAGTTGCTCGAGAGGTCTGAAGCCCTGAAGCCAAGACCCCCAAAGACATTGGCCCGTTCCTTATGAGGCAGCGAAGGATCTGGCTCCGTGTTCGGTTCATCAAAATTAATGTCGACATGCAAACCACGGCTCAGGACGGTGGAATATTGGTACTGTAGACGGGTCTACAGCAACAGGATACGCCTGAAGTCGGCCGAGGAACAGATTCAAGGTGCAGCTGATTGTTTAGCCGCGGCGCTCGCGGAATACTGATGGCAGAGAAGCTGCACTAATCGGACGAGGCAGTCGAAAGGCGGATTATGCCGGCAAAGGACGCTAGCCGTGAGGGCGAGTTGCCACCCCAGGCTGCCCTCGCTCGCCGCCTAAATCTGCTGCTAGATGTCGTTGTGGCCGAGCGGGGGGTGGCGGTCACGTTCAGGGAGATTGAGGCGGGCCTTAAGGCGCGAGGAGTCAAGATCTCGAGGGCCCGATGGTTTTATATGAAGGATGGAACAGGGCGCCTGGTTAGTGATCCGCAGCTGCTCGCGGCCATCTGTGACATGTTCGACGTCGATCCCTCCTATCTGCAGAAGGGTGTCGAAGGCGACATCCCGGAACGCATCGATTCGCAGCTGGAGTTCGTGAAGTCGTTGAGGGCCGCGCGTGTGAAGTCATTCGCTGTTAGGACGCTGGGAGACATCTCACCGGAAACGTTGCGCGCCATATCTGAGTACCTGAACAAAGACATCGGCTTGCATCCGAATGGTGAGAGGGCCGCAGCTACTCCTCCAGGACATACCGCAGATGGGCGTCCAGTAACTCCTTGATACGCGCCGGGTTCGCCGAGTAGCGAGGGGAGCGGCCATGGCGCCGCCCAGCGGGGACGTCGACGACTATCGCTCCGACCTGCTCCAGTGCAACTAAGTGTTTAGCCACACTGGGTTCGCCGGCGCTTACGGAATCGACGATGTCGCCTCGCGTTGCGGGACCGAAAGTTGTAAGAAACCGCAAGATCTCGTTCCGGGCTCTGTTGCCGAAGGTTGCCACAGCTGCCTCGACGTCGGGCGACCAGGCGTCATCGTGGGGCTGCGTAATCCGTGGCATGCCCCAATTCTTGCTGAACAACATGAAAAAAGTAAGAACGGCACTCTTGACGATATCTAAAGTATCTTTGACAATATTTGTTAGATGCTTTGTGTTCGTGGTCGCTTGTTTCATCCGATCACTTCCAACGTAGCCGCGGCGCGGCGAACGGTAGAGAACAGTAGCTATTCGAAGCGGTGAGGGCTATGAGCCTCAACAAGGCGGAGCAAGCCGAAGAACTACCTGCACGGTCCGAAACCGTGGACATCTCCCTGATAGGTCCGCCAGCGCCCACATTGTCAGTGCCCGTTGACCAGATAATGCGAGCGGTCGAGGGGGTGCGTCGATACGTGGTTTCGCACCTCGGGCACATCGGACGTGCCTGCGACGTTGACGATGTGCTGCAAGACATCCGTGTAGCTGTGTGGGACGGGGTGGCTAAGGGGCACTACCGTCAGCTCCCTGGAGTTCCGTTTGAAGCCTGGGTTCAGGGTGTGACGTCGAATATCTGCGCGGCTCATGTCCGTCGCGAGCTCAACCATAAGACCCTGCCCTTGCTGCTCGATCCGACGGGTGACGAGGTTTCCGGGTCCTGGGGACACCTGTCGGCGCTCCTCCTCGCCCAGGACAACCCAGAAACACAGGAAGTCATCGATCACGAATGGGCTGTGATGGTGCTGCGGTTGACTCGTGAGGCAGTATCGGCACCGACATGGCGGAAGGCGGTCTATAGTCTCACCGCGCCCCGTCAGTACGCCCTTCCAACACCGCAGGACCGCCGACGGTGGAACGCCGTAACCGCCGTCCGGCAGACGGCGAAGACAGTTAGCCAAGCACTCGACGTGGCGCCAGGAAGCGTTCGCGATATCGCTCAGCTGTGTCAGCGCGCCGTTGAGTGTCTCCCGAGCGCGCTCCTCCGCGCCGTTGCCGAGGCGATTGTTCTTCCTGAGGTTCATGGGGCCGAACGCCAAGAGGCGATTGCACGGCTTGCGCGCGACCTCGGTGTGACTGACCGCTACGTGGCTGTCCAGATCGGCACAGCACGCCGGCTCTACCAGACCGCTTGGCGCGTCGTGCGCAGGGCGACCAATTTCGTCTGATCGGTGGCCGCTGTGCCGCCTGCAATGCCATCGGCTGCTTTGAGGAGAGGACTATGGGCGCTTTCAGCGCTACTACGGCTCGAGGGCGGCAACGGCGTTGGGTCTTGGGCGTGACTCTGCTCTTGATCCTTGGCTCGTTGGTTCTTCTGATCGCCTGGCCGCAGAAAGAGCCAGCTATCGGGGCAGCCGGACCTTCGGCCACGCCAGTGGCTACCGCGCCGGTGCCAAGTGCTTCCTCCGGTGTTCCACGGAATGCCACGAAGGTTTCGCCGACGGTAAAGCCGCGTACGGTGCCTCTTGCGCCCAAGCCGACTGACTTTCGCGCTATTGCTGCATCTGCTGCCCAGACTATCTACACATGGGACACGCGGACTTCGTCGTACTCAGAGGTCTACGGCAGGATACGTGATCTCTGGGTCCTGCTGCCAGACGGTTCCAATCCATGGACGGTGCTCGTTCAAGAGTTCGAGGCAACGGGTGTCAATGCTGGATCCTTCGCGACGTTGGCCGGTCAAGGCGCCTACCGTGAGGCGAAATCAGAGTCGCTGGCGTGCGACGATCAGCTCGTCAAAGTGCGTGAACGACCTGCTCCGTGGCGCGGGCTTCATGTTTGCACCGTTCGGCTTCAAGTAACCGACCACACATCAACCACTACCAACTCATACTCGGCACCCGTTAGTGTCATGGTGAATTGTCCTCCCGCGACGACGGCAACCGCTAACCGATGTGTGATGGTCGGGTTCTACGCCTCGTCCGACCGGATCGTTTACTGATGCGCCATCTGGGACTCGCCGTTCTTCTTCGACGACGCCGCACCTTTTTCAGGTTGGTCGGAGCATTCGTGGCAGTGGCTTCCCTCGCGTTTGCTGTCGTTGCCGGTGCGGTGGGGGTCGTCTTGGTGGAGGATCGTCCGACGGCGGTATTTGCCTGTGTCCCTAGCGCTGACGCTGGTGCCGGCAAAGCCCCTGACGCGCTGGACCTACCTGTCGGCGTTGGAGTCGCCGGGTTGTCAGCGGCCCAGATGAATGTCGCCAAGGGTTACGTTTCGGTTGGCAGAGGCCTTGGTTTACCCCGCGAGGCGTTGGTGATTGCCATCATGATGTCGCTCCAGGAGTCCAGCCTGCGGATGTTGGCCAACACCAGTGTCCCCGAGTCGTTCAACTTTCCGCACGACGGAGTTGGGAGTGATCATGACTCCGTGGGCTCGGCTCAGCAACGTCCTGCGGCGGGATGGGGGAGCGTCCAGGAGCTGATGGACATTACCTACAACGCGCGAGCCTTTTACGGAGGGCCGTCGGGGCCGAATCACGGAAGCCCGCGTGGGCTGTTAGATATCCCCGGATGGACTTCCATGGGTAAGGGGCAGGCAGCACAGGCCGTACAGGTGTCGGCTTTCCCTGAACTTTATGCCCGTTGGGAGCCGCAGGCATCAGTCATTGTCGCGGCACTGGATGGGACAACTCCAGCGCCCGTCTGCAAGGAGGCCCAATCGGCCGGCGCTGACGCCGTGTCAACGGAGAGATTGAGCCAGATTCGCCAGGATATTCTCCGCTACACAAAGATGGGTGTGGGCGGCGCTTATGTTTGGGGCGGCACGGGATTCAAGGCTTGGGACTGTTCGGGCTTCGTACAGTGGATTTATCGACAGGTCGGTATCGAACTGCCCCGTGTCGAACAGTGGCGAGTTGGACGGATGACCGACAATCCCAAAGTGGGTGACCTGGTGGTGCAGAACCAGCAAGGTCCGTACAGCTGGGGCCATGTGGGTATCTATGCTGGCAATGGGATGATGTATAGCGCCCTCAATCCGTCAGCCGGGACGCTGCTGCACCCAATCGACTGGAACCCCGGCACAGCCTTCTTCGACCTTCTGGGGACCAGAGATGACCGCCGCTTAGTCGGTGCCTCTTGAGTTGCGCGCCGAGGTCCGATCCAATCCGAGGCATGGAGGGACAGACCTGCCTCAGATCATCGGATTAAGGCGGTCACCCCGCCAATTGCCGCAGGAATGGGCAGTTACCCATCTAACTGTGATGTCTGGTGCCAAAGTGTTCTAGTGGGAGATGGGTGTGTTGTTTGCTCCGCGGGCCACCTTTCCCTTGGCTGGCCAGGTTCTTGGCCTAGGCATGACCCACCCCTGTTACTAACATTGCCTGGTTGTTTGGGCGTCTGAGCAACCTTTTCCCCGCACCCGGCCCGCCCCTCTGCCAGGCTCCAGCAGCGGCTGAGTATGGCAGGGTCTGCAGTGGGTGACACGACGAGGCCTGTTCTTGTCCCAGTACCAACCCGGTCGCTCCTCCATACGTGGCGTCCTTTTTAGCGGGAAGTACTCCTCCCGAATGTTACATATCCATCTGATGCACGGAATATTGACGGAAATTGGCTACAGCGGGCGACCCCCGTGCCTGAGCCAGGATTGGATCTGCATATGGATGGGATCTCGCAGTAGCCTCGGAACGCAGGGCCGTTCGGTGACAACCTCTGGGGGCCGCCCGCTAGACTCCTTCACGTTGGCCTAAACATGGGGGAAGCAGTGGACAAGCAAGGTTTCACAATGGGGGATACCGTGCCGGGGCTCATAATCGACAACGTCGAGGGGGCGCCGTATGTGACGGGAATGTTGACTTTCGAGGAGTTGAAAGGTATCAGCCTCTTGGTTCCGTTTCTAAACAACACTCCTCAGTTCGCTTCAGTGAAAGGTTGGGCCAGGAATGGTCGGCCGCCGTCCAACCTTGAGTTGTTGACGGGAAGTGGAAGATTCACCTTGTATGGATGCCGCACTTCCGGATCGTCGGTCAATTTTGGGGGCCAGGGTTTCTCGACGGTAAGGGTGACGCCACAGGAAATCGTCTTCAAGGACCGCGACGGTGACTTCGAAGATGAATTGGAGGTCACTGAACTTCGCTCGCAAATTGATGGGCTCACAGAGTGGACCAGTATGGGTGCCACTTCTTACTCCGTCGTGGCAGACGAGAAAAACCGCGCTCAGAAGATCAGCGTCGAAGTGGAGTCCCCGCCTGCTCTGACCTGGGGTCACGGGGATGTGACGTTCGAGTTGAGCACTAATTGGACGACGGACCAACAGGAGCCGGGTTTTCGCGTCCGCGAGTGGGTCTGTCTTACGACGAAGTACGAAACGTCCCGGCCGTGCGCGGACCACTTGGAGGAACAGCGCAAAATTGTCGCGCTACTCACACTTATGTACGGCCAGCCCGTAGCGTTTAGGCGGCACGAGATACGCGATTCCCGGTTCAATGCCAAGGTTCTCACCGGCCAGGTCGTCGACGTACCGTTCTTTGAGATGGTGTCGGAGAATACCGTCTCGGACTACTGGCGCTCCCTTCCGGGGGAACTGAAGCACCCACTAGCGACAGCCTCGGAAGTTGGAGTTGAGGGCTTAGGGCGCTGGCTGGCTGAGTTCGAAGAGTGGGAGCGTGTGATTCAGCCCGGAGCTGGGACGTTGAGACGCCCGGAGTCTTACGTCGAGGACCACATCGTGAACGCCTCGGTAAGTCTGGAGGCGGCGGGACACATCATCCGCGAGGTCGAATCCGAGCGTGACTCATGGACTAACGGCAGGTCGCCGAGGCCGACGACTGCCAGCTATGTTTTCCGTGGTCTTTCCGCGGTCAATCTCGACTGGTCCGAGATAGCCGAATCTCGGATGGCATTGGCGAGAGCGATCGCGAACAACTACAACGACGTCAAACACGCTAAGCGGGGGCCGATGCCTCCGGCCGAGCATACATACGTCGCCGGAAAGGTTGCGCTTCTGGTTGTGCGGCTATTAGGGCTGAGACTCATGGATCCGACCATGAACTTGATTAAGGCTTTCGGCGATGACTGGAAGTTCAGCCAGTTCAAGAAACAGATTGTTGACATGAACATCTATGCCGACGGCGCGGGCAAGTTCGGCCCCCGCCCGCAGGAAGAGACCGAACTCGAAGAAGCATAGTGGGCAGCATAATGCTGCCCTGAGTAACGTAGAAGGGTCCCTCTTGCCGCCTAGGAAGTGGTTCTTGGGCGGCAAGAAGGGGGTTGCCGGGTTTCCGTCCGTGCGTGCGAGATACACCCACCAAATAACCTCACTCACGCCTGGCAGGACCTTGCGTTGCCTTCGAATGCCATAGGGGTCAGCCACCTCGACCTTCAGACCAACATTGGCCTCCAGTTCGCTGAGTGTCGTCCATTTCCGTTCGGACCTCGGTGAATTTTCAGCGAGCTGGACAGCAGCTTGATCTTGGCACCGCGGATCTCCACACCGACCGCCAGCGCATGTTCAGGGATGAGGCCGAGTGTTGCGCGTACCGTCTGGGTGACAATGTAGCCGCCGCCAGATGCCGGTTGACGGTTCAGCCCTCCTCGGCCTCTACGATGGAGCAGTGGCTGATGAACCCAAAAAGCACCGCTTCCTGACCATCGAGCAGGTCGCCGAAGAGTTGAACGTCTCCATAGCCCAGGTGCGGGCGCTCCTGAAGGCCGGCGAACTCCGTGGTGTCCAGGTCGGTGGCAGGAACCTGTGGCGCATCGGAGCCAACGATGTGGACGACTACATTGCCGAAGCGTACAAGAGCACCGCTGAACGGATCGCCACCGGTGACCTCCCTGACTGACGGCGTGCCCACGGGCATTTCGTCGAGAAGCTTCGGGCCTCGAAGTTCGGGCACAAGATGACCTGGGACATGTACACGTACCCGAGCCGTGCCCAGAAGCAGCGGCCGAACCGCGAACTGCTGGGGGAGCAGTTGTTGAAAGACACGGCCTGGTGATGCCGGTATGAGGAACATGCCCCAGCGTTCGGATCTGTACCTGTTGGGGCAACGCGATGGAGCACTACGAAACTTCGACCTGTCCATTGAGTACTTCAACTCCCTGGATGGCGATGACTTCGGGACCGCACTGCGGCATATCCCGTACCTTCAAACCGCTGGTGTCCCTGGCGGCGCTGGATGGCCAAGAAGGCGCATCCACTATGGTCCCCGACGAGTACAAGCAGTTTTACATCGGCCAGTCGTGGACCTTCTGAAACGGATCAAGCAACATTGGGGTGCCCGGAATCCCTTCCATCGGCTGATCTACGGACGGAGCATGTACGACTCGATCTTCCCGGTGGACGAGCTGCGAGCTTTGGACAACACCTGACCTATGCCGCCCGCAGACGCAACCCCTATGCCCTGGAAGAACGAGCAGACGCCGCCGACCAACGCTTCTGTTTGTACCGGGTGATGGGAGGGGAATCGACACCCTGGCCGGATGCTGTCCGGGCCTGGGCCCGGCTCCCATACCTATGGGGTGGCCTCGGCATGGCTGAGGTATGAGGGATGCGAACGGGAGTGGGATGCAGTCCACGACGCCATAGCCGTGGAACGGTCAGCCGCAGAGCCCGGGTTGCCCCGCATGCTCGCACAGACGGAGTGGACATTTATGCAGTCCAGCCCGAAGACGGCACGCAGTTCCTGTGGTCCCGCCGGGACAGCATCACCACAGCAGCCAAGCATGGTGACCTTAGTGTGTCGGAGTACACAGCTTTCCTCACAACCATGGGCGAAAAGGTTGTCTGGCCGGAAGACTAAAAGAGGGTCCAGCTATCTTCAGGATCACTCTGCCGGATGCCAGCAGAAGATCCAGTATGAGCGTGCCACCAGCAGAATCAGCCGCTCCGCAGCCGCCGGCCAGGCGCGAGTCGACATGGGTTCCAGCAGTGGTCGACGATACGATGGTCCTGCGGTTTGAAAGGGGACAGCATGTCGACGTCTAGGGTGAACTGGCGAAACGTCAGCGAGGACGATTTCAACACGTTCGCCGAATCGCTCATCGTTCGAGAACGAACGCGGGACGGCCTTGTTGGGCAGGCTGTCGATGGCCGTGGCGGTGACGGAGGCGTCGACATCGACGTCCGTGTTGAGCGCACGGGGCAACTTACGGAAATCCTCCAACTGAAGTGGTTTCCCGAGGGGTTCTCTAACAAGTTCAGCGACCGAAGAAAGCAGATCCGTCATTCGTTAGAGAGGGCGATGGAGCATCAGCCGCCCGTGTGGACCTTGGTGGTGCCTTGCAAACTCACTCCGGCCGAACGTAAATCTATCTTGGCGATGCGTGAAGGCCGCGGCGTTCTCATACGGTTCATCGACTCCACGGTTTTAGACCTCCTTTTGGCTGAGTATCCGGACGTTCATGACTGGGCGACAAGGGACGTCGGCCTTGATGCACTGTCACGGATTGGCCGAGAGCAGTCTGTCCTGGCAAAGCCTAATGACTTGGCGGGTGAGGCAATTCTTCTCCATAACCGTGCAGACGGGATCAGCGCCTATTGGGGAAGGAACTGGACCGTCAAGAACGGCTGCTACGTTGAAGAGCTCTATGCCAAGCGACCCGATGCACATTTACGGGAGCCGTTATCGTTTGTCTTGGAAGCCTCGTTCGGCCCCGGCGATGCTGAACTCCATAAGAAATTCGAACGATCCTTCGGGTACGGCTTGATCGAGCCGTTGGTGCTTCCCGAACACGTCGTCACCTCCTTCACTAAGGTCGGACCGGAATGGTTCGCTGGATCGTCTGACTTTGGTGGTCTTCGTCTTGAACCATCTGAGGCTGTGAACAGCGGGCTCAAGATGGCTGTCACGCTGACGGACGACGATGGCCGTAGAATCCACAGCATCTCGGGAAGAACCTCAGGCACAACCATCGGCTGGGAGGGTATGACCCTCACAGGTGCCTTCGGCGGGGGTCTAGTTCAGCGCTGGTTCTTCCCAAAGAATCTCGCCCAAGAGGGTACCTTGGAGCTCACTTTCAAGCCGGCTGGCCACTCGGCCCGCGAGATCCAGCGAATCATCGCCTTTCTTGAATCCTTGCAGGATGCGGCCAAAATTTCGGTGACCGTTGACGGGAAGACAAGCGAACTGGGAGTTCCGCAAGAGGCAGCCGCTGACGCCTACGAGCCCAACGAAGGGTTCCGTGAACTGATTGATGACCTAGCTTTCATCGAAACCGACTTAAACGTCGAGTTCGAGTTTCCGGAGGATATTCCGGGGCCAATGGAACGAGTTTGGATTCGGGTGGTCCGACGCATGCTGTCCGGCGGCTGCGTAGTGCTGCCGGAAGTCAATGGCTTCAGCGTTACTCTCAACGGGAAACGCTCCATTGCAGACTCGGGACTCTTTGGTGAGGGGGCGGCCCTATTTATCCGCACGGACGAGTGGTCTGTGAATATCGTTGGTGAAGAGCTGTTCATTGGCAGTATGGGGGTCTATCACCCTGGCGTTGTCGCGAGGGACGGCGCGGGTCATCTTGCGGCCCTGAAAGCAGGAACAGCAGCTGGCCGCAGGGTTCATTTCAAGCCAACAGATGGAACGCCTTTCCGGATCTTTAGTCCTGCACGGATGAGCCCGGCGACGACTGTGGCTGCTCAACCGTGGGCTTTAACCGGAATACCTGAGCATCCGAAGCTTGAATCGATGCCAGCTATCACTGACGGCGATCTCGCACGTGGTGCTGGGCGCTAAGGCTCACGTTGGATTAATTTGATACGTCGGGGCTAGGAGGCTCTTGTAGGGGTCGGCTGGGAGCCGATTTGCCTAAGGCATCTGCGCGACATCGAACGGCGCAGAGAAGCCACTGCCGACGATCAAATCCGCGATGGGGGAGCGTGCCCTGCTACTGGAAACCTCTGCAGGATTAGATAAACGGCGGTAAGCCCGCAGTGCAACCCGTGAGAGGCCTGCAATTGGAAGCAAGCCTCCGAGAGCTATAAGGGCGATGACAAAGGCAACATTCATCCTTCGAGCTTAGGGTGACGCTGTGTCGCTTTCTTAAGGCTTCTGCGGGAGGCCCTGCTTAGAATGCCAGAGTGCTAAGTGGTGCGCCTTTGGAGCTCGCGGTACACCGTGGTCCTGGACACGCCGAACAGTTCGGCGAGTTCAGCCTGGGTATGCTCGCCGGCGTCATGCAGTTTCAGAAGGTGCTTCCGCTGAGTCTTGGACAATTTCGGCTGCTTGCCTTTTAGTCGCCCTTTGGCCTTGGCCACAGCCATACCCTCGCGAGTGCGCATCCGGATTAGATCCGCCTCAAACTCGGCCACCATTCCCAGCACGTTGAACAGCAGACGGCCTACCGGGTCAGCTGGATCGTGGGTGCTTCCACCGAGACTAAGCACAACGCCCTTGGCTGTCAGCTCGTCGGCTATGTCCCTGGCGTCAGATAGAGAGCGCGCCAGCCTCTCAAGCTTGGTTACCACGAGCGTATCGCCGGCACGGCAGGCCGCCATCGCTTCACGGAGACCGGGGCGCGCACGATTTGCCCCCGTCAGTCCGTGATCGACGAAGATTTGGGTCTCATCCACACCCAAGGTAACGAGGGCATTGCGTTGGACGGTAAGGTCTTGGTCATTCGTCGAGGCCCGCGCATAACCGATCTTCATTCCAGCCATAAGGAACATGGTTGCAGTAATCCCCCCCGGCACCGTGCATTTCATCGTGCGGGTCTTACGTACATGGCGCAGGCCAGTAATCGCGTGAGACGCGGCGACAGGCTTTGGGAGCACGGTGATCGACCGGCTAACGGGCACGTGTCGATTGCTCCTTCGCGTGCCGATCCCAGCACGAGGGCAGGGGCAAGGAAGGATGTAGGAATGTGTTCACAAACGCCTGTCTGCCATCCGTGCGACGAAAGGTCCCATCCATGACTGATGTACAAGACGTACAAGATGCGAATCGAACAGCAAATATGCTCGCGGAGCTTTGCGAGTCCTTAGTTGTCAGCTGGAAGGAGATTAGCCAGCAGGCGTTCGCTGGTGCCCCTCCGGAAGCCCCATTGTCCCTCGACGCGAACGATGCGCGCCGTTCGCTTTCGCTCCCTGATCGACCGAAGAACCTCGAATACGCGGCGGTCTACATATCGGGTGAGATGGTGGGAGCGATCTCCTTGCTCCTGCAGGCGGTCGCGACGCAATTGCGAGCACGTCCTCTGGTATCTCTGACGATTTGGCCCCTGGTTCGGGCCGAGCTCGAATATGCGGGTCGAGTTGCCTGGCTGCTCGAGCCGCTGGAAGGCAGCAACGCCGGTGCCCGTCGGGTCGCTCGAGCTCTACTTGAACAGCTGTCGTCGATGCAGCGAGAAAGATTCACCGCGGGCAAATTCAACAATAAACCCCTTGTAAAGCAGCTGAAGCAGGAGCGCGATGCTTTGCTGGCCGCGATCAAGTCGCTATTTCCTGATGATGTTCACGCTCCCCTGGATTCGCCCAAGGACATCGAGGAGTGGAAGATAGGAGGGGAACCCATGCTGTCACTGGGCAAAGCCAACGACCTCTTCGTCTCTCTCAATGTCAAGACGGGTAAGGCGTTGTACGACACTTTGTCCGACCACTCGCACCCCTCAATCACGGCCCTCGCCCGTCAGTCGGTAGCGGTGGAGTCAGAGGGCGTGACATTCAGGACATATCCTCCGGTCGCCGAAGTCCTCGATTACCAGGCCCGTTTGGGCTGCCTGATACTTTACAAGGCTGCTCACACCATCGCGGGGTACCACGGCCTCAATACTGATCCCCTCGAACGGTGGGCGGAAACGGTTCCGGAGCATTGGTTCAACCCGACGAAAGATGCGGAGAATTAACTGGACACTGTAAAAAGGGAAACTGGATATGGACGTCCTGGCGACGGTAATTGCCATTCTCGGTGGCGTAACGGGTCTTTCCGGCTTCATCATCTCTGTACGAGCGGATCGCCGCGCTACGAGGGCCGACAAGCGCGCGGCGGCGGCAGACCAGCGGGCGATTAGGGCTGAAGAGGAAGGCATCCGCGCAAGACAACGGGAACTTTGGAGTGAAGTCATTAGTGCCATGCAGGACGTTGTGGGCGCCAACGTTCTTGCTCAAGATCTCCGACCGGTTCTTGTGCGAGTTCGTTCGTCCATGATGGAGCTCGTTGATGGTGTGTCCAGCGACCACTACAAGTGTCTGGACAGGTGGATGAGCGTCGAGCACAGAGTGATCAACGGACTGCTCGAACAGACCATGCTGAATCTGAGCGGAAGCGGCCACACTATGAAGCAAATTGAAGATGCCCATCATCCGCCGAACGAGTGGGCCGCGATGTTTATCAACAATCTCCGCGTAGCTCGGAAGCTGGAACCAAGCCCCGAAGTCGGAACCAGCATCGAGGAAATGATTGCAGCAGGTGAAAAGGTGCTTAGCCAGCTACCGCAGAGTAATCAGCAGCGGGCCAACTGAGGCCCTGCCGCTCAAATTATTCGTCCGCGAAGCCAGGTGCTCGGGGGTGCTTGAGTGCCCGCTGACGGATTGGCTTTCGGGCGCCCCTTCCAAGCATTTCCCTGATTGGTCGGTGCCCAGCTCATAGAGTGTAAGTGTGATTGAGGAGAGCTACCCGCAGGCCGTCTCGTACGTTGGTTCTGGGGCCAGCTACGCCGTGCTCTGGGGGAACGGGAAGAGCACGGGGGCCGGGGCAGGGCTTGAAGCAGGTAAGCAAGCAACGGCTCGTTCGCAGGTGCGCCCTTGTTTGGTACTAACCAGCACGGATACGCGAAGCCCGAGTCAGCCTAAGCCAGGCTTTGGTTGACGCCTTGCCGTATGCCCGGTCTGCGTGGACTGAACCTGAGGCAGACCTTTCCACCACTGTATGAGGCAGCCGCGAACGAGCTCCTCGAAAGTTTGCAGAGTCATTGGATACTGGTGGGCAGCCCACGAGGAGCCGCCGCTTGACGCGGTGATCCCAAGTGGCATTTCGCTCCAGCCCTCCTCGTCAGTGCCATATGGTTTCTGCAGCATGGGTGCCGGGAAAGGTGTTCCGTCGTGCAGTGCCTTACTTCGGTGTCCGTAGATGACTTCCATGTAGGAGTCCAGCTCGAGCCAATCGAGTTGTTGGAATTGCGCCGGTCGTGGTTTGGGAGGGCCTTGATTATAGTCCGTGACAAATCCAATGAACTTCTTTTGTGCCTTGAGGTTGGGGACCATGATGTCGGCAATATCCTGCTTGATAGAGCTATCGGCCGCTTCGAGGGCTGCCCAGATTTTGGGTTCAAGTTCTTCGAGGGCTTTTAGTGCGGCCTCACCATGAAGGCCTGATCTTCGGGTGTTGGCGGCGGTCTCGATTGCACCAACGAATTGGATCCAGGCAAAGTTGGGATCCTCATTGGACCACCACAAAGCGTTCGAATACATCCTGGCGGCCCGAATTAAGGCGATTGCCTTGCTTTCCGCGATGTTTGGGAACGTTAGAAGCAAGACTCGGATGGCATTTAGGTCTACCTGCCGCGCGTTAATCCGCGGTAGGATCTCCTGACCGGAAGCACCTGGCCTGCGGAGCGGTTGCATGTCCCAGAAAACAGGCCGTCCGTAAGGATCGTTGCCACTAGTGGTCCAGTCGCGAGTAGTGCCGCCCACGCGGCAGCGGACTCCGCAGCTCAACGAGAGCAGTGCTGCGATCTCGTCGGCTGCAGTGCCACCGTGGTAGGCCTTCGAATTTGTTGGGAGGAGCTTCTTCGTTTGGGGATCCACCAGCTCGGGCATTTCGACAAGATTCTCCCCGCGTATGGCCATTGCAGGCATCATCGGAGATGGATACGCCACGGTGTTCAAGACTGAGTAAGGCCCAAGAACCAGCGGGCCACCCTTTACTGAGGCGTCGGAATACAGGAGCACCTCGTATTGCGGTAAACCCTGTTGTTTCCGTTCGTTGGCGGCCCGCCAATTTTTCCACGCGATGGTTCCCACGGTTACCTCCCGCTGTCCTTGGCCGTTTTGAGCAATGATAGGTCGACGACCGTGAGTCAGGGAGAGCGCAATGCATGCCGGGCGCAGGAGGCCCCTCGTTGCGCTAACTGAACTAGTCCAACAACCACTGGCTGTACCCGGGGTTCGGCTCAGCAGTGGCAGGTGTTCGTGACGCGCCACCGGCAAGGATGACGGCGAGCCGTTCGCGCCGCTCCTGTGAAAGGGGCGGCGCCGAGGCAACTATGCGGTCGATCGCGGCCTTGATGGTCTCCCGTTCGGTGAGGAGACCGGGTGCTGGCGCGAGCGGTTCGCCTGAAGCGACCGCTTTGAGAAGGGGGGACTGTTCTTCGAAGCCGCTGTCCACAGCTTCTTGGAGGGTCCGACGGTTAGGCGATGTAAGGATGGCGGCAGGCAAGGGCCCACTCCTCTCGTGAGGGTTGACCACCTGTACGTCTTGCGGGACGCTAGCACGCTCTACCCCGCCAGGATCGATTCTGGCCGACCCGACCTCACCAGAGGTGACTCGTAGGCTCATCATGCGCTGGAGATCGCACTCGCCTCAAGCGTGGGAACAATAACGACGGAGGGATCCCATCCCCTTTGTACCGCCGGGTGCATCTGACCGTTTGGTCAGACAATCAACACAATAGTCAATATCTGCCGCGAATTGGCGTTGCAATATGTCATTAAATGTGGCTCACCGCCAAGTGACCGCCAAGGAGCCCGGATTGAACGCCTTGACTCCCGTGGGTGCGGGAAAAGCCGCACTTCGCAGAGGATGTTGATGATTTGTCGTCGGGCGGCGAGATCGCTCGCATCGAAGGCATTCACGGATCCCGGGACTCCAGCACGCTGTTGCGCGACATCCCCAGTGAGAGCCTCAGCCGGTCCACTTCAAGAGTGTCAATGGCGGCATTTTCACGGTCCCGAATGCGCTTGAGATCGAAGCCTTCAATGACTTCGCTATCGTAGTCCCGCTGCGCCGTTTGAATTCTTGCCCGGTGCTCGTCTATCTCGTTTTTGATCTCCTGCAGACGCGGCTCATCCGCAGATGGCAGTAGGTCCTGAACATCCGGCAGTCCGAGTCGCCGCCGCACGACCTCGACAACGAAGTCATCGATCTGTTGTCGGGAACGCTTGATGTGGCCCTCGCATCGATACCGTGTACCGCGTGCCTTCACCGGCTGGCCGCACACCCCGCACCGAAACAGTCCCGAGCCCAGATGCTTCCTGTCAGTCCCCGCCCGGTTCGAGAGACGTGCCGGGTCGTCGAGCCTGTTCTGGACCGCCTCCCACACGTCGGGATTCACAATCCGGTCCCATCTGCCAACAATCGGTTCGCCGTGCTCGTCACGCAGGATCCTGGCCCGCCACGACCGCCGGCGGTCGCCGTTGGATAGAACGTTCTTCGGCGTGTACGTGCTGTACCCGGCGTAGCGCGGGTTGCGTAGAATATCCAGGACCGTCGACGAGACCCAAGGGGCGTCGTCGGGAACGGGGCGCGGCTCGAGACCGTCACCAGCCCGACGCGCATTGCGCTCGATCATCACGGTGCGATTGTGCCGGGGGAGAGCTGGAATGTTAGGAAGATCCTCTCCTTCACCACCGGACAAAGCCGCTGCAATCGCCCGAAGCGACGACCCTGATGAGAAGGCAGCGTAGATCTTCCTGACGGCTTCTGCCTCGTGCTCGATGACGTCACCGTTCGTGGCGTAGCCCAGAGGACGTACACCCTTGGGGGTCTCCCTTGCTCGGCGCGTTGGCGCTGTGCTCGTGACTGTCGTTCTGCCTTGACCTCAATCTCATTGCGGGCAATCGCGGAAAACATATCGGCCGACAAACGGCCGGCGGCTGTCGTGCAGTCGATGTCGGAGCCCTTGGCGAAGGTCAGCAGGACGTTGTGACGCTGGGCGGTCTCGATGATCCTCACACCATCTGCTCGGTTCCGTTCGAGGCGAGGCCATTCCTGGGCAATGACAACGTCGATGAGGCCCGATTCGATATCCCCGAGGAGCCGTTTAAAGGCGGGTCTCTTTTTGGGGCCCTGGCCGGAGATGTCGTTATCCTCGTAGACACCAACAGACAGCCACCGTCGGGCGGCTAAGAGCGCCTCGGCGTCCTCACGGTGTCTGTCCACGCCGAGACGAGTGTTTTCGCGGTCCTGGGATATGCGCAAGTAGATTGCTGCACGACGCTGTTCGGAGGCCATGGAACCAAGCTACAGGTTCTGTAAGGATAGGCCTTGTGACCGAAGGAGCCCCGATGCCTCAGACCCCACGGCCTGTAACGCGCAGGACTGTGATTCGCTGCGAACATGGTTTCCACCATCACGCGGGTCCGCATGCTTGTGACTGGGGAAATCACGGCGACGAATGTCCTTTCGAATCGCAGGCTACTCCAGCAAATTCCTAAGTAGTGGCCGGGACCGGGGCGTGGGGCCAAAGACAGACCCGGAATCGGCACCTATCGCCGCCGGGCCCGAGCCGTGGCACCTCTCTCGCGCAGCTCATGAATAATCGAGTGGTGACAAAGGAGGTAGAGGGCGCATATTCCCTTGACCAAAAGCTACGAGCGTCTGAACCCACCACATCGTAGTCATCCGATCCCTCCACCGTTTGGTCCATGACTCCGCTGTCGTCGTCTCTCGCCTGCCTCCAGGCTCTGAGGGCTCGTCGCTTCCGGCTGAGATCACGCGGAAAGCCTTCGTGAACATACACTCCCGCTAGGGCTACTGCGTTGTCTATGAGCATGCTTGTGTCACTTTCCTGTGGGGCCCGAAATGCAGAATCCACTCGGCGACCGCGAGAGTTCTTTGCAGTTCCTCGACGAATGCTTCACGCGCCCATCCGGCGGCTTTCTCCTCTCCATGAGAAAGGAGAGCCGCTACCACCAGCCCCCGGCTGGTACTAATCATGGCCACATTCTTCCATTTTCAATGTTCCAGCCCGGTGGAGCATGGTTCCACAATCTTCAGCGCAGCAGGAACGGACCTCGGTAAACATTCGAGTTTCGACCACCCAACCAGCGCCCGGTAAAGGATGGTTGAGCGACTACAGCGATGTTTAGCGGGGGCCGCTGGCGATCCTGCGTGCTTGGGGTTGGGCCCGGAGTTCAATGAGTCGCTCTACGTCCGATGCTTGAGCGAGGCGGTGAGCTTCAGCTGCGGCCTGCATATTGTGATGTCCATCGAGCAAGAAATGCGTAAGACCCCAATGGACGTAATAGTCCGTGCCGCGGTCGACGGCCGGTGAACAAACATCAAGGATCGATACGGCCACTGCCGTTGGGGTAGACGAGTTCATGAGTTCCTGTGCGTACTCTTCCACTCGGCTGGATTCGTTCCAGTTGGGAGGGACCATCGGAACGACGAACTCAAATGCGTGTTCCGAAGCGTCGACCGGGGCTTGCCATGTCCGGTAGTACGGCGTTTGTGGATACTCGGGGAGACCCCAAAAACCTGAAGTACTCCAAGTATCGACCTGTTCCTCGCTGAAGTAATCCCCATGACCACCTGGGTACACCAGTTTGGGCTGCACACGCAGAAGTAAGGGCACGTGTGTCCCCTCCGGCAGAATCGCTGTGAATGCCTCAAGGACGCTGCCCTCGATTCTGTCGATACCCGAGTTCAGGGTCTGCTGCATTTCTGGAAGAGATAGTGTCTCCGTTGCCCCTTCCAGGCGCTTGAACAACAGTGGGCAGGTTCCACACCACCACGAAAGCTCGAACGCAGGGTCAGCACCCTGCCACAGCAGACGCCGCCCAACCCCCTGTCCGTCCGGTTTCTCTTCCTGCCTGAACTTCAATACTGACGACTCGGACTCCCTAACGAACCGGGGCTCACCCGTTTCCAACAACATGATCGGAAGTCTAGCTTCGTTGCACTCGCAAAAATCCGAAAGAAAAGTGCTGTCAGACTTCGCGTAACCGAATCAACCGGCCAGTAATAGTCGGCGCGGCGAGGGATCCTTCAACGGGCGCTGGGGGAATCCGCCACGCATGCGAGTATCGTGAGGAACTAATTGTGAAGGATTGATGCTTCAGCATGATTCCTTCCTTGACGTTGACGTAGGGCATAGGAAGGATCCTCACGGCCAAGCGCTTCCGTCCTCCGGGCGGACCTAAGATCCCTTGGGTGTTCTACATGATTCCACCTGCTGCTGTCGCAATGCTCATCGTGACGCTTATGAGAGACGTTTGGCATTGGTTCTAATCGGGGCGATGCTGCTGCTTATGGTGTGAATCCGTTCCCGTACGATTCCGGGAACCACGAGGGCAGAACGCCTATCGGCCAGTAATATGACCAAAGATTGCTATGCCGGTCCCAAGGACTATCCATGATGCCCCGATCAGCCGTATTCGACCTGTATCCCGTTGAGTCAGCCATGCTATGTCTGCACTGGCCGAAAACCACGTCCGAATGATTGCAGCGCGTCTTGCGAGACGTCTGGCGATCGCCAACCCGAACAACCCGGCGCCAACAACGACTAATCCGAACGTCGTTGCTGCCGCCAAGACAGGCTCCTCACTTTCAGCTACCTGAGCGAGCCTCACCATATCCCGTAGGCTGTGCGCCAGTGACGGAATCTAGCAGCCAAATGGCCCGTCAGCCGGTGGCTCTCCGGACGCATCAAGTGCCAGTCATAGAAAGTTGCCGTCGAGTGCAGCGTTCGTTTCGTCAGGTTTGATAGCCGCTACTTTTTCCTTCGTGGCCTTGCTTAGTGTCCAAGACCGTTGAGAACGCTGCCATGATGATGCTGATCTGCTCGCGGTTGAGTGGCGGTGCTTCTGCCGCCTTGCGCTGAGCCCAAGCCTTCAGTTCAGCGGTGTCACTGACCTGACCACGGTCCTCGGAAAGTGCGCTGTCTAGGTCCTCTGGTTTGACGTAAAGCTTTCCGCCTTCTCTAACGGCGGGGAGCCGCCCGGCTTTGATATGTCTCCGGAGGGTGTCGACGGAGCGATTACATCGTTCGGCTGCGGCCTTGAGGTCGAGCATTTTGGTGTTCTGGGTGGAGTAAATAAACGGGAGCACGATTTGGTGAGTCAAGCCTGTTGATTGGCCCTGGCTCTTCTGAGGGCGGCCAGGGGAGTGGGAGCGAATCAGTTGATCTGGCTGAGTCCGTCGACGTGGTAGGGGTCCATGAACCAGCCGGCGCCTACATCTCCACGTTATCCATCAACTGTTTTGAGTCAAATCTTGCACGATGACCCCGTCGATCTTCAGCACAATCTTCCTGCGGTCCTGTGGATGTTCCACCAGCAACCGGCAACAATGTGAGAGAGAGCGAATGGAGGGTCTATGCCTGAAGAGGTGTACGACTCGATCGCCCTTAGTCTCTGGTTCGCGACGGTCTACGTTGTGATCGAAGGGCTGCGCGATGCAGGGATCTCCAATTCGGAGGTCGCTGAGCTCCTTGGAACCGCTGGATCGGGTCCTTTCGTGACCGACATGCCCCCGAACTGCCCTGACACGTGAGTTTCACGCTTGAATATGGTCATGGACACAATGAGGCTTGGATGCGGACTGAATCTTAGAGACCTGCCGGAATCGACGACCCAGCGACGCGGTAGCCCCGCCAGGAACGAGAGACAATCGCTCCGGCGGAGTGCTGCATGAGCCTCACAGATCATCTGAGAGACTCGGGATCTCCTGTTCGTGCGTATCTCGATGGTGTCTCGCCGAGCCTGGCAGACATGCAGGGTACGTCCAGTCGGTCCCGAATAATGGCCAAGGCACTCGGCCTTGAGGAGCTGGCCAGAAGCAGGACAGTCATGCCTCCGCCACCCGGTGTCGACGCCCAACGCACAGGCACGGCGATCGACTTTCGCGTGCGCTTCGCGCTCGGGGGCTTCGACCCCTACAACTCTGCCGCTGCCCTCGGAGTCGCGGCGCTGCCCCTCTTTGAGGACGAGGTCGAGAATGGCTCCCACCGCACGCGAGTCCTCACTGAGGCTTTCGATGCCGTGACGTGTATCCTCGAGAACCCCTCGGGCAAGGCTGAACTCGACCGTGCCGCACTAGTGCTTGCTCACTGTGAGCAGGTCAGCCGCGGTGGTGCCGCGGCTCTGAAGGGATCCCTCGGTGAGGCCTTGGACCTTGCAGACACTGGCCTCTCGTTTGCCACGGCCATCGACGAGTCCTCGCTCACCGATCTCCGAATGCTCATGGAGGCCAACGACGGCCAGCTCGACAATTGGCGGTCGAGGGTCTCCGGTGGCGAGCGCCTCAAGCTGAACCCGGCTTTCATTGGCTCCGGACTCGTCGGCGGCGCTGATGCCGACTGGCTGGTGGGGGACACGCTCATCGACAGCAAGGCCTACGGGAAACTCACCGTCCCGACGCTGAGAACCTTCCTCCGCCAGCTGCTCGGTTACGTCATGCTCGACCTTGACGACGCCCTCGGCATCCGCAGCGTCGGGCTCTGGCTACCGCGGCAGAACCTGACGAGGGTCTGGAGCCTCGACCAGCTCCTTGGCGGGGAGCCCCAGGAACTGCTGCCCAAGATGCGTGAAGGTTTCCGGGTAGCCGCGGGCAAGCAACAGCTGGCAATACGCGAAACCGTGACGCAACGGCGCAAGCACCAGATCCTCGCCGACAATAAGCGCACCCCGCAACGGATGCTGATGGACTTGGCCCGAAGCGATGACACCGACATCCGCTACCGCGTCGGGCGTAACGCAGTCACTCCCGAGGAAACGGTGCGGGAGCTCGCCAAGGATCGATACGCCAAGGCTCGCGAAGGTGTGGCTCGAAACGAGCGCGCGCCGATCGACGTGCTCGAAGTGCTCCTCGGTGACAGCAGCGTCGGTGTCCGAAGAGCGGCCGCAGCGAACCACCGCACGCCGAGGTTGCCCGCGAAGGCTCTGGAGCGAGGCCGATCGGCAGCGATACAGCTTAGTCTGGCTGCCCCGGCTACCGAAAGCACCGCCGTTCTCCTCGCCAGCGGAGTTCACGCCTCGGTTGAGTTCAGCAAGAACCGCGACGGCTCGACTCTGGATTCATCATGGTTCGCCGACTTCCTGATCCTCACCCGGAGCGGCACTCCTTGGGGGGCGGAACCCCGTATCCCCGTGCCGAAAGCGAGCCAGAACGCGGCCTGGCAAGTGGGGCGCTCGCTCAAGGTTCCGGACTGGCTGAAGCCAGGCCTCCCCGACGCCGTAAATCTCGACCTCATGCGCGAGGGCCGTCCGGCCTGGGTGCGCCGGACTGTTGCCGACGGCCTGCCGGTTTCGGAGCCAGCAGTGCGCGACAGGCTGCTCGCCGATTCTGATCCCGAGATCCGCTGGTCAGCGCTATGCCGCACGGCAGCAACTCCCGATGAATCGTTGGGCGAGCTACTCGGGAAACTTGCGACTGATCGGAAGGAGCGCACGCGCTTCCGGACGAAGGGCGATGATCGTCCCAGCTGGGCGCGCGGCGGTACACCTGCCGAGCGTGATGGAGTCACTCTGCAGTTCGTAGCCTCTCACCCATCAACGCCCCTCTGGGCGCTCCGGGAGCTCATGCGCGCTAAGACCCCCGAGGTTCTAATCGCCCTCATGGAGAACCAGGCATTGCCCGGCGAGGAACTGGACTGCCTTCTCCCGAAACTGCGGGCGATACGATCCGTCGAGCCCCGCGAGCGACTGGCCGCATCTGCTCGGATACCTGCAAAGGCAGTCAAAGTCCTCGTCGACGACCGTGACATCCGCGTGCGCACCACGCTCGCAGAGAATGCGGCGGTGTCCGCCGAGGCCCTGACCAAGTTGGCACGGGACCCCGAGCCGTCGGTGCGCCTTGCCGTGGTTACGAACCCGCACGCAGCCGTCGAGCTAGCCACCTCCATCGCCAAACCACTGCTCGACTCGAGTGTAGATGAGGAGTTGCTTCAGGTCCTCAAAACGGTTGCCTGTCGCAATGATCTGGTACTTCCAGCTGAACTGCTCGAGGTTGCGCTCGAAAGGTTGTCGAAGAGCCGCGTGCGCGAGCCGGATATGAGGCTGGCCGCAGCAAGCGACGAGCGCACAGGCGCGCGGACCCTGAGGCGTCTGGCCAGGAGCGCTGACGAACATGTCCGGCGCGCCGTCGCCGAGAACACCCGCACGCCGTCCGAAGCGATGAAAGCTCTGTCGGAGGACGCGGACTCCTCGATCCGAGCCGCGGCAGCCTGCAACGAGACGTTGGACCTTGGCCTCCTCGAGGCACTCGCGCGCGAGGACGAGCCAGAAGTGGTGGCAAGCGCTGCTAGAAGCGTGCGCCTCGATCCTGTCTTGCTCGGTGAACTGCTCTTCCACGCCCACAGGTCGGTGCGATCTGCCGCGTACGGGAACCCGGCAACAAGACCCGAGGACAAGCTGAAAGCTGCTGCCGAATGGGACCGGTCTTGGAGAGAGTCAGCGCCCATCCGGGCCGACCTCGAGGACATGGCCGCGAGCAGGAGAGCGGAAGTGCGCATGCAGGTTGCTTCCGACCCACGCACTCCGCCGGACATCCTCGACCTCCTTGGCGGGGAGCGGCGCAGCGCCCGGGTGCGACGGGCCGTCGCGGCGAACCCAAATACGCCAGCAACTGCCCTGGCCTTGCTCGCCGAGGACCAGGACGACGAGGTGCGCGAGGCGGTCGCATTCAATGGCGCGACCCCGCCCGAGGTGCTCGTCGAGCTCGCGGGCAGCCGCATGGACCTCGCTCTTATCGTCGCGCTCAACCCCGATGTGCCGATCGGAATACTCGATGCACTGGTCGGGGACCCGGACCCATTGGTCAACTTCGTTGCCTCGGGCGTTCGTGCTGAGCTCGCGTGGCTGCTTGAACATCCACATCCGGCCGGGCCTATGCTGAGGACCGCCGTTGAGCAGATCAAAGAAGTTTGTGAGCTCTCCGATGGCGGCTATGGGGCCGCCTCTACCCAAAGCGAAAATGCTGAAGGGCAAGCAGTCAACCTCGAAACCTCTTCAGATTTCACCTACCGGTCGCGGGGCCGGGAAAGCTCATCTGGAACCAGATCTTCATCGTCGGGATGACGAAAGATTTCTGCTCCGGGTATTGATGATCGTTTGGTTGTAGAAGAAGTGAGCCATCTTGGGGCACCAGCCATCTCAAGGTCATGTCTACCGCTGACGAATTTGTCCCTCGGGTCCGTCGGTGGTTCTGGCCGGCTGTTTCCTCAAGCAGTGGTGGCGGATTGCCCAGAAAAAGGCGTGTCCACTGGTACGAATGGACCGCGAATTTCGGGCCAGACCCATTCAAACCCCACGGCGTTCCAGATAGCGTTCAAAGTGGCCCGCCCATCGTCCGGCGACTACCTCATAGGGTTCGAGCTAATGGGTGGGAGCGGAATCGGGAGCGGTCCTTGGTCTATGTCGCGCAGATGATGGCGAGGTCACAGGTCTTGATACAGGGACTCCGATCCATCTGTCACCCCGCTCTGAAACAGGGGTGTGTGGGTTCAACAAGCTCACGGACTATCAACTTTGTCATTCTTACCACCCTCGCTGAATTTCTAAATGTATCTGGCGTGAACGACGCTGTTTGTGAGGTGGGTTGCGCCTAGGTGCGCTGCCTGACATGGCACCGGTTGTAGCTAACGTAGGCGATGGCTACACATCCACCGTGCGGTTCTCCCGACAGGGCGTGACAGAGCCCGCGATGAGAAGATGAGCCATGGCTGTTTTCTCTGAACAAGATCGCGGGCCAATCGACGGGTTATGCGCTCAGTGGCGCAAGCTTTCGCTCATTGGAGACGCTTCCGTAGCGTATCCCGATGACTTTCCGGACGCCTGGTCCAAGGACAGGCTGGAAGAGCTGAACCTGAGGTTCTGGGGCAACCTTCTGGAGGGTAAAGAGGGTGGCGGACGCTTCGAAAGCAAATGGGAGCAGCAGCTGGAGGGAACCTCCATCGAAACCAGGTTGTTGGCCGCGGAGTGCCTGCTGGTCTACTACTTGATCACTGAATCGGTCGGGCACGCCCGGAAGCTGGAGATGGTCAACAAGACCATCGGGCCTGACCATCCAGAGCTCCACGTGGGTAGCGACAGTGAGACGTACCGGGCATTCCAAAGTTGGATTGCCCACCCTGGGCAGTACTACAACACCCGTCAGGACCTCCACTGGGCTACCTGATGGACCTGGCTTGGCGTCTCAAGCAGAAGTAACCGGAAGACAGGGCCGCGCTTCTGCACGACAACCCGTGGGGCTTCGCACAGTTCGCCGAGGAGGGAGACCGCCAGAGCGACGCGATGCGCCACGTCGTCTGCCACCTGCTGTATCCGGAGTATTTCGAGCGGATCGCGTCCAGCCAGCACAAGGCACTTGTTCTGAAGGCGTTCGGCGAACTTGACACCAGTGGGGCGGACGCCAGCGAAGACGAGAAATTGTATTCAATGAGGCAGGCCTTGAAGCAACGACTGCCTGATTGGGATGAGGACCGTCGGGACTATTACAGCTCTGACCTGGAACCCATCTGGCGACCCGTGACCAAGTCCGGTGAAAACGAAGCGCTGGACCCGGCGTTCGCCCTGGAGTTCAAGAAGCAGATCGTCTTCTACGGGCCTCCCGGCAGCGGTAAGACGTACCGGGCGGGGAAGCTGGCCGAGAGTCTGATCCGCACCGCGGCTTTGCAGCGCTGGGGCGTTGTTGGCGAGTACTTCCGGAACCCCGACGTCGTCGAGGCTGTCGCGGATCATGTGACGCGTCTGCAGATGCATCCTTCCTATGGTTACTCAGAGTTCATGGTTGGTCTACGGCTCGACGCCGACGGCGGCACCACATACCAACTCGGCGCGCTGCCGCGCCTGGTGGAGCGGATGCGTACCGAGCGCGAGCATTCGGGGGAGCGTGCACTGCCGCATGTACTGATCCTCGATGAGATCAACCGCACCGACCTGAGTTCTATGTTCGGCGAGGCGTTCAGCGCCATGGAACGCGACAAGCGGGACATCGAACTTGAGCTGTTTGCTGAGGACGGCAAAGGTGAGCCGATCCTCTTCTCGATGCCTGGAGACTTGTACATCATCGGCACGATGAACGAGATCGATCAGTCCGTTGAGGCGCTCGACTTTGCGCTGCGCCGGCGTTTCTTCTGGTTCGCAACACCCTACGACGAAGAGGACCTGTACGCGATCTGGCATGCGCAGTGGACCGAGCAGTCCGTGGCAGTAGACTGGAAGGACGGTTTGCCTCAGCTCGAGAAACTGGCCGGGTGCATTACAGAGTTGAATGCACGGATCGGCGAATTGCCCGAACTGGGCCCGGAGTACGAACTGGGCGCCGCTGTGTTCGGTGACTTGCCGTACTTCATTGGGCGCGAGTGGCTCAACAAACGCCATGGACGCAGCAGCGGCAAGTACCTGTGGGACGGCAATGGAAAGCCGCTCGCCCCGCTACGGTCGTTGTGGGCCTTGTCGATCCAACCTGTGCTCGTGCAGTACCTGGCTGGATCCGACCGGAGAGCCGAGCAGCTTGCTGAGCTCGAAGAGCTCCTGCTGACCCGTCCGAAAAATTGAATATGGCCGGCAAACGAGGCAGGAGCAACGCAGCAGGAGGATTGACGGATCGGTTGCTGATTAACGATTTGACTCCGGAGGCGTACTGGGACCGACCAATCACCGTTGATGAACACGGATGGTTGACCGACATTGCCAGGCTTTCGCCGGAGCCGTACATCTTGAACGCGCAGCTGCAGGTGGACCATGAACCGACGATGGAACCGATTCTCAGCCGTGACATCGACGGTTGGCGGGCCAACCGCTACATAGGAGAGATCCGCCATAAGGGCAGGACCCTGGTGATCAATCCTCGACTGGGTATCGAGACGATCACCGGTTGGATCAGCACGATCCTCAATGTCCAGGTACTTCCGCGCACGGCCACATATTCAAACGACGCGAGCAGTGCGGTCACTCAACTCCTGGCAGCCTTGTGGCGCGCTTCGGTGCTTACAGCCGGCCAGCACGCTTTGCCAAGGAGAAGGGAAAACATCAGTTCGCACGGGCTGACTATTCAAGGTCGGCTGGACATGCCGGCCACAGCACGTCGTCGGGCATCCGGTCGCCGGGACCTGGTCTCCACCCGCGTGGTGCGCAGTTACGACAACCCGGCTGCCCACGCGGTAGTTTTGGCGGATCGATACTTCGACCAGCGACTGGCAGGGGGTCGGTGGCGTGGCACCCGGCTTGATGAACAGCTGGCCGTGCTGCGGACAGCCGCTGGAGCCCGGCCGCAGTTTCCGACGCTGCACGAGATCCGGACCGCCTGCTACAGCCCGATCACTGTCAAATGGAGGCGGGCTGCTGAACTGTCGTGGCGGATCCTGAATGAGGATCCGCTGGGTGTCGCTGCCGACGACGAGTCGACTCACGGAGTGCTGATCGACGTCGCTGAACTGTGGGAGCTGTTCGTGTTGCACTGTGTTGGTCTGGCCTCCAACGAGCCGGTGAGACACGGAACAACTGAACAGGCCTCGGGTCACCTCGCACGCTCCACGGTCGATCCCCGTCGCGCATTGGGCAGGCTGTATCCCGATGTCCTGGTGGGAGAGCACCCGATCGTGGCACTGCTGGATGCAAAGTATAAAAGACTCGGCGGTAGGCGTGGCGTCGACCGTGATGACCTCTACCAGCTGCATGCCTACTCCTCGACGTTTGAGGTGCCGCTCGCGGCGCTGGCCTATCCGGCAACCAGCGAAGACCTGCCCTTGGATGAGCAAAACAGCCCCTGGCAGAGCAGTAACAGCATGCTTTCGTTCGTGACGTTGCCAACCGAAAGGGATGGCTGCGTCGCAAAGCTTGTGCAATGGCTCGGGAGCAACGATGCCTCCAGTTGACCGTGCTCGACTGGCCGGGTTCCACGGTGGGGCCGGAAGCAGTCTTTGGGGTGCGGGACCGTAAGCAGTTCAGTATCAGGAGCCGGCGGCCGGCAAGGGGGCCGGCAGTACGTGGACGCCGATTCCTTCGGTGAAACCCGTAAGAGGCTCCTCCTGCTTTGGAAGATTCAGTTGGCTCGTTCGATTCGGATATCATGACTTGCCATGGTGCCGAATATGTCGACTTCCTCCGAAGGGCCTGCCTTTTGAAGCATGCGCGCAGGCTTCACCACATATTCGAGCTGAAGCGTGAGGAGCGTTTTTCAGTCCTCGTCGACGGTTTGGAGCATCTGGGTGCCCATATTGAACAACTGATGTGGGCGATAGAACACCTCTTGAAACAAGGCCAGAAGTCAGCGGCAGGAACACTGCAGGCGATCTGCCTTGAGGAAAGCGCCAAGGTGCTCATTCTTTTGGACATCGCACGCACGCATGATCAGCGGATCGCCCGCAAAGGGTGTGAATACTTCTACTTGCACCTGCCACGCTTGATCTATGCGAAAGTCCACGCGAGCAATCCTGCAGACTTCGGAGAGATTGAACGTGACCTAACCTGGCTTCGCCCAAGCCACTACCTCGATGGACCTAACGACGTCGACTGGATCTGGCGCAATGATTTGCTCAGGACTCGGGAGAACGCACTTTACGTGGACTACGAGGAGACAGACGACGGGTTCATGTGGACGGGAGGTGACCCGGACCAGTTCTACGTCGAAACCACAGCAGCCCGGCTCGTTCTCGCCATGAAGCAGGCAGGACTTCTCACGGAGAGTGGGCTGCGGGCTGCTGCGGCGGTATGGAAGGGCGCCGCTTTCGACTCAGATACTCGTTGGGAGTTCTGCCGGGACAAGGCCCGGGAGGTGCTCGAAGCTGCCCTGCCGAGGGATGCGGTTCCGTCCAAGAGACTGCGCCATGACGTGAATCTGATCCTCGAGAAGTGGACGTTTCCGCTTCTATCTCTCGACCTGAAGGAAGAACCTGTTTCCATGGAAACTCTGAAGAAGCGCCAAGACCATTACTTCAGCAGGCAATACATGGACGACTACTACTAACCCACGGCGCAGGTTCTGCCTTACTGCGGGCTGGCCCCCGGACACGGCGAGCATAGGGCTTACGGTTGCCCGCGAAGCGAAGATGTCGTATCCGACTTTGTCTTAAGGTGGACTGCTGATTCGAAAGCGTCACTTTTGATTGCCTTCAGCCTGGTACTTCGCAGCAATAGCCATATCGGCTGCTCTACGTGCCGCATACCAGGGGTCGTCGACCGGGTAGGCAAGGGGCGGCATTCCTTCAGACCTAATGAGTTCGTTCACGGGATAGAGCACCCAGGACTCCAGAATGTCGGGGTATCTTTCCTTGATCCATGAGATACCAAATGCCGACTCCCTGTCTTCGAACCGGAGCAGCAGTTCTGAGACGATGTGGTGGCCGATCGCTAGTTCCCGCAACTTGGGGCGGAGCTCCCGTTCCATCCTCTCCATAAAGTCCTGGCGATGGCCGACCGGGTTGAATTGAGCGCTTTCGTGCGCGATGAAGTTCCTGGCGTCCTTCGCGGCTTTGAGCAATTTGGCGGTATCTTCGCTATTGAAAACCCGATGTCTCTTGAGATCGTCGATGGTCTTTCCAAGCAGCTTGTCTCTTGGCACTCGGGCAATTAGAGAGTCAATCGGATCGTCAGTCGCACTCTCATAAATCTCGACGAGGTTCAAGAATCGGAGTAGAACCCTGCATCTGTTCTCAAACTCTTGTGCTGCGTACAGCGCTCGACCGATTGCTTCGAAGACTGGAGCAGTCCACTCGGCATTCTTACCCCAGCTTGACGTCCATGGCATCCCTTGAGTTTACGCCCGGACATTCGGGGGGCGGCTGCTGCCGTCTTCAGCCTGTTTTGCGTCGCCAAAGCAAGTTGTGTCTTTGGAATACCCGAACCGTCCGGACCGCGGCACAGATATCAATCGTGCCATTGCCCCTTCGTCCGGGCTGCGAATTCTTCTCGCGTGCACGATTCCACACCAAACTCCGAGGCTTTCGCCCGCACAGCATTGTCGTTGGACACGATGATCCATGCCGGGCCGAACAGGAACTGCTCCGACTCTTGATTCCCGTCCAGGGCGCACGCGACGAGCAACGGGTCCGCCGCACCTTTGTTTGCGTAGAGGTTCACAAGCGCGGTGTCGTCTTCAGACACGGTGGCCATGACTGTTCGGAGGAAGCCCAGCACGTTCGCTGTTGTCGGGTACTCGACGTCCTTGAGTGCAGCGTCAGCGTACCCGTCGGCTTCGTAAAGGACTTCGGAGGGGATTCGGCAATGTGTGCGGAAGAAGACACTTGTCCGCTGCGCCGGCGATAAGTGGGAGAGTACGTTGTTATCGATGAGATACATCACCTCGTTCATCGGAGTGCTGCCTTCAGCTCGCCGATGTCACTGGGGCCGATCCGGTTCAGGCAGACGACCCGGGAGAATTCCCGGGCCGTAAGCCGGCGTTCTTCGACTGCGAGGAGCATCCGACTGGTCAACTCACGGCCACTGTACTTGCGGATGGCGTTGACGGGTTTGGGTTGGTTCGTCGGTGTCTTCTTGTTTCGGGCACGATACTCCGCTTCGAGCTCGCGTAGGTATCCGGACGCGGTTAGTGGGCTGAGCCTGCCGAGGCGCATGGCCCTAACGGTCAGTGCGCTCGGGGTCACCTTGAATATGTCGGCCATCATCTTGACGGCATCAAGGTCTTCGAAACTGATTTTCCGGAGCTCGGCCGCAGGCATCAGGATCTCACCGACGATGTCGTACTCCCGCCCCGCGTCGGGGGCGGTGCTGTTCGCGTCGTAGCTGACCGGCGCGAAGATTCCGCGTGCGACAAGGACGGTCATCAGCACGACCGTGAAGATCTGACGGCCGGCCGGTTCTTGGAAGTCGCCATGGTCCCCACCTGTTAGGAAGATATAGGGCACCTTCGAATCGCGCACGGTCATTCCGCTGAAGTGCACATCGATGAGTTGGGGCATATATCCCCGGACACTCCGGGATACGAGGATCTGGTTGGCTTCGAGACGTTCAATGATCAGCTCCAGGGCGGTTTCCTTCTTGCGTGCCTGGCGGATGGCTTCACGGTCAAGGCCGATCGCCTTGATCAGCGCGGCGGCGTCCTCCTGAACGGTCGGCCTCGACTTCTTGAGAAGTCCTACGATCTTGTTTTTGGTGAGTGTTGGGTCGTGCTTCCGGGCTAGATCCTGCTTGCGGAGAAGGTCTTTGACGATCAGTTCCACATCGCGCAGCTTGACGGTCGTCCGCGTATTCACGGTGAACGTGGTGGGCGCAACACCTTGCAGAAGCTTTGTTGTTTTGGCCTGCAATTGTGCTTTCACGACGGCCGGAGGAGCGAAGAAGAGCGGGTGCGGGATCTCCGCTTTACGGGCAAGCGTCAAGAGCTCGGAGTACTGGATCTTCGATTTCTCGAGAGCTTGGATGTACGGCGCCCTTCCGTTTACCACGGAGTTCTCCAGGAGATCAATGAATACCGAGCGGTCTATCGGCACTGGTTCGCCTGCAATTATCACATGCACAGTGAAGCCCCCAAACTTCAGTTCCGATTGGATGGAACAGTCCTTGACCTGCGTCTTCGCAATGTACACCGTAGGAATCGTGGATGGGGGCCCCACACGCCAAGCTCGGCCGTCAGCCGAAACTCGGTTCCGACAGTCATTACTCATCAAGGTAGTCGGGTACAGGCTCGTTGATTCGCTCCCAAGGATATTGTTGGGCTGCTTCTTCGGCGCGGCGTACTTCGCTATTTGTTTCGAACTGGATATCACGTTCGAGTGCGGCCAATGCAGATTGAAGTTCGGGCGACCCCGCGCCTTTCCGCCCCGAACATGGTGGCCACAAGAAGGTCTTCAGTGAATTGTCATTCTCGCCACCCCTCTGTATTTCTAACTTTATCTGGGGACACTGCTCTTGGGTGCGTCCATCGGCACACCGAGGCTCTTGGGCGGGTCCATCGGCACACCGCGCATGTGGGATGGGCTCAGGCAGGATCCATCGACATTCTGCTGGTATGCAGGAAATCGCCAACTGCCCATGACTGCTGTCTACAGACATCGAAGCCACACATCGCTCGCCTGAGGCGCGCTGGGTCAGCGGTCATGTCGTTCCCTTCATCCATCCACATGAAGTCGTGAGCCCAATCAGCTCATTCCATTGGAAGACGACTGGATGGAGCACCAGATGTTTCTGGCAGCGGTGGATCCTGGGATTACACCAAACGCGAATTTCCCCTTTCTTGAGTCGTTGAAGCAGATCGGCGGGGGTATTCTCGTCGGCGCCTTCATCGTCATCGCCATCGTGGCGATCATCGGAGCCGCGATGCTCCTGGCCGGCAAGCTGAGTCAATCCTCGCGGCTCGCTTCAGGCGGTGGCGTGATCCTGTTGTGGACCGGTCCCGTTGCTGCCATCCTTGGCGGGATCAACGGCTATATCCTCTGGTCGCAGACGGCATTCCCGCTCGGCTTCTGAGTCCTTGAGATCATGCCTCTCGATTGCGACCTCAATGGCTGGTGGCCGCCAGGATGCGGTCTCGTTTCTCAAGCAAACGACGGTATTCAAGGCTCCATCACATCTATCTTCGCCAACGTCTTGCAGAACATCGCGTCGTGGATGTGGGGCTTCATCACGGGTGCGTTCACTGTTTCGGAAGTCGACGATTCTCAGTGGACGGCAATCGGTGGACTGACGAATTGGTGGGTCATCGTGATGATGACTCCCCTTGTCGTGGTGATGATCATCCAGCTCCTCTCGGGTCTGATCAGCCAGCAACCGCGACGACTTTTACGGGCACTGATCGGGGGAGCGGCAGCGGTACCACTCGTGGCGGTGGCCGTGTACGTCGTTCGTCAGCTGACTCGGGCTAGCGACCTGGCCTCAGCTTCGCTCCTGGAATCGATCGGTACAGATCCATACGTCGTGTTCATGCGTTTGTTCGGGTTCGAACGTGCTCCAGCCGGTTCAGAGCGCGAATGGAACGTCATCTCTTTCGCACCCGGCAATCAGGGCGGCGCCGTCGGTGGAGCAATTGTCACGGCCATGGCGGTCATCATCGTTTGGATTCTGGCCTTTATCCTCATGTGCTCCATGATCTTCCGGACGTTCGCCCTCGCCGTCCTAGCGGCGGTGGCGCCGGTTGCCCTCATGATGCTGCCTTGGGAAAAGTCCAAGGCCTGGGCCGGACGTTGGTGCGAGATCGTCGTCGCCCTTCTCCTGGCAAAGCCGTTGGCGGCGACCGTCCTGGCAACGGCCATCAAGCTGTTTGCCGATTCGAAATCGTTCGCGGGACTCGCGGCAGGCACCGTCGGCATGGTCTTGGCCTGCGGAGCTCCACTAATGGCGCTTCGACTTGTCAGCTTCGCGGGTGGGGAATTGGCGGCGGCGGCTCAGACCGCTGGCGGCGGTCACGTCCTGTCGCGCAGCAACAGCATTGCGTCGCGGCAAGTCAGCCGACAACTCGGCGGGCGGCTGGCGATTGCGTCCATGTTGGCCCGTTCTTCGATTGCGCGGCCCGTTCCGTCGAGCCGCCGGGACACCCCCACCAGGGCCCTACCGAATTCCGTTCCGTTGCCAGGGAACCTTTCAAGCACGACGCCGGTACATCGCTCAGGTGGCGATGTCGCCGCTTTGGCCGGGGCACCGTGGGGTAGTTCTGATTCGAGTACTTCAGTAGTGACGGGGCAAGTGGTCACTGATGCTGGCGGCAGAGCCAGTCCAGCATCAAGCAAACGCGCTGGCACCGGCCCAAGTAAGGCATCGAGCGCAGGCATGGCCTCAACTACACGGGTACCCGAAATGAAAGCTCCGAACAGCTCCTTGCCAGCGACGGAGCTACCGCCCATCAAGCACAGAGACACTCACACACCACTACCACCGGACAAATCCAATGAGTGATGAAACGCGGGCTCTGGAACCCGTCAAATTTCCCAGGTATGAACGCCGTGGAACCTTCATGGGGTTCAAGTGGTACCAGCTGGCACTGGTTGCCATCGGTATTCTCTCGGCGATTATTGCCTCCGCTGTGGGCGGCCCCGGGAGCCTCTTGGTCACAGCCCCAATGTGGATGTCCCTTGTCTTGATCGGAGTGCTCCAGTACTCGCGGATTCCATATCCGATCTGGGGCAGCCTCATCCTGTTGTTTTTCGTGCGGAGTGTTCTTGGACAGACCCGCTACCTAGCTCGACCTGAGCGTCCCATCAAGGCAGGACAGCTCGCCCTGCCGGGCGGACTCGGCAACCTCAAAGTCCAGCCACTTTCCCGCGGCGAGTGCGTGATCGTGGATACCCAAGGCAGAGAGGCCGTCGTCGTGTTGCGCTGCAGCACCCGGTCCTTCGCGTTGCTGGACGACGATGACAAAGCGTGGGCGACACAGGCATGGTCGAGGGTTCAGACTGGTCTGGCCCAACGATCGGACATCGCTCGCATGGCTGTTCAGGACTACACCGTTCCCTACCCGTCGTCCGCGCTTCAGGACTTCTACGATCGAACAGTTGCTGCCGTGGACGGTGAGCGCAACACATGGGGGCACGCTGCTTATCAGGATTTGATCGCAGCGGCGGGGTCGGCGATGAGCCACGATGTGTTGCTGTCGCTGGTGGTGGACACAGCCAAGTCGCGACGACGGATTAAAGAATCCGGCGGCGGGAAGAAGGGGCTCGAACGACTGCTGCGCCTTGAGGTTGGTGCGATCACGACGTCGCTGGCAACTCACGGTGTGAGGGTTGATGAATGGCTGTCCGAGCCTGGATTCCTCGACGTCTTACGCGGAGCCTTCGATCCCGAGGCTCTTGCACGTAGATCGTCCAAATCCGAGCGGCGGCAAAGCGAATCCATGCAGCCAACTCGGCAGGGCTCTGGCCCAATGGCAGTCGAGGAACACTGGACCTATCTTCGGACGGACTCCGGTTTCCACCAGACCTTCTGGGTGGCTGAATGGCCGCGTCAGAAGGTGTATCCGGGCTTCCTGCATCCACTCGTCTACGTCGGAGATTTCAGGCACACGGTCACCCAAGTCATCCGGACCGTGCCGACTACTGAAGCCCTCCGCGATATTCGCTCCGCCCAGGAGGCTCACGAAACACGACGGCGGATCAACGCACGTTTCGATCGACCGACTACACGAGAGCAGCGTGCAGAGGAGGAAGAGGTTGATCAGCGAGAAGAGGAAATCGTCGCAGGGCATGGCGACGTTCGACCGACGGCCTTCGTCACTATAACCGCCGAGTCGTTGGAAGACCTGGCTCGGCATCGCCATGAACTCGAGTCCGCGGCTGCCGGGGCATTCGTTGAACTGCGCTTGCTCGCGGGGCAGCAGTGGGCCGCTTTCATTGCTGGTGGACTCCCGCTGGGGCGGGGATTGCGATGAACCTCAAGAGCCAAAAGGTGACCTATACGCCGTCGGGCACCCGCTCAGAGCGGAAGGACGCCAAACGAGCAGCGGCAACTGAAGCGGCTCCACATAGAAGGAAGCTGTTTCGCCCCGACGAGGCGAAGCTGGCGATGCTTCACGACCGGGAGCGCCTTGTTAGTGATTGGGGAAGCCGGGAAGCGAACTCGTTGTGGGGTCCCCATCGCTTGCGGCCCGCACCACACCGCGCTTCAACCATGACGTTCGCAGCTGCATATCCGTTCATCACCGAGTCCGGCCTGGGTCACGAAGGAACCTACATCGGAACCGACGTCTTCGGATCAGGGGCCTTTTCATACGATCCGTGGATTCTCTACGACAAAGGAATCATCAGCGGACCATCAATCGTGGTCATCGGCACAGTGGGCACTGGGAAGTCCATGTGCGGAAAATCGCTGGTAGCCAGGTCCATAACCCTCGGCAGGAAAGCCGCAGTCGCATCGGACCCCAAGGGCGAATGGGTTGACGCCGCCAATGCTACCGGCGGCAAGGTGATTTCTGTTGGCCCGGGCCGGTCGGCTCGTGTGAATCCCTTGGATGCCGGGTCCAGACCGAGCTCGCTCACGGATACGCAATGGAAGGCTGTCGTGAGGCAGCGGCGGCGGCAGCTGCTGGTAGCTCTCGTGTCCCTCATGCGCCAAGGCACTCCGCTTCACCCAGTTGAGCACACGGCCCTGGACATGGCGCTGATGGAGACGACGGCTGAGAACTCGACGCCGACGCTGCCCATGGTGCTGGAGCACCTGCTGAGTCCTTCGCCGGAGACCTTGGCTCTTGTTGGTAGGGACGGAGGGACTTCGGTGGGTCACTCCTTGCGGCGGACTGTGTCCGGCGACTTGGAAGGGATGTTCGATGCACCCTCCACTGTGGCGTTCGACGCCGACGCCCCAATGATGGTCATGGACACCTCAGGCTTGATCGGCGCGTCCGAGCAGGCGCTGTCTCTTGCAGCCGCTTGTGGCGCCACCTGGCTGGAGGCAGCTGTGACAAACCCCGACGGCGGAAAGCGGCTCGTGGTGTACGACGAAGGTTGGCGCATGCTCGCCGATCCATACATGTTGGCCAAGATGAGCGAGCAGTGGAGGCTCGCCCGCACCTATGGGATAGCCAACCTCCTGATCATGCACAAAGTGGCAGACCTCAACGAGATCGGCGACAGCACTAGCGGGCATAGGCAGAAAGCGCTTGGCCTGCTGACTGAGGCAGACACCCGAGTCATCTACCGCCAGAAGCACGACGCTATGCGGCTAACTAAAGAGGCGCTGGGACTTACGGAAGCTGAGTGCGGTCACGTCGAGAATCTGCCCAAGGGCGTTGGGCTTTGGAAAGTGGGGAACCGATCGTTCATAGTGGCCAATCGGGTGACCACCGACGAGCTCGAAGTCTTCGGTACAGACGATCGGATGCACTTGTGAGAAGTCGATCCGGAAATACCAATCCGATGGTCTCGGTAGGTCTATGGTCGATTGCTGCCTACGTGGTCTTTTGCTTTTTCATCCAGGCAGCGGCCTCGGTAGTTGCGCCCCGGCAGTGTGGCGGCAGGCCGCCGTCGTCCTTCAATCCTGCAGCCGGCGTCGGGCTGTTGGCTGGGCGCCCTGACTGGATCACGCAAAGCTCCGGAGAATGCGCAGTCGACATGGTTGCACTCTGGTGGATAGTAGGCGGCGTGCTTGCTTTGATCGCGGCGCTCGCCGTCGGCGGAGCGCTCGGCTGGAGAATGTGGAAACAGTCCGGGGCCTGGCTCCGGCAAGACATTCTTAACAGGGACGGTATAGCTGGAAGAGCAGAAATAGTTCGTGACTTTGGCTCCAGGGCTGTCCGACGGCGGGGGCAGTACACGCGTCCCGGACTGCCGAGGCCGAGCATCCACGACGTTTCCTGGACTCTCGGCCGCTCGCGGGGAGTGACCATCCACGTCTCGACAGAGGAATCGATGGTGATTCAAGGTGCGCCTCGATCGGGCAAGGGCTTGTATGTCGTCATCAATGCGATCTTGGACGCACCTGGCGCCGTGGTGACGACATCCACACGCGCCGACAACTTGGTAGTGACGATGAGGGCCCGGATGAGTGGAGGGCGTCCAGTGACTGTTTTTGATCCGCAAGGCATGTCGGGGCTACCGTCAACGCTTCGATGGTCGCCCGTCCGAGGGTGCGGTGATCCTGATATCGCAACCCGTCGAGCCTTAGTGATTACAGCCGACACAGAAATGAAGGGTGAGAACGCAGCGTGGCAAAAGCGCTCTCTCATCGTTCTGCAGTGTCTCCTTCACGCAGCGGCCCTATCGGGGGAGGGTATCGCGGCCTTTCGCCGTTGGTCATCCAGCCCGGTCCTGGCGCGTGAAGCGCTGGATATCCTCGGCGGTGCCGGAGCAGCCCTCGGATGGCAGGCAGACTTGATGGGGATTTTGGAGGACGATCCTCGCAACACGTCGAACTCGTGGATCGGCGTTTCAGCGGCAGTCGCACCATTATCCTCGCCACGTGTTCTGGCGGCGCTGAATCCGCAGGATGAAGCACAGGAGTTCGACCCTAAAGCGTTCATCAGACAGAGGGGGACTCTGTATCTCATTGGCACGCGATCTGGAGCAGCCGCCGCAGGACCATATCTCTCCGCGCTGATTGACGACATCGACAATGCCGCCCGCGAGATGGCTTTTGTTTCTGCAGGCGGCCGTTTGGATCCGCCGTTGTCACTGATCCTTGATGAGATCGCCAACTTGTCCCCGTGGCCCGGGCTCCCCGTCGTCCTCTCAGACGGCGGAGGGATTGGGATCTCGACTCTGGTAGTCCTTCAGTCACTGTCCCAAGCACGCAGTGGTTGGTCGCTTGAGGAGGCGGCGACTATTTGGGACTCCGCAATCATCAAGGTGATCTTCGGCGGAGGTTCTGACGAGGGAGACCTGCGGTCGTTGGCGGGCCTGCTGGGGGAGCGGAGCGTCATCTTGAACACCCGGTCCTGGTCCGCTCAAGGACGCCAAGACGGCGAACAGATCCGGGAGAGTCCGGTGATCCGCCTGGACGAAATCCGCCGTCTCCCCGTTGGTACTGCACTCATGCTCGGACGCAGAACTCGACCCATACTTCTGGACCTGCGCGACTGGCATAAACGCAAGGACGCGGCGGAACTGGGCCGTTCCAAAGTGGAAACAGAGCGGGAGTTGGCTGCCGGTCACCTGAGCCGCCAGGAATTGAATAGTGAGGTTGAATCATGAGCACCCAGGCTGACGATTCAGACTTCGAAGTTGGCAACGTACCAGACCTTGACGACGAACTAACGGCCGAGTTGTTTCGCTCCTCATTTCAGCCATCGCCCCGAACAGTTGGGGTAACACACCGCTGGCGGGACATGTCCTCGGAACAAGCAGAGGTCGTTTGGCAGGGCCTCTTTGAATGGGTTCGATGGTTTGTGGCCACCTATCAGCTCACGACCTCTGTTGTGCCGGACTGCTGGTGGCGGCATTCGGAAGTGGTGGCTGAGCTGTATGCCTTGCAACGAGCCGAGATGGCCTCGTATACAGCGGACGATGCGGGATTCGGCCCATTGGCATTCCACGAAAGGCTTCCACATGGCGTCGAGCGTCTCCGAACCCACACGCGAACTGCAGGTTGTGTGGGACTGCAGAGCCACAAAGAACCGACCCCGAGGATTGTCCCCGCGGACCCCGCGTTCGACGAGTGGAAATTGAGCGCGCACCAGCCCCGGAGCTGATCTGGTCATGGCGTCCTGGCTTTGGGACGCCATGGATAGGTGATCCCTTATAAGGGCTGACTTAGGAGCATTAAGGATGGCTGTCGTGGCCACTGAACCTGAATCGAACGCTGTCCCGTCCGGCGGGGCTGACGACGCCGGCGCCGCGCCTAGCGTTCGAATGTCACCGGAAGAGCGCATCGCGAACCTTACTGAAGGACTCCACGCTGCTCTTGGGCAAGCCATTGAGTCTCCATCTCGATGGCAGGTTTTGCTCGATGCCTCTGCAACTCTCTGGCGCTACTCAGGGGGCAACGTTGCCCTGCTGTTGATGCAGATGGCGCAGCGCGGGGCCGGGGAGCCGTCGTTGGTTGCCGGCTACAAGGAGTGGGCTCGTCACGGGCGAACGGTACTGCGTGGCGAGCACGCGCTCTGGGTGATCGCGCCGCGGACGGCCTCCATGCAGGAACTGAAATTGGCGGACGGGCAGCGGAAGCTGCTGCCAGTAACTCATACGGCGCCGGATGGAGCCGTCAGTCTTGGGAAGAAAAACATCATCACGGGTTGGCGAGGACAAGCTGTATTCGACGTCACGCAAACGGAGGGAACGCCGATCCTCGTGCCGCGGGCAGCCCCTGAGTCTGAGGCTAACCTAGACGATCTATGGAACTCCCTGAGTGACGTGGCGAAAGGACACGGCTTCCGGGTTGAGGTGACTGGCTATCAGTACGGCTACACAAGTGGCTACACCGACTTTGACGCCCGTCGAATACAAGTCGGCCTCTGGATGAACGACGAGGAGCGAGTTGCTGTCCTTGCCCACGAGCTGGGACACGTCCTGTTGCACGGGCCGGAAGACAACGTTGGTCGACTATATGGCAGCAGCGCTAACCATCGCGGACTGGCCGAAGTGGAAGCCGAGTCGGTGGCGTACACCGTCCTAAGGGCTCACGGGATCGACCGGGGGCCGCAATCTGCCACTTACTTGGCTGGTTGGGCGGACGCTGTGATTAGAACCGAGAAGGACATTCGGCATGACGCAGGGGGTGAGCGGGCAGCAGCGTCGCGCGTCGATATCGCCAAGTCCGTGCTGGGGCGAGTGACGGCCGCGACCAAGGGCATTCTCGCAGTTTCAGATCCTCCAGGTTTTGGAGGCAAGTTCGCTGCGGTCAGTGCTGATCAGCCGGTATCAGCGAACGCCACCTATGCAGGAGTTCCTGGCCCAGGCCTTTCTTTGAACGGCCCGGAGTTGAAGGGGCCATAAAGCGCAGCAGTTGTCCGGTGGGAGAGTCCTGTCGGCAAGGAAGGTGAACGACCATGAACACAAGAATCCCCATCACCATCGCTGGGAACCTCGTTGCGGATCCCGAGCTCACCATTGGAGATTCCGGGACGCCTCACGCGAAAATTCGGGTGGCTGTTAACCAGCGGATCCAAAACCCCGATGGAACCTGGCGGGACGGAGAGCCAGTCTTTCATAACGTCTCGGCATTCCGGATGTTGGCGGAAAACGCTACTAACTCCCTAAAGAAGGGTGATCCTGTAACCGTTTCCGGTGAACTGGAGTTCCGTTCTTACGACAAAGACGGAGAACGGCGTGAAGCTCGACGCATCATCGCTGACACGATTGGCCCAGATCTACGGTTTGGGACTGCCACGTATCAGCGAGCAGCCCGCGCGGTTGCCGAACCGGAAGCACAAGTTGAGGCCACGGGTCCGGAGGCAACGACGACGACAGGGTGGCCAGTGTTCAACGTGACCACTAAGAGTCCGGTGGTGACGCCCCCTTTCGCCGGAGCGCCGGGGACTGAGATGACACTCTGACTCAGCCGCCGCTGCAGTGTGGGCCCACGTCACTTGTCGCGACGTGGGCCGCGTCCTGCGCTGACTCACCAACGTAAGCACCGGCGACCTGCCCGGCCGTCGAGCGGTGCAGGGAGTACATCGAACCGAGTTCGACGTCTGGGTGGCTCATAGTGAGGTCCACCATCGGAACTTCCATCAGATGGAAGGCGCTCGAGGGACCGTTCTCGTCACGGACTTTCATAGTGAACGCCTGCAGAGTGAGGTTTGCTCCCGCTGATCCCCACTCAGGGCGAGGTACCCAACATCGGCGGGAGTCTCGGGGGACCGGTAAAAAGGGACAAGAATTGGACCGAGGGGCACGTGCCGCTTCGGTCAGGGCTGAATTCAAAGACACCGTGTTATCCCAGGCAATACTGCTGCCCTATATCTGGCTGTGTAAAGCACCGGCGCCCCCTTCCCCATCTGGGGGAGGGGGCACCAACTGACGGTAAATCTAACGACGAAGGATGCTGACTACGCTGGTCCGTAGGGAGGTGTCGGCATCAAGGGTGAACTGCTGATCATGGTCGGCCCGACCGAGATCGACAGCGATGGTGATTCGACCGGTACTATCAGCCCTGAGCGTCGTAGCCGCACCGTTGATCAAGACGGTGACGGGCCTATTGCCCGAAAAGATCGGTGGCGTCGTGATCCGGGTCAAACCGCTGCCGGTGATGGTGAAACCGGCAGTGCTGACATCGCGCAGGTCGAGGAATTCCGTTGCACGGTTGGGGTCGGCTATCGCGGACCAACCAAAAACGTTGAAACTCGGTTCGATGGAGCTGTAGTCGAAGCTTGCGGGTGCAGGTAGGTTCCGGGCGAAGACCTCCGCGAACCTGGGCAGGGTGTCAGCGATCTGTTGCTGGAACATCTCAGGGGTATGGCAGCCCCAGTTGTAGGCGCTGAACTTGTGCTGGACACCGAGTCCGATGAGGGTTTTGTGCAGGTTCTGTGTTTCGGGGTAGATGACCCCACTCTCGATCGGGCAGCCGTAGGGCGTTAGAGGATTTCCGAGTTCCTGGACTCCAGGGATACCGTTGCCCGTATACACTTGCAGGTCCAGATTTCCCAGGTTCGCGGCGAGATCTGTGGGGTTGTGTCCTCGCCAGATGACCTCGTTGGTGGGGCGGGGCCCATAGATGGAGTCCGGGAGGGCCAGATCTATAGCGGGGCTGGCGGATGACACGACGGAACCTGGAGCCCAATTGGTGTCGACGGCGCCCGAAAGGCTGGTTCCGGCGACAAAGAGGTCGGGGTGGCGGGCGGCGAGCATAAGGGCTCCATACCCGCCCATCGAGTCGCCAAGAATGGCCCGGTGCGGGCGGTCGCCCTTCGTATGGAAGTTCGCATCAATGAGGGGTATCAGCTGCTCGATAACGAAGGTTTCATACATCGGCGGTCCGCCGGCGCCGTTGTTGTTCCAGTCGCTCCAGTACCCGGAATGACCGGCGGGCGAAACAACGATCGATGGGTAGGAAGCCGTCAGCTCTTCGCCCCTGTACGCGGTCCGGAATAGGGCTTGGCTACCGTTGGTGCCATGTGTGTAGTAGGTGACCGGCCAGTCTTGATCCTCTGCTGTTGCTGCGTACCCGTTAGGTAGCATCACCTCGACCTTGACCGGCGTGGTGAAGGACGGTGTGGCGACGGTCAGTTCCAGTGTCCGCTGAGTGAGCCACTGCTCGCCGATGATGGTCGCGCCCGGAACCGGGGTTGTGCCTGGTGTCGCCGGTAAATCTTCAGCGACCGAGACCGGGGCTGTTACCAAGGCTGCTGTCATGCTGAGGGCAATTCCGAGTGTCACCATCGGGGGCCGGGCGGGGCCACAGCGGATCATGCGAGGAATGATATTCATGAATTTCTCCAAGACGTCGTCGGGTTGGGAATCGTCTAAGGTGCTTCGCGGGGCGGCATGGTCTGTAAGGGTAGGACTGACAGGCTTTCGGATCACGGTCCTGTGTAGGTTGCAGCCGCGGGTGCGCAATGGGTCGCCGTCGCCTGGCTGTTCGACTGGAATCTGTGGGCGCGCGGCCGTCGTGGACACCGACTGCCCGGCCTAGGATGCCCGAGAACAGGGGCGTCAGCGGTGAGGCGCATCATTGCGGCGGGTGGGCTGATGCCTCGAGAGCGCGGCGGGTGGTCCGGGTGATGATGCCACCGAATTCGGGCCATAGTACTCGGGCGACTTCATGCCCCATCCCCGGGTACAGGTGTAGTTCGGCGTGAGGCAGCTGGTGCCACAGGCGCAGTGTCCCTTGGTGCGATATAAGCAGGTCATCCTGGCCGTGAATCAGTGCTACCGGAACGTCGATCTCCGGGAGCCGTCCGGTGAGCTCGGGCATCTGCCTGATGGCTTCACGCTGGCGCGGTATCCCGGAATGGTCCTGGTCGCGGTCCCACATGCGTCCGGCAAGCAGACGTTGGCCCGCTTCGTCGTAGCCGTAGGCCGGTGAAACGGTGTTCCGGTTACCTTCCAGGAAGACTTCGATCGCTTCGGCGCGGGTTTGCGGAGCGAGGATCTCGGCCTTAAAGACGTCCTCAGTAATGTCCCGGATGGTCGGGGTGGTGTAGAAAAGCACCAGCGCCGCAACGACTTCAGGGTGGTTGAGGGCCAGATGCTGGGCGATCAAACCGCCCATTGATTGCCCGACGATCGTTGCGCGCCCGATTCCGGCGGCGTCGATGACCTCCCTGACGTCGTCTGCCATGTCCGCGAGGGTGTAGGAGGTCCCCTGTTGCTCGTGGCGGGAAAGACCGATATCTCGGTTGTCCATCCGGAGGACCCGCAGGCCCCTGCTGGTGAGCAGGGCGCAGAACTCTTCACGCCATCCGATGAGTTGGCCTGTGTAGCCTTCCAGCAGCAGAACGGGGGGGCCGTCGACAGGGCCTTGGCTGTCGTAGAAGATGCCCGATGGTGTGGTGGGCATCTTCTACGAAATCCGGGCTTCGTTGGAGAGCCTCACGTGTCCGTGGGCGGACTCGATGGGTATCGGGTCACTGATTCCACCCACGAAAGGTTCGATTCCGTCGGTGAGTTCAAAGCCCAGGAACATCGGAACCCCTTGGCGGTCAATGATGCGTCCGCTGTACAGCCCGGCACCGCTGAGGTTGATCGCCAGGTCGAGGTCGATATGTTCGTTCCAGGGCGCGGCCCAGGTGCCGGTGGTGGCACCGTTGGCGCGCCGTTCTCCGGAAATGACCTGGTCATGTGCGGAGAAGAGGATCATCTCCTGGCCGTTGAGGGTCAGTTTCTGAAAGACCTCCAGGTGAGCGAAGCCGTGGCGGGGCTCGGTAAGAGGTGGTTGAACGGTCCACGTGGACAGGTCCGGTGATGTCGCGTGTCCGACGACGCCACGGTCTATGGAGGCTCCGGTGTTGGCCCGGGCGGTGATCAGCATGTGCCACTGGCCGGCGCCGTCTCTGTATACCCATGGGTCCCGCCAAGCCTCTTCGGGCCAGTCGGAGTCGCCAAGTGTTTCATACCAGTTCGGGTCGGCGTGGAGGGCGAAGGACGGGTCCTTGGTCCAGGTGTGGAGGTCCGTGGATACGGCCTTGGCGATCACCTCGATGTTGGTCGTTGTCTCCGGGGAGAGGAAGGTGGAGCCGGTGTAGAACATGCACCACGTCCCGTCGTCGGCGCGGACGATGGAACCTGTCCATGTGGCGGAAGCGTCGACCGTTCCGGCGCCTCCGGGAGTGAGCACGGTGCCGTGTTCGGTCCAGGTGCTGAGGTCCGTCGATGTTGCGTGCCCGACTGTGGCGTTCCGGTGCCGCAGTTCAGGGTCGCTGAGGGTTTTCGGTGCCTGCAGGTAGTAGAGATGATGAGTGTTTTCGTGCTCGACGTGCCAGAAGTCCCAGATCCATCGGTCATCGGGTTTGAGGGCCAAGTTGTGTCCTAACTAGGGCTTTGAAGGCGTTATGCGGGGGTGATCGAGTGGGACTTTGCGTGCTCGATCAGGTGGGCGATGGCCTCATCCCGCCAGGCAGCTGCTTCGGGGAGCAGCTTGGTGAACTGCGAGGACCCGTGAATGTGGCCGGCACCGAGGGTGAGGGTTGCTTGGACTCCTGCGTCCCTGAGCCGCTCGGCGTAGCGCGTTGCGTCGTCCTGCAGGGGGTCGTATTCGGAAGGCATGATGTGGGCGGGCGGAAGCCCGGTCAGGTCCTGGGCCAGCAGAGGGGAGGCGTACTCGTTTTTCGCGTCCTCAGCGGTGGACAGGTAGCCATCGATGCAGGCCTGCAGTTCAGCTTGGGAGAGCGGATACTCACCGGTGCCGTACTTCTCTACCGAGGGGCTGCTTGCGGTCAGGTCCAAGGCCGGCACCTCCAGAAGTTGGAAGGTGATCGCTGGCCCGTTCTCGTTCCGTGCTTTGAGGGCCACAGCGGCGGCGAGGTTGGCACCGGCGGACCCGCCGCCGACGGTGATGCGGGTCGGGTCGCCATCGAATTGTGCGGCGTGCTCGGCGATCCACTCCAGTGCTGCGTAGGAGTCGTTGAGCGGAATGGGGAATTTGTTTTCGGGTGCCAGACGATATTCGACGGCGACGCTTAAGTAGCCTGCCAGGGCGGTCCGTTCGCGGCAGAGGATGTCGACAAACGGGTCATCGATCGTGCCGAACATCCAGCCGCCGCCGTGGTAGTAGAGATGGATGGGGTGCGGCCCGGAGTTCTCCGGCTGGTACACCCGCAAGGTGATGTGCCCACCGTCGACTTCTACTTCGACTTCGGTGATGGTGCCTACCTCGCGGGGGTCCTCGGCGACAACGGAGGCCAGGGCGACGGCGCCTTCGTTACCGGCCTTGCGCTGGTCCTCGAGGCTCATTTCCGCCAACGCCGATTGTGAGGGGATGCTGGCGAGCAGTGTTTCGATGGCTGGGATGACGGGCATGGGAAGGCCTTTCTAAAGGGGTTTTAGTGTGGTGCAAAAGGGGGGTGTCCCTATGCTTTTCGTCAAGCGGCTTGGGCGGGTTTCTCCTCGTAGAGGGTGCCGTTTCTGAGCATTGAGTAGATGACGTCGCAGCGGCGCCGAGCAAGGCAGATGACGGCGGCGTTGTGCTTCTTCCCCTGGTCCCGTTTCTTTTGGTAGTAGGCCTTCGAAGCCGCGTGGTGGCAACTGGCGATCCAAGCGGATCTGAACAGTGCGTTCTTGAGCTGCTTGTTGCCTGATCGGGCAGGGAATTCACCGCGTATCGAGGTGCCGGAGCGTCGTGTGACCGGGGCAATGCCCGCGTAGGCCGCGAGGTGCCCAGCGGAAGTGAACGTGCCGGCATCGCCGATGGTCAGGAGTATCGTCGCTGCGGTCTTGATGCCTACTCCCGGCATGGACATCAAGACCTGGGAAAGAGGGAAATCATCGAGGAGCTTTTCGACTTCTTCGGCCACGATGGCTCGCTGGTGTTTGAGTTCCTTGATTTGGCCAGCAACGCGGGGAATGACCAGTTCGACGGCTTCGGTACCGATGACAGTGACCGTCTGCTCGCCCAGTGCGGCGAAGATCGCGTCGACCAGATTCCCCGGATCCTTCCGGCTGTGGTTTCTGGCCCAGCGCAGCACGTTGGACCGCCCGGCGGCCCGCAACCCGGTCGGCCCCCAGTACTTGATCAACAACTCCAGGACCAGAGACCGGGTCAGCACTGTTCCCGGGAAGACGCGCTCCAGGGCGGGGAAAATCTGTAGCAGCAGGGACCGCAAACGGTTGATCGCCCTGGTGCACTCGTGGGTCAGGTCAGCGTCGAATCCGGAGAGCACCTTCAGCGCGGCGAGCACTTCGCTGTCCCGGTCTACTGCCCGAAGGGTGTGCGGCATGGCACGTGCGGTCTCGGCAATGATGAACGCATCCCGCGCGTCCGTTTTGGACTTTCCGGGGTACAGGTCAGCGGCTTTGCGCATCGCTAGGCCGGGCAGGTATGCAACGGTGCAGCCGCAGTCCCGTGCCACGGCTATCGGCAGTGCGCCGATGGTGTTCGGTTGGTCCACGATCACCAGGACCCGACCGTGCTGCTGCAGACCGGTGAAAAGCTCGCGCAGCCGGGCCTCGTCCTGCGGCAACGGCTTATCGAATACCCGCTCACCGGTCGCGTTCAGCGCTGCGGCGTGATGCTCGGACTTGCCGACATCAAGCCCGCAGTAGACCTCGTATTCTTCGTCCATCCGGCGCTCCTTTGCACCACTTATGGCCGCAGTCACGACACCCGATGCTGGCACCCACGTTACAAAGAGACCTGGCCCCGCGGAAGGAGCCGGCCGTGTCCCTATCAGCAGTCAACGCGTGTCTCCGAACCTGGCGACAACACCCCCCGGATCATCAGTGACAGGGCAAGAAAGTCATACCAGGTCCAGCGACCAAATCCCCGGCCTTCGGGGACGGAATAAATGTAACGGGCGGCTACAGGGCCGCTGCGGAGCTTGTTTGTCGTTGTCGTTGGCGCTGCAGCTGGGGGTCGGCGATGGGGGCCGCCATGAGCAGAGCCTTGGTGTAGGGGTCGGCCGGCTGGGTGGTGACCAGCTGGGTTGGTCCGGATTCTTTGATGGTTCCCCGGTACAGCACGGTCACTTCGTGGCAAATATGTTTCACCACGGACATGTCATGGCTGATGAACAGGTAGCTTAGACCGCGTTCACGTTGAAGGTCCGAGAGCAGGTTGAGCACTTGGGCCTGCACGGACAGGTCAAGTGCGCTGACAGCCTCATCGCAGACAACGATTTCCGGGTTGGTGATCAACGCCCGCGCAATGGAGATGCGCTGCCGCTGCCCGCCGGAGAACTGGCGCGGACGCCGTGATGCTGCGTCCGGTTCCATACCGACGGCGGTGAGAACGTCGGCCACACGGGCGTCCACGTCCACCTCGCCCAGCATGTTCTGCGCTTTCAAGGGCTCGATGAGGCTGCGTCGGATGGTGAACGAGGGATTCAAGGAGGTGTTGGGGTCCTGGAAAACTGCTTGGATGGAGCGGCCGAGCTCCCTCCGGCGTTTGCCGGCCAGGTGGGTGATGTCGTGGCCGAGCAGTTCCACCCGGCCGGTGGTGATGGGCACGAGTCCAAGGATTGCTTTGGCCAGTGTTGACTTGCCCGAGCCGGACTCGCCGACCAGGCCGACCGTGGCGCCGCGGGGAATGCGTACGCTGACGTTGTCGAGCGCTGTGAAGCTCACCCGCCCGCGTCGGAAGCGGACGGTGATGTTTTCGGCGTTGAGCACCGGAGCTGCAGTTTCGTTCATCGGTCCAACACTCCTTCACTGGCAAGTTCTTCGGCACGGATGCAGCGGGTGACCGATCCTGTCGGGACAACACGCAGGGGCAGAGGCCCTTCGAGGCATGCCTCGGTGGCGAAGGGGCACCGGCCGGAGAACCTGCATCCGGAGGGCCAACTGCCGGGAGCGGGAACGCGTCCCGGGATGGTCTCCAGTCGTTCACCGAGCGGGGATACGCTAGGGTCAGCAGCCAGGAGCGCGGCCGTGTAGGGGAACCGGGGGGCTTTGAAGACGGTGTATACGTCACCCATTTCCACGACCTCACCGGCATACATCACCACGGCCCGGTCAGCGATGTCAGCGACGACGCCCCAGTTGTGGGTGATGATGAGCACGCTCATCTTGGTTGAGCGCTGGAGCTCGCGAAGCAGGTAGAGAATCTCTGACTGGACGGTGACGTCGAGGGCGGTGGTGGGCTCATCGGCGATGATCAGGCGGGGACGACCGGCCAGTGCGAGGGCAATGTTGATGCGTTGGGCCATGCCGCCTGAGATTTCGTGCGGGTAAAGCTTGAGCACCCGGGCAGGGTCAGCGATCTGTACTTGTTCCAGGAGTTCGTGGGTGCGGTCTTTCAGGCGCGCCGACGGAAGCTGTTCGTGGCGCAGGATGACTTCGCGTAGGTGGCTTTCGATGGTGTGGGTCGGGTCCAGGCTGCCGAGAGCATCCTGGGCAACATAACCGATGCCTTGTCCCCGGACGGCCGCGTATGCCTGGGGCCCTCCTTGGAGAAGATCGACGCCGTCGAAGATGACGCTGCCCCCGGCAATGTGCAGCCCCGGCGGCAGCAGGCCGAGGGTCGCCAGGGCCGTGACCGATTTGCCGCATCCGGATTCGCCGACGACAGCGACGATTTCTCCCTCGTCCACGGAAAAGGTCGCGTCATCCACCAGTGCCACACCGTTATCGAGGGAGACCCTCAGGTTCCGTACCTGCAGGAGATGACTTGTCGCGCCGGGACCAAGATCGGCGTCGGCCGGTGCCGGGATGACTGCCCCCCGGCGCTTGCGCACCGTGGTGGGGCCTTCATCGGAGGTGGCATCGCGGATGGCGTCGCCCAGAAGCCCGAAGGCCATGACCGTGAAGATGATGATGAGTCCGGGAGGGACAAGCGGCCAAGAGGTAAGTGAGATGACAGTGGATGCTTCGCCGATCATGCCACCCCAGGTGGGACGGTCTCCATCGGAGAGCAGCCCCAGGAACGCCAGCGCGGCCTGGACCACCAGGGCGGCGCCGATGAAGACGGATGCCTGGACGAGGATGGGTCCCAAGGCCCGGCGCGCCAGGTGCGTGGCCATGATGTTGACCGGCTTCACCCCGGCAACCGTGGCGGCGGTGACGAAGGCTTCTTCCCTGACCACGAGGGTCACGCCCCGGACAACGCGGATCAGGCCGGGGGAGCCGAGAAGGCCCAGGGCGACCATCGCGGCGACAGGGCTGGAGGAAAAGACGGCCAGGACGACCAGCAGAATGATGACTGCCGGAATGGACATGGTGATTTCAGCTGCACGGCTGATCACGCTGTCCAGACGTCCGCCGCGGTAACCGGCGATGATTCCCAACGGCACGCCGATGATCAGGAAGACAGCCAATGCGACCAAGGCGTACCCGAGAGAGGGAACGGTTGCGTAGAGGAGCCTGCTCAGGATGTCGCGGCCGAGCGTGTCCGCGCCGAGCCAGTGGGTGCTGCTGGGTCCGGTGAGGGTGACCAGCAGGTCCTGTTTCCCGGCCGGGAAGGGGGCGATCACGGGGGCGAGGATACCGAGAATCAGGACCAGCAGAATGAAGAGGCTGGCAATGACCCCGAGGGGTTGGCCTTTCCAGGCGCGACCCAACCAGGAGGTCCGTTTGGGTGTCGTGCCGGGTCCGGTCTGGCGTGATCGGGGGGATATTGTCGCTGTCATTGAACTCTCACACGTGGGTTGAAGTAGCCGTACGCGAGGTCGACAATCAGGTTGACGACGATCGTGATGAGCGTGAAGTAGACGACCACCCCTTGGATCAGGGGCAGGTCGCGGGACGCGGTGGCCTGGACTGCGGTGCTGCCCAGCCCGGGGATGGCGAAGATGGATTCGATGGCCACCGTCCCACCGAGGGCTCCCACGAAGACAATTCCGATGACGGTCAGGATCGGCACCGCGGCGTTGCGCAGAGCGTGCCGGTAGATGATTGAGTTTTCCTTCACGGCCGCCGCACGCAGCGTGCGTACATAGGTTCCGTCCAAGGCCGTCGCCATGGAATCCCGGGTCTGCTTGGCGATGCGTGAGAGGGCCGGCAGGGACAACGTGATGATCGGAAGGATCAGCGATTGAATCCACAGCCCGGGATCATCGGTCACCGAGACATACCCGGTCGGGGGCAGGAGCCTGAGTTGCACGGCGAAGATAACCACCAGCACCAGTCCCAGCCAGAAGTCGGGGATGGCCAGAGCGAGGATCGAGGAGGAATCCACGACGCGTCCGAGGACGCCGCGGCGCGCTGCGCGGATGCCCATCGCTATCCCGATCACCGAGGCCACAAGGGTGGCCCCGATGATCAGGGACAGGGATGGTTCCAGCCGTGCATTGAGAAGGTCCGTTACAGGCTGCCGGCTGATCAACGACGTTCCCAGATCCCCGTGCAGCGCGCCTGTCAGCCAGTTCCAGTATTGCTGCCACAGCGGGAGGTTCAGCCCCAGCTCTTCCCGGGCCGCAGCGAGCTGGGCCGCGGTGGCGTTGGGTCCAAGCAGGGCCCTGGCCGCGTCGCCGGGAAGGAAGGGGACGAGGACAAACGAGATCATTGACGCGATGAGCGCCAGCGGAATCGACAGCGCCAATCGGCGCAGGATCAACCTAAGCACGGCTTTGTATCTTTCTTATTCGGTCGGGCGCAGGTCGGTGACCAGCGGAACTCCGGCGTTCGCCGATGTTGCATCGAAACCTGTCAGACCAGGGGCGAGGTAGTAGCTCAATGGGGCGCCGACGACCGGAATGGTCCAGGCCTGCTCGACAAGCCGGGCGTTGATCTGCTGCTGCAGTGCAGCACCTGACTTTTCATCTGCAGTCCGGTACTGGGTGTACAGCTCATCAAGTTTCGGATCGACCGTCTTGAACCAGTTGAAGGGCCCGGCCGGGTTGACGAAGCCGGAGTAGAGCGTGTTCATGTCCGCCAGCCCATAGCCGATGACAGCTGCAGGGTATTTCCCCGAGACCATGGCCGTGAAGTAATCCGGAGCCGCCGCCTGTGTGGTCAGCTCAAGTTTGACCCCGACCTGCTCGAGCTGTCCGCCGATTGCCTGGGTCAGTTTGTCGAGGCCAGCCAGGGAAGTGCTGAGAACCGGCAACGTGAAGCCGTCTTTGTACCCGGCGTCGGCGAGCAGCGCCTTCGCGGCTTCCGGATCGTATTTGTACTTCTCGTTGAGGTCCTTGTTGAAAGCAGCCTGTCCTTCAAGGGCGTACTGCGACAGGGCGAGATCCTCGGATCCGTAGAGCGCCTTGGCGATGGCCTTGCGGTCCACGGCCATGTTCAGGGCCTGCCGGACCCTGACATCACCAAGGGGCTTGGCGAGTTTTCCTTCGCGGTCGGCCAGGTTGATTCCGGACAGAGCCTGAGGCGGTGCGATGACCTGCAGCCCCGCTGCGCGTGCAGCCGGCAGGGTCGTGGAGTCACCGAGGGCGGCCTGTACTTGTCCGGCCTGCATTGCCTGCACCGTGGAGGACGGGTTTGCGATCACGCGAACGGTCACAGTGCTGAAGTGCTGACGTTCCGGGCTCCAGTACTTGGGGTTCTTCACGAACGTGTAGTGATCCCCGGCGACAGTCTGGGCAGCGTCGAGCATGTACGGCCCGGCCCCCGCAGTGGCCGCGTCAAGCGATGCTGGATTGTCCAGGGAGGCCGGGCTGATCAGGTAGCCAGCGCCGAACGCCTGAGCGAAGTAGAAGGTCAGTCCCGGATCAGGGCGGGACAACGTCAGACGAACAGTCAACGGATCCGTGACTTCGACGCTCTGCACCGAGGCCAACAAAGTCGCAGGAGTGCCGAGGGTCTGGGAACGCAGGTAGTCGAGGTTCTTCTTCAGCGCCGCGCCGTCCAGAGCGACGCCATCGCTGAAGGTCAGTCCCTGGCGAAGCGTCAGCTCGTAGGTTGTGTTGCCGTCGCCGACGTAACCCCACTTCTCAGCGAGCCCGGCAGAGAACGTGCCGTCGCCCTTCATGACAACCAGGGGGTCATAAGCCCACTGGTACATCGGAGAGTAGGCCGGATCACCGATCGCCGGGTTCAGCGAAGGCGGAACTACCGAGGTGGCAAAGGTGACAGCATCAGCGGTATACGGCTTTCCGGTCGCCGCAGCCCCGCCCGTCCCGTTGCCCGAGCATCCTGTCACGGCGACACCGAGAACCATGACACCGGCTGCAAGCACCGTGCCGCGACGTACTGCCGGCCTCGAAGATCCGCTGGAACCCTCCCGGAATCCTCCTGCAAAGAAGGACTTGATCCGGGTACTGAAACGCCGCGCGGCGCTGGTGCCCTCTCCGGACACCTCTTGTGGGGAAGCGATGCCCTTGGCACCGTTCACTTGCACTTCGTCCATTTTCATCCTCCGTTGGAATCCCACACCCGACACCGTTGCCGGGCTAAATGGATTTAGCAAAAAAGATGACATGTGCCATAGGTCACTGTCAAGCCCGTGAAGAAAATTCCTGAAGTATCAGGGGGTGGCGGCAGGCCGGGTTGAGTCCCGGTGCCGCAGGTGCATCGGTTCGAGGTGCTCGCCGACCGTTGCCGTGTTCGCGTCCAGTGCGATCTCCACGGCCCGGCGGCCCATGGCCTCGAAGGGAAGGGCCACGGTCGTCAGCTGTGGCCTCAGAACCGAGACGATGTCGTCGTCATCGAAGGAGACGATGGACACATCATCCGGGACGATGAGGCCCTGCTGGCGGAACCCTTCGTAGGCGCCGGCCGCGAGTGTGTCATTGAGGGCTATGACTGCAGTGACAGGGCCGTGCTGGCTAACTGCCCTGGTCGCCGTATCCAGGCCGGTTTCGAAGTCCCACACGGGTCGGTCGAGAGCCACCCGGATAACCTCCACGCCCGCGTTGGAAAAATCCGACAGAAGACTTTCGATGCGCCGGCGCACCGGCACGGTCCAATACTCCGGTTCGGAGGTGCCAAGGATGTGCACTCGGCGCTGGCCAAGCTGAATGAGATGGCGGGCGGCCTGCCGGCCACCGCCTTCCTCATCTGGCAGGACCGAGCTAAAGTCCCCGGGTCCGGGACTGCCGTTGAGGATTACCAGCGGAACAGGCAACGGACGCTCGGGCATCATGATCGTCCCGGTCACCGTCGCCAAAATCAGCGCGTCGACCTGGCGGTCCAGCAGGGCCTCTATGGCCAGTTCCTGTTCCCGCAGGTCACCTTCGGTTTCTGTCACAAACAGCGTGTGGTCCCGCTCCCGGGCAGCCCGCAAGGCCCCGCGGATCATCGGGCCTGCATAGCGCGTCGAAGCGATCCGATCGGAGACGAAGCCGATGGTCGCCGATTTCTCCATCCGCAGGCCTCTGGCCATCAGGTTGGGTCGGTAGTTCAGAGCTTCAGCGGCTTCGAACACCCGCCGTCGGGCATCAACACTCAACCGGGTATTTTCCCGCCCGTTGAGGATCAGCGAAGCGGCGGTCCGGGACACGCCGGCTCGTTCGGCGACATCAGCCAAGGTAATTCGGGGACTCATCGCTCCATTGTTGCCGGTCATGCGTTCCTACCAGGACGTGCCTTGACATATTTAGAAGAGGACATGAAACTAGTATTCGCTAAATCCATTTAGCTTCCAAGCTTCTCAGCGTTGTTTCCGCGAAAGGTCCACCAAAGATGCTCAACCTCAGCGGAGATGTTGCTCCGGGATTCGGTCCTGTCGCGGACGCTTTCAGGGAGAACTTCCAAAGCCGCGGCGATATTGGGGCCGCCTGCGCCGTCGTCGTTGACGGAACAACGGTGGTGGACCTGTTCGCCGGTGAATCCCGGCCCAACACGCCCTGGACTGCCGCAACACGCAGCGTCGTATTCTCCGTCAGCAAGGGCATCACCGCGATCTGCCTTCTCATGGCATCGGAACGAAACCACCTGGACCTCGATCGTCCCGTGGCGCAATATTGGCCGGAATTCGCAGCCCACGGTAAAGACCGGATAACTGTCCGCCAGCTTCTGGCCCACCGCGCCGGACTCGTTTATCCCGCGGCCCCGCTGACCGCAGCGGACCTTCGAAACTGGACTCCAACGGTGCAGGCTCTGGCTGCCCAGGTGCCGGAGTGGCAGCCCAATGAGACTTTTGCGTACCACCCCATCACCATGGGATTTCTGGCCGGTGAAGTGCTTCGACGCGCCACGGGCATGAAGCCCTCGGAGTGGCTTGAAAAGTACGTGACCGCGCCGTTGGGCCTGACGATTGCTTTCGGCGCCGACGGCTTGAGCGCCGATTTCGCGCCGATGATCCCCCCGGTGGCGGAAGAACCTCTTCCGTATCCTCCGCACGAATTGGTCGTGGCGGAGAAGGCCATGACCATGTCCGGAGCCTATGACGCGGACTTCTTTAACGGCGCCAACGGGGAAGTCTTCCTGGGGAGCGAGAGCCCCGGGGCGAACCTCGTTGCCACGGCTCGGGACCTGGCCCGTCTGTATGGTGCCACCGTCGCCGATGTCGATGGAACCCGCCTCCTGGAGGACGATTCCATCGCTCAGGCAACACTGCCGCTGTCCTGGGGGCAGCCCTTCTACGGGGCTGACGAGGGAAACGTCTGGGGTACAGGCTTCATGCTCCACTCCCGTCGCCGCCGCATGGCCGGCCCGGGCTGTTTCGGGCACGACGGTGCCGGGGGACAACTGGCATTCGCAAGCCCAACGCACCGACTCGGGTTCGCCTACCAGACCATCCAGGCGGGAAACCAAAAGGACTCCCGTGCGGAAGTGCTCTCACAGGCCCTGCTCACATGCCTGTAGTCCCGACTCCGTCCAGCCCGTCCGGAGGCATCGATCACGCGACCAATTGCATTGGCACAACCACCGGGAGGGCGTGAATGAGGCACCGCTCCATCCTTATCGTGGGCGAGTCGCTCATGGATATTGTTGCCACCGGCCAAGGGGCCACCAGCCATCCGGGAGGCTCGCCGGCCAACGTGGCAGTAGGACTTGCCCGCCTAGGACACGCAGTTTCGCTGCTGACGCGCCTCGGTCAGGACAGCGACGGCCACAGGATCCGAAGGCACCTCGAATCCGAGGGAGTCGACCTGGTCGAAGCGGACACACCGTCCAACCAGCGCACGTCCACTGTCACAGTGACTCTTAACGCCGACGGCTCCGCAAAATACGCCTTCAAGATCGAATGCTCCCTCCCTCAGCAAACGGTCCCTGGCGTCTTCGAGATCATCCTTACAGGTTCGATAGCTGCATTCGTGCTCCCGGGACCGGTGACCGTCCGGGCACTGTTCGAACAGTATCGGTGGGCTTTCACTGCTCAGCGTCGACCCAAATATCCGCCCGCAACTACTCCCCCTGGTTGCGCCGCGCGTGAGCTGGCGTCCCAGCTCACGCGCTACCCGCGTGGAAAGGACCGCGGACCTGCCGACGATCCTCAGCTGCCCATCGACTGGCAAGCTGGCGATGATGGCCTGGGGCTGCATCATGGGGCCTATGACGGCCGCGCACACCACATCGAGAGTGTTTTTGCTCTTGAGCTTCAACCAGGACCGCGACCCGTCGTAGGGCTGCGAGCCTCGCTTAAAGACCAGCCCTTCCACCCCTGTGGAGGGCAGATCCTGCAACCAGATCTTTGCCAGTTCCATGTCGGTGGTGGTGGGGGAGAGGTTCAACGGAGCGGTCCAGTCCTTGGCCAGTTCCTCGAGCAGCTGCCGGCGCCCCGCGAACGGCACACCCCGGACGTCCTGCCGGCAATGGCCAGCACGTCAAAGGCCGCGAAGGAGGCCGGCAGCTCACCGACCAGCGCCGGCAGATCCGCCCTGGAGGTGACCAAGCGGCGTTGCAACGCCTCAAAGTCCTGCCGGTCCCCGTGCCAGATGAGCGCCTCACCATCGAGGACCACACCGGGCGGGACCTGAGCCCGTACAGCTGCGCATAGCTCTGGAAAGATCCTCGAAAGTTCTTTGCCCTGCCGGGACCACAGCGTCACCCCCGCCGGATCCACCGGCGCCACCGTTCTATAGCCGTCCCATTTGGGTTCCGCCCACATTCCTCCCGGTAGTACGCCCCGCCCCGGGAAGTTCTTGACAAGTTTCGCCAGTGCAACAGCAACCGGTGGTTGCAGTGCCCGCGGGGTGGACTCGTCCATGGGGTCAGCCTAAAGGACCAAGGACCAGAAGGGGCGCCCGCTCCGCGGCCGACTGCAAAAGCCTCTTTTTGCCTTACATATGGCTGGGATGTTCTCCGTACAAGGCCACTGATCGTAGCCGTCCGGGGGGCCCGACCCGTCAACCCACGCAACCGGCCAATCCCACGCGGTCGCTGCGCTCCCTTATTTCGCCGGATAGCTCGGTCACTCTTCGGGGTTTGACGGCCCACCCTCGACCGGCTGCGGGAGGCCGGCTCATAACTGGATGGGTTTCGCGGTTATGCGATCTCGGCAAGGTGAGCGATGTTCGGCGTTAAAGCCCTGATTTACTCTATTACGAAGTTGGGCTTCCGGGTCTGGCTTGGGCAACGGACACACAGACCTATGAGACGGGCGGAGCCCAGCCCAAGACGTGATCGCCGTCGATGAAGTAGTTCGCTGGCCATGGACTGCCAGGCCGTATTTGTGCAGGATCCGGTCGGATCAAGAGGACGGATCCGGACCAGATCGGTTCAGGTAGCGCTTCGATCCAAGCGGGTTGGATGTAGTCGAAGCGGTTCCAGCGAATGCTGATCCAAGAACCTGTTGGCTGAAGGGCATCTACGCTGAGAACGGTGACTTCCGCAGTCGTCCCGCTGTTGTTCTTGAAGCTTTCGAGCTGCTTCCATCGGGCATCTGCTGTGGCCTGCCATGATCGTTGGCCACGAATGCGCTGAGCCCAGAACGACAGGATGACCAGAACCAGGACAATGACGGCCACAAGGAACCAGCCGGAGCCGGGAACTTCGTTCGTCATTGCCAGCAGCACGACGGCAAGAACCAAGGTTACCGCGCTTAGGATGACCAGAGCGGGTGTCGCTACCTTTGGCTTGATTGCTGGGTTCATCTGCATTCTTTCCCTCCATCGAGTTTAGAGCTGCCACCCAGCGCTGTTAAGACTTTGGTCAACCCCGGTCGCGTTGATGATGCTTGGATTAAGTTCAGATGGCGCGAAGTTCGCGGCATTGCGGATTGCCTGCTGAATTGCGCCCCACTGTGAGCGCTGCTCCCAGTCATACTCCGATGGAGCCGGGCCAAGGGGTAGGGGAGAGTCGCCCACGTTCCATCGGTCTCGATACACAGCTACCTCGCGGATGATCCTTGAAGCCTCGAGCGGATCAGGGCTGGGGCTAAGCATTTCCATCAAGGGCGGTGTCCACGATGGTTCGTCGAGTAGAGCAATTTTTCCAACAAATTCGGTTCGGTTAAGGATCCGGTGTCTTACCTGTGTGACTAGAGATCGGAGGTCTTCGCGGCCTAGCGAGAGGTGCTCGGTCAACGGATCGAGGGTCGACTGCGGCATCCCCGAACTGAACCTGCGTAGTCGGGAATGGACTACAGCGGCCGGGTCCTTTGCGGTGCTGTCAGATCGCAGCACTTCGGCCAACACTCGGAGACAGCCGGCGCGATTGACGTTGGACGCTTTTCGCCAGGCAGCGACTGTGGCTCCCCACGCCGTCGAGGCCTCAAATTCCCTCATTTTGCCGGGGAGCAGGCTGTCGATTGCTTGCGTCAGATCAACGCTGGCCGCTATTTGAGCCAGGTAGTCGTACTCGCGGCTGAGGCGCTCGAGGCTGTCGGCGTGGGAACGCTCAAAGTCGCGGACCTCGTGGGCTGTCCGTTCCGCGCCTTCCGCGGCCAAGACTTCGCCAAGAATGGCACGCCAACCCGATCGCGCACTGGGATCAAGGATTTCGTCTTCGTCGGGGTCATTCTCACTGACGTACGCCATATTGGAGAGCCGCCCACGGGTCATGCTCACATACAGGAGTTCTCTGGTGAGCCGGCCAGGGGTGACCACTACATGCGCCGTATCGACGGTGATGCCCTGGGATCGGTGGGCCGTGGTGGCATATCCAAGTTCAACCGATGCCTGCAAATATGAATCACTGAGCTCGATTAGCGCCCCGGTGTCCATCCGTCGGGCGCACAGTGACCTGTGTCGTCCATCCAACTCCTGCACTTCGAGCAGTGTTCCATTCCGAATAGACGAGCCGTGGCTGTCGCGAATACTTCTGTCGTTTTGTCGGGCAATGATGAAGTCGCCCCGGCCCGCGACCAGCCCATCCCTCAGGACAACGGTTTTCTCTGCGTCGGCTACGCCAAGGACCACCCTGTCTGTTTGGGCTCGTTCGTTGAGCATCCTGACCGTCTCGTTGTCCGGTCCAATAAGGACAGACAGGCGCCCACAAAGGACATCCGAATGCCAGGCAGAGTACGAGCAGTCCAGCATGTCCAGATAACTGCCATGGCTGATTCGTCCATGGTGCTCGTAGTCGGCAAGAACAGACGCACGGCCCGCACGAAGATCGAGCGAGGCTGACTTTTCCCAAGCATGCTCGAAGCGCCAAATCGAACTTAATCTTGAGGCTTTCCCCTGCCGATCGAGCCAGCCAAGAACTCCGCCGGCATCAATGGAATCGAGCTGCGCCGGATCACCGACCAACAACACCTTCGCCTGAGCCAGGTGGGCTTGCCGGACTATGGCCGCGAGTTGCTGGGTCGAAACCATCGACGCTTCGTCGACGACCACGAGCTGATTGGCTCTAAACGTCCACTGGGCCTGCTCTGCCGCCAACCGCGTAATCCGTTGTTCGAGGATTGACGCCGCGCTGCCATGAGGCACGCGCCCAGTGAGCCGGGATTCTGCATCGAAGAACGCTGACGCCCTATGAGCCGCTCCGCTACCAACAGATTCATAGAGCCACTTGGAAACGTTCTCCGTAACCATAGCGAGCTCGGAGCCAAGAACGTCAGCGCTCGCAGCGGCCGGCGCCAAACCGACCACACTGCCCACGCCGAATTGAGACTCCCACGCAGTCTTGATCGCACCGAGGGCGGTTGTCTTTCCCGTGCCTGCGGGGCCAACTACGGCGTCTAGTCGGCGGCCGCTCAGCAGGACTTCAGCTGCAGCGGACCTTTGGTCCGCGTACAACTCAAGGGTCCCGTCTTTTCTGTATGAGGCGATTGAGTCCATGGCGATATTCGCGCTGACCGCCGGGCCGCCGTCGTCGTTCCTCGCCGCAAGGATCTGATCCTCGAAGGCGAGGGTCGCCTCATCGGTGTAGAGCCGTGACCCGTGAAGGTCGAACACGCTGCTGTTCGCAAAGCCCAGATCGTTAGCAGCCTCCGTCGGCACGCTGTAACGATATTCGTTGAGCGGCACCGACTGCAGCTCCGCTGCTGTGGCGACAGCGTCGACCATCCCATTGCGGTCTACCGGCGATGCGCACCGGATCTCGGCGCAAACGCGCTCGGCTTCTGCGATCAGATTCCACCGATTCCATGTGGACCGCTTTGCCGCGACGCGCTGTCGCGTAATGAGCCCGACGGCGGCAGTCCAGTCAGGGGCGAAGTCCCTGGCGTGGAACGGGCGGTTGTGGGACCGCCGAATGGTGGAGGCAACGACGTTCTCCGGGTCGAATCCCTTGCTTGCGGAGCGGTCGCGCCAGTTGGCGGAAAGCTCGCGTAGGGGAGACGGTGTGTGTTCCTTCGGCGTTCTTGTCGAGAGCGTGGCCTGCTGCCGCAGCTTCACTGTGGTTGTGGGAGAGGGCCGGGTGCCGTGTTCAGCGGTCCACTCGCTCACTAACCGGTCGGTCTCGACGTCAATGAGCCTCGACCGGTTGGAGAACTCCCGGATGAGCGCGTCATCGATACCGGTCAATTGCTGGCTTGGGTTGTGCGTATTTTGTGCGGGAGCCCGCATGTCCGTTTCGGTCCCGAGATTCTGCCTCAGCGCATCGAAGAGCAGGCCGTTGTAGTGCTCACTCGCTGCTACGACTGCCTTGTACAGGCTCCGGGAGTCCAGGGTGACCCAGGCTGTGTCCGTGATGCGCTGGACACGGTTGGCGATCACGACGTGCGTGTGAAGTTGGGGGTCCCCTGCCCTTGACTCCCAATGATCGAAGGCGGCAGCGATGACCCCGCGTGTGCCGAGGTGGGCGATGCCGTTTCGTCCGGCGCGTGTGTTGACGACGAGTTCCTCGAGCCAGTGAAGTGTTGCTTCGACGGCTTGGTGGTGGGTCTCGAGGATCTGTTCTTGCAGTTGACGCGGGCTGAGCGCCCAGAGAGCGGAGACCGACTTGGGGACGCTGAAGGTGAGGTCGAAGCCAGCGACGGCATGCTTGTTGCTGATTTGTCCTTGACTACGCTGGGTCACGGTTGCTTCGCCGTAGGGTCGGCCCAGAGGCGCCGCCGTGTCTGGGTGCTGGGCGTCTTGAAAGATGGATCTAGCGTCGGATTCCGTCACCAGGTTGCCGGACGTTCTATTGATCCCGTCGAGTCCGCGACCGATCCATCGGCCCTGGGGTGTGCCGGTGGCGAGGTAGTAGCTGATGGTGTCCGGGGGAGAGGTTCCGTAATCGTCAAGCATCGTGGACTTGAAGAGGTACTTCAGGCCTGACTGGACTGACAGCCTGGCGATGGACATTGTCATCGCCGTGGCGCACCGGCTCGTGATCTGCCGGGCACCCAGCCGCGACGTCGGAGGATCCCGACTGTTGTGGGGTCGAGGGCGATTCCCTTAGCTCTGGATATGTGGACGAGGGCCGCGGCCACGTGAGCGAGGTCCTGGACGTTCGTTCGCTGGGCTCGTTTGAGCCGCAGGACTTCGTTGTGTAGGAGGCTGTTGCGTGTTTCCAGCTCGTCGTAGATCGCGTGAAGGCGTTCTAGCTCGGAGGACTGTGATCTGAGTTCCGTGATGAGGCGATCAATCCGCGTCTGGCATTGTTCTTCGCTGGGGAGCGCTGGCGGCTCGGAAGTCTTTCGTTTCACACCGTTTCATGATCCAAAAGTCGCAACTCAGCATGATTTCCGAGGTGGAACCGGGCTTTTTCGGCCTTGGATGCCAGAGGTGTGAAGTGAATGGCAGTGCAGGTGGGAGGGTTACCGCGGTGCGGGGGGTGTCCCTATGCTTTTCGTCAAGCGGCTTGGGCGGGTTTCTCCTCGTAGAGGGTGCCGTTTCTGAGCATTGAGTAGATGACGTCGCAGCGGCGCCGAGCAAGGCAGATGACGGCGGCGTTGTGCTTCTTCCCCTGGTCCCGTTTCTTTTGGTAGTAGGCCTTCGAAGCCGCGTGGTGGCAACTGGCGATCCAAGCGGATCTGAACAGTGCGTTCTTGAGCTGCTTGTTGCCTGATCGGGCAGGGAATTCACCGCGTATCGAGGTGCCGGAGCGTCGTGTGACCGGGGCAATGCCCGCGTAGGCCGCGAGGTGCCCAGCGGAAGTGAACGTGCCGGCATCGCCGATGGTCAGGAGTATCGTCGCTGCGGTCTTGATGCCTACTCCCGGCATGGACATCAAGACCTGGGAAAGAGGGAAATCATCGAGGAGCTTTTCGACTTCTTCGGCCACGATGGCTCGCTGGTGTTTGAGTTCCTTGATTTGGCCAGCAACGCGGGGAATGACCAGTTCGACGGCTTCGGTACCGATGACAGTGACCGTCTGCTCGCCCAGTGCGGCGAAGATCGCGTCGACCAGATTCCCCGGATCCTTCCGGCTGTGGTTTCTGGCCCAGCGCAGCACGTTGGACCGCCCGGCGGCCCGCAACCCGGTCGGCCCCCAGTACTTGATCAACAACTCCAGGACCAGAGACCGGGTCAGCACTGTTCCCGGGAAGACGCGCTCCAGGGCGGGGAAAATCTGTAGCAGCAGGGACCGCAAACGGTTGATCGCCCTGGTGCACTCGTGGGTCAGGTCAGCGTCGAATCCGGAGAGCACCTTCAGCGCGGCGAGCACTTCGCTGTCCCGGTCTACTGCCCGAAGGGTGTGCGGCATGGCACGTGCGGTCTCGGCAATGATGAACGCATCCCGCGCGTCCGTTTTGGACTTTCCGGGGTACAGGTCAGCGGCTTTGCGCATCGCTAGGCCGGGCAGGTATGCAACGGTGCAGCCGCAGTCCCGTGCCACGGCTATCGGCAGTGCGCCGATGGTGTTCGGTTGGTCCACGATCACCAGGACCCGACCGTGCTGCTGCAGACCGGTGAAAAGCTCGCGCAGCCGGGCCTCGTCCTGCGGCAACGGCTTATCGAATACCCGCTCACCGGTCGCGTTCAGCGCTGCGGCGTGATGCTCGGACTTGCCGACATCAAGCCCGCAGTAGACCTCGTATTCTTCGTCCATCCGGCGCTCCTTTGCACCACTTATGGCCGCAGTCACGACACCCGATGCTGGCACCCACGTTACAAAGAGACCTGGCCCCGCGGAAGGAGCCGGCCGTGTCCCTATCAGCAGTCAACGCGTGTCTCCGAACCTGGCGACAACACCCCCCGGATCATCAGTGACAGGGCAAGAAAGTCATACCAGGTCCAGCGACCAAATCCCCGGCCTTCGGGGACGGAATAAATGTAACGGGTGTACTGCTCGTAGCGCCGCCTGTTGTCAGCTCGACAACGTAGGCCAAGAGATGGAGGGCAGGGGACAGGGGGCTTCTCTGAGAGCCGTTTTGCCGTAGCCGATTGCAAGGGTTCAAAGCATGAACAGGTCCTGCTCGACAGCATGTCGTACTGTCGAGCAGGACAGCCAATTTCCACATCTTTCCGGCCGCGGCGGCGGGCTCCACGCCGGGCTGGGCGGATCGTCGTTTTCCCGGAACCCGCCCACTTTCACCCGGCAACGCCGACCAGCCGGAGGATTATTAGCGAGCCAAAGTATCCCCTGGAGGAGGTTTCAGGAGTCAACGCGGGGCTATAGCGTGGGAAGAGGGTCAGGCGTAGCGTCGATTAAACCAACGAAGGCTACAGGAGCACGCGAAGGCCTACGTTGGCTCTCTATGGATCAGACGCTGAAGGGACCCAAACGTGGCTGGATGGAATGCCGACACAGTAGCCGAGTCGCCTGGATCAGGAGCGGTTACCTTGGTAGAGGGCTCGTCTTTTTGTATTTCTCTACCGAATGGGGACATGGATCCTGCACTTCCGCATGGCTTGTTTGTTCAAGACACGCGCATCCTTTCCTGCTGGAGTCTCACCATCAACGGTTTGAACCTCGAGCCTCTGGCGGCAGGGGGAACGGAGCCGTATCGGGCGAAGTTTGTTTGCCGTGTTCCCCGTACCGACGGCCATGCGGATAGCCCTCTGATTGTCGAACGGCTGAGGGAAGTGGGAGCCGGAATGCTGGAGAAGATCACAGTTCGCAATTATTCGTTGGAGCCGTTCCACTGCATCATCCGTCTCAGTGTCGAAGCGGATTTCGCCGATCTGTTTGAAGTGAAGGAGGCGCGGATTCAACATCGCTGGGATGAAACCCGCCGGGCGAACGAAGATTCACTTTCAATCCGGGCCACTTGGGAGGATGTACGAAAGGGCGTCGATATAGAGTCCACCGGTGCCGTCGTCGAGCCGGGGAGTGTGACCTATCAAGCGGTAGTGGCGCCACGAAATTCTTGGACAACTGGCCTTACGGTGGTGCCAGCAACTGACGAAAAGGTAGGTTTGCGACCGTTTGAAAGTGCGGATGAGCACGGCTTATCCCCGCGAGATCGTCGCCGGCAGGAATGGGTGGCAAAGATTCCGGTGATGAGCATAGACAACCGCTCGATCGAGCACACTTTGCAGCGGAGCTACGACGATTTGGGCGCATTGAGGATTGAGGACCCAAATCATCCGGAACGGGTTGTGGTGGCGGCCGGCGCCCCTTGGTTTATGACTCTGTTCGGCCGGGACTCGTTGTGGGCTTCTGAGATGGCGCTTCCTGTAGACCCCTCTCTCGCCTTGGGCACCCTGCAAACCTTGGCCGACCGCCAAGGTAAATCTGTGGATCCGCTAACCGAGGAGGAACCTGGAAAAATCCTTCACGAAGTCCGGTTCGATGTCTCGAGCGGTTTAGCACTGGGTGGCAAGTCCGTCTATTACGGCAGTGTCGACGCGACGCCACTGTTCGTGAACACCATTGGAGCGCTCAGCCGATGGGGCTTCGCCGCTGAGACTGTAGCGAACCTATTGCCCCATGCGGATCGCGCGCTGGCATGGATCCGGGATTATGGAGACAAAGACGGCGACGGATTTGTTGAATATGAGCGCCTAAATGATCGTGGGTTGATTAATCAGGGCTGGAAGGATTCGTGGGATGGTATCAACTTCGCCGACGGGACTCTCGCGGAACCTCCCATAGCGCTTTGCGAGGTGCAGGCCTACGTATACATTGCGTATCTGTCACGCGCTTGGATGGCCTACGACGCTGGCGATGAGTCGCTTGGGTCCGAGCTAGCAGAAAAGGCGGAACGACTCAAGAAACAGTTCAACGAACAGTTTTGGATCCCGGAACGCGGATACTATGCAATCGCGCTGGATGGCAAGAAGCGTCAGGTCGACGCGTGCGCATCCAACATGGGCCATTGCCTTTGGATGGGCATCGTGGACACCGATAAGGCCCCCTTGGTCGTCGACCGGTTGATGTCGCCTGAAATGTTCAGCGGCTGGGGCATACGGACCCTGGCCAGTGATATGGGGGCCTTCAATCCAGCCAGTTATCACAATGGTTCGGTGTGGCCACATGACAACGCGATCATCGCGACCGGCCTCTTACGGTACGGATTCGTAGCCGAGGCGCAGCGCATTGCAACCGCTCTGTTTGAGGCGGCGGAGTACTCTAATGGTCGGCTTCCCGAGCTATTCTGCGGCTTCAGCCGGGAAGCGTTCCCGCGACCCATACCTTATCCTGCTGCTTGTTCACCGCAGGCGTGGGCAGCGACTACCCCGATCCACCTGGTGATAAGCCTACTGAGGTACGACGCCCATGTTTCCCGCGGGGGTTTGTGGATGGACCCGGCCATTCCGGAGTCATTCGGCAATCTGCGCATCACAAATGCACCTACGGGCAGAGGTCCCATCTCTATCGACGTAGTCAATTCCAGGGCCACTGTCCGGGGACTGCCAGAGGGCCTGACGTTTAAGCAGGGCCATCGGCCCTGGATGACGGAACTTGTGGAACAGACTGGCCTTCTACGGAAGGCAACTAATGACGGCTAGGCCAGAGGCAGCTTTCGGGTATGTGACGCGCAAGAGAATTTTAGACGGGTTGCCGAAGGTTCCCCCCGCAAAAGGCCCGGGCTACTTCTATAGCCGACAGTACTGGTTGGCCCGGTCACTGGCCCGGTGCTGCAGTTAGGAGCCGGTCGTGAGGTACCGGCGGCCAGCATCGCATGCGGCGGGGTGAGTTGGCCGAGCCGGGCAAAAGATGGCCTTCATAGTATCCAGTCATTCGGTGGCAGCCTCAATGACGATGTCGGCATAGGGCGCCACGGAGTCCAGGTCGGCGCTGAATTCGAGCTGATCGAAGGGGGCGCTCAGCCAGCTCGGCGTTCATCTTGCCGGACTTCACCAGTTTATCCATGCGTTCACGTAGTTGGGCCGCGGCGTGCTCCAGGCGGTCTGTCGCAGACGTCCTGAACTGCTGGGTGTACCCGGCGAGGGCAGGGATCTGCGCGATACGCGATCGCATGGCGCCAGCGCCGAAACGAGAATGCGCGCGGTGGTGGTAGTGGGTTGCATTATTCTTCCCATTCGGTGGGAAGGGGCCTTTTGGAGCTGTGTGCCGGGAACGCTGGGGACCCTAGGCGCCGGCACCCCGGAGACTGGACCTGCGGCCGCCCTGGAGGTAGACAGTGGTTGTGTGCGTGTAGAACTCTTTGGCGCTTTGTCCCTGTTCCTTGGGCCCGTAGCCGCTCTTCTTGGCTCCGCCGAATGGCACGTGCGGATCGGCTCCGGCCGATTCGGAGTTCACGTGCAGGATTCCGACGTCCAGCTCGTCCATTCCCTCCAGTGCTAGGGTGACATCCTGCGTGAACAGTGCTGCAGAGAGCCCGAATTCGCTGTCATTCGCCAGGTCGAACGCGACCGTCGTCGAGGCTGCCCGGCGGACGCTGAGGACGGGGCCAAACAACTCGTCACGCCAGACATCAGCGTGGGTTGCCTCCCTTAGTTCCAGAATCGTGGGGGCGACGAAGTAACCGGCGGCCCGTGCAGTGTCTTCATAAGGGAAGCCCCCTGCTAGTAGACCGGCGCCCTGGTTCAAAGCCGCGTCCATGCCGCGCAGGATGGACGTCCGCGCGGGACCGCTGACCAGTGGCCCCATCTCGGTGGAGGGGTCTGCAGGGTCGCCCACAATCAGGAATTGGGCCTTGGCGGCCAAACCGGCGAGGAAGTCATCGGCGACGGTGTCTGCGACGATCAGCCGAGACGTCGCCGTGCACTTCTGCCCTGAGGAGCGGAAGGCGCCCAAGATGACTTGTTCTGTGGCCAGTTCGAGGTCCGCGTCGGCCAAAACAATGGCGGCGTTCTTTCCGCCCATCTCTGCCTGGATTGGGACGCCGTGGCGAGCCGCGGCGGCGGCCAGGGTGCGACCTACGCCGGTGGATCCGGTGAACGACAGCCCGTCCACCGCCGGGTGTTCGACCAAAGCTGTGCCGATGGAGCCCGGCCCAATCAGCAGATTCAGCACACCGTCGGGCAACCCGGCCTCTTCCAGCGCTTGGGTCAGCCGCATGGCCAGCAGGGGCACCGTGCTCGCTGGCTTCCAGACGACCGCGTTGCCATAGGTCAGCGCTGGGGCGATCTTCCATGCCGGAATGGCGATGGGGAAGTTGAACGGGGTCACGACTCCCACTACCCCCAGCGCCTTGCGTATGACGAAGATTTTTTCGCGTCGCCGTGGGGACGAGTAAACCGCATCGGCTTCGCGGTCGCCGTTGTTGCCGTAGTAACGGAAAATTTGTGCGGCGCGCAGCACCTCGCCCTGGCCCTCGGCAAGTGTCTTTCCCTCCTCGCGGGCCAGTTCCAGCCCCCAGACCTGCGAGTACTGTTCCAGGATCACTGCCGAACGTGGCAGCACTGCGCCGCGTTCGTGGGCAGGGGTGCGGGCCCAGCCATGCTTGGCGGCGTCGGCGCTTGCCACGGCGCGTTCGACGTCGGCCGGTCCGGCCTGCAGTCCGTGAGCCACCGTTTCGTCTGGGCGGGCAGGGTTGACGGAGGTGATGATGCCTCCGTCGCCCTGAAACCAGGTGCCCGAGACGTAATGCTGCAGTTCGACTGATGTAGTCATCGCCATGTTCCTTTGCTGGCCACGGTTCAGCGGAAGGCTGGGATGCCCGTGATGTGGTTGCCGAGGATCAGCGTGTGGACCTCATCGGTGCCCTCGTAGGTGCGCACCGATTCCAGGTTGTTCGCGTGGCGCAGCGGTGAGTATTCCAGCGTAATGCCGTTGCCGCCCAGCATGGCGCGTGCCTCGCGGCAGATCCTGATGGCCTCGCGGCAGTTGTTAAGCTTTCCGACGGAGATGTGGTGCGGCTTGAGCTGACCGGCCTCCTTGAGGCGCCCAACCTGCACCGCCAGAAGCATCCCCTTGTTGATTTCCAGGGCCATGTTGACCAGCCGTTCTTGGGTCAGCTGGTAGCCCGCCAGCGGCTTGTCGAACTGTAGCCGTTCCTTGGAGTAGCGGACGGCCGTCTCGTAGCTGTCCCGCGCGGCCCCCATGGTGCCCCAGATGATGCCGTAACGGGCTTCATTGAGGCACTGGAACGGGCCGCGGAGCCCTTTGGCGTTTGGCAGGATCGCCGTGGACGGGAGGCGGACCTCGCGAAGTTCAATGTCACACTGGATGGAAGCCCGCATGGAGAGTTTCGGCTCAATCGGGGCGGCCTCAAAGCCTGGGGCGTTGGTGGGAACGATGAACCCACGGACGCCATCGTCGGTCATGGCCCAAATGATGGCGATCTGGGCTATGGAGGCCATGCCGATCCAGCGCTTGGAGCCGTTGATGACCCAGACGTCGCCGTCGCGACGGGCAAAGGTCTTCATGCTGCCCGGATCGGAGCCAGCCGTGGGTTCGGTCAAGCCGAAGCAGCCGACGACGTCGCCCGCGGCCATTTTGGGCAACCACCGGTTCTTTTGCTCCTCTGAGCCGTGCTTGTAGATGGCACTCATAACCAGCAAGCCCTGCACGCTGACGAAAGTGCGCAGACCTGAATCGCCTGCTTCAAGTTCCATAGCAGCGAGGCCGTACTCCACGGCGGAGCGGCCGGGGCAGCCGTAACCCTTCAAGTGCATGCCCAGCAGGCCCAGCCCGGCCATCTCCTTGATGATCTGCACGGGCAAGGCCGCCTGCTCATACCAGGTGGCAATATTGGGTCGGATGGTGCTGTCTACAAAGGACCGCACCTTGTCCCGCAGGGCAAGTTCTTCCGGGCTGAAGAGGGAGTCAATGTTCAGCAAATCAGAGGTTTCGTTCATGGTGTTCTGTTCTCCAAGGGTCTTCAGTGCGCTCGTAGACAACCGCGAGCGCCGCTGGGACTTGGTAGGCCGCGAGGGCCAGGCGGACCTGACCGCCAGCCTCGGAACGCAGACTGCACTGGCCCGGGCGGCTGCGCAGCCGGATGCCCTCCCTTCCGTCGTCAAGGCCCTGGCTCGAGCGCTGGGGGGGTGGGTGGCCTATCTCCCGGCAGACAACGCTGCGGAAACCGTGTGGCCTATAGACAACCAGACGATAGTGCGGCAGTTGCGTAGAGAAACGTCGCGGCTTGATATGGCGGTGACACACTCCGCCTCCACCTTTCAGATCCATGGCACCGACGTCGTTGAATATCCCGTGCTGGTGGGCCGCCGTACGGTCGGGTTCTTGGCAATTGGTGCAGGGCGCAAACTGACGCGGGCCGACCGGCAGGGTCATTATGACCGTGTGCGTCCTGCTCTCGATCAAGGCCGCCCAGCAGCAGGAGAGCGACGCCACCGTTGCCGCGCTCGGCTCGGCCGTCACAAAGCTCTTTCTCACCGGACATGTTGACGCTGGCCGGGCTCTTGCCCCGGATTTGGGTATCACGGCACCCGTCGGAGCCGTGCGGGTCCTGGTGGTGCGGGGCGGGACCGATGCCGCTGAGGATTCTGGCGAGCTGGAGGCGCGGCTGCGTGCCGCGACAGGCTGGCCGCAGGCCGCAGGTGCCCTGCGTTCCTGCCGCCTGAGCCATCTGGACAGCGGAATTCGTTACTACCTGCTGGACGCGGAATACGACGCCGGCGACATGGCCAGCAGCGAGGTGGACGCCACTGCACCGGATTTCCGCGCCGCTGCCGGAAAACGTCGTCGTCACAGCTGTGCTCGGCCGGCCGATGCCGCTGGCGCGTGTGCACGATGAGGTCAGGCAGCTGGCCGCCATGGTGCGTGCGCTGGACGCCGGGCAAATTATCGACGTTCCGGAAGGGGCCCTTGATCCGCGAACACAAGGCTGGGTGGCGGCGCTGCGCGGATATCAGCGGGCGGATCTGATTGGCAGCGTACGCGCTTATCTGCGCCACCGGGGCCAATGGGAGGGCGCGGCCCGCGAGTTGGGGATCCACCGGAATTCGTTGCGACACCGGATGGGAATTGCGAAGGAACTGCTGCAGGCCGATCCGGACGATCCCGATGTAGCGGCGAACCTGTGGCTGGCGCTCCGCTGGGTGTAACGCCTGCATCGCTAAGCGTGCTCCGTCAGCCGTGGATTTGTTTAGCGCCGTTCGTGAGGCATCGTGTCTACTGCGGAACTGCTGGCGCCGTTGACCAGCCAGGCCCTGATCGTGTCGCTATGCTCGCCCAGTGACGGCGGTGCGACCGCAGGCAAGGAGATGGCCGGGATCCACGTGATGGGATGGCGGATCTGTCGCCCAACGAAATCGCCTGCGACATTGCGGACCTCGATAGTCGGTTCTAGACCTAGAGACTCGGCGTAAGCAATGCCTTCATCGATGCCTGCCACATGGCCGACGGGAAGGCCCGCGTCGATGAGCTTGTCCTGCCAGATGAGGGCAGAGGACGCGGACAGGGCGTCCTCCAAGATGGGGACCAATTCCGTGCGATATTCCACGCGGGCGTTGTTGGTGGCAAATCGGGGGTCTTGGGCTATCCCAGCAATACCCAAGACCTGGGTCAGTTTGGCGAACTGCCCGTCATTGCCACAGGCCACTGCCAGCGGCGCATCCGCACACTGGAGCAACTGGTAGGGCACTATGGAAGGATGGGCGTTGCCCAGGCGCTGCGGCACCGTCCCCGAACCCAGAAAGGCTTGGCCCTGGTTGGCCAGCGCGCCTTGCAGACTTGAGAGCAGGTTAAGCTCCAGATGGGCGCCGAGCCCCGAGACGGCGCGGGCTGCGAGGGCGGCAAGGACGCCAATGGTGGTGTCTTTGGCTGTCAGCACATCGACCAATGCGACGCCGGCTTTGATGGGCCCGCCATCCTTTTCGCCGGTAATGCTCATCAGGCCGCCCACAGCCTGGATGATGAAGTCATAGCCCATCAGTGAGGCTCCACCGGCGCTGCCAAAGCCAGAGATGGATGCATAGATTAAGCCGGGGTTGCCTGCAGAGAGCTCAGCGTAGCCCAGACCCAGTCTATCCATGCCGCCGGGCTTGAAGTTTTCCACTAGGACATCGGCGCGCATGGCCAGCTCCCTCGCCAGCTTCCGGTCATCGGGCTTAGCCAAGTCCAGGCATACGGATTCCTTGTTGCGGTTGGCGCTGTCAAAGTAGGTAGCCCCGGTGGGGGAGAACGGTGGTCCCCAACTGCGTGTGTCATCACCGGTGCCGGGGCGCTCAACCTTGATCACCCGTGCGCCCAGATCCGCCAACGTCATGGTGGCCAGCGGACCGGCCAGAACCCGGGAGAAATCGGCCACAAGCAGACCCGACAACGGTCCGGCGGGCGTACCCCTCTGATGCTGTGCGGCATTCCGGTTGGCGGAGCCGGGCGTCGGAGTCATGGGAGTCCTTTCGTGGATCGCCGGCGGCGGCATCGCCGTGCCGAGGTACTTGGGTCAAGGATTCGAAGCCTAACAACGCATTTCCGCTCAATCATTGGACGAACCGTCCCTGCGCTAGCCGCTTTGTACAATCAATGATGCCCATCCATGGCGATAACATACTCGCCTGCTGCTGGGCGATAGGTGGCGTGATGGAAGCTGACCTTCCGATTCAGGTACGCCCTGATTTAGCCAGACATCGGCTCTGCTGTGAGCCAGGAGCCAGCCGCACTCACAGGGTCTTCCGCGCAGGCGGCGTGGATGCCAAACTTCGGCTGCGTCGAACCGTAAAAGGAGGAGATTTCGACGGGCGAGTACGGACGGGGCCACAGGGGTCAGTGCGGTCTCCGTGCAGCGGCGTTCGAGGAGGCAGCCCGGCACATGTAGTCTCTGGCGGAGTTTCGAAACTGCGGCGTTATGGTTCTGGAGCGGATGACGTCGTCCGATCCTGCGCCCGTTGCGGGCATTCGTCCAGCTTCCGGGCAGCTCTGCAACACTCGTTTGGCATGTGTAGTCCCAAATCAAAGTCTGAACTGCGTAAACACGGCAGGACGGACACGGACCGTTTCTCTCATCTGTTTGAACTCGTCCTACTTTTAACGCCTTGGCCATAGGTCTGTAAAGCTATAACGTCTGCTGGCGCCTTTGTAGGCACCAACGGAGAGAACTGCTCTCCGCGTGGGGTGTGCCCTTTCGAGGACGAGGAAGCCTCGGCGTGGTACTGCGCATTGCTGAGATCCTGCGGAAGGAACCGTCAGTGGCATTTTGCTAGTCGTCGCCACCCGGAACCGCAACCTAGCCGAGCATCCGGACGCTCCTACTTTGGATGCTGGCGAAGGGACGGAGCGCCGCGGCCTTCCGCGAGCATTCGTTTCCAGGCCAAGAAGTCCGCAAAACCCGGGGGTGATCTCGGGTGCCGCTTTATCGGTCCCGTTGACAACGGGCTCCTAACCGAAGAATCTGTCAAGACGTACTTGATGAAAGCCGATCCTTCTAGGAGGTCCAAATGATGACAGTTGTCAGTACCATGCAGCTCCAGCCAAGCTCAGAAAGTGAGTGGGATCAGCTAATCAGAGAACGTTTCAGATCAGCCCACGACAGGGAAGGCTGGATTTCCGGACAGTTGCTTTCACCTGCTGATGCACCCAACACTCGGGTCATTGTGGGGACCTGGAGGAGCCAACGTGACTGGGAGGCTTGGCACGAGGATCCCGCCTTTCTCTCCACGCGCGCAAGGCTCGACGAACTACAGCAGGTAAACCATCAGACTGCTTGGTACGACGTCATCGAGGACGCCCAGGCAATCGACGACTAGTACGTGTAGGTGGGTGTAGGGCAGATGCCGGTGGATCGTTGTCTGGCTGAGCTCCTCAGACACGGCCAGGGCGGCTTCGAAACCCTCCGTGTCGGTGCGTGGCGACAGCAGGGCGGCCCGTCCCGCGACAAGCCTTTTCACTGCGCTGCTCACACTGTGCTGCTGCGCCGGGACGTTGCTTTCCGCTGCTGGCGTCTACCAAGCGAACGTTTGAACTCAGGGAAGGCATCCATGCACGGTCCCGTTGTCAGACAGCCGGTAGTTTAGGGCGCGACCCACATGGCTTTCCAGCTGTCGTGGTTGCGGGTGAACTGACACCTCTGGTGTGGGTAAGACGAGACGTCAAGCCAATCAAAGCGCTCGACGGTGACGTCGACAAGGCCGAAATGTTCGTAAAGCTCGCCAGAGTCAGGGGAGTTTCGATGGATCCCCATTGGCGGGCCTTCGGCATGTGGTAGCTCGGTGCCCGGTGAAATGGTGGTCTTGAAGTGGTGGCGGGTGCGGGGGCGTAAATTATTCCAGAATTCCCTGCGCCGTATTTCATCTGTGTTGATCAGTGCCCTGCCCTCAATGCGCACTTGCACGGATTTGTCCGCATCGTATGCACTCAGCGCAACCGGGGCTCGTTCGCTTATCTCCTTGGCTTTCTGGGACCGAAGCTCGGTGATGAACGAGAGCTTTCCATCCTCAACCCGGCGGACGACCACGCCACGGACCTTGGGCGCTCCGGTTCCGTCGACTGTGGCTAGCTGCAGGATCGTGAACGGTGTACGGGCTTTTGTTGCCTCGAGCAGCAACTGACTAATTGTCTGAAAAACCCTATCGAGGCTGGTATCTGGCACGATCTCCCCTTTTGGAACTAGCGGAAGGACTCTGTCTAGGTTAGTTGTTGTTCGACTATCCGTTCCTCGGACGTGTGTATCGGATCGGTATGGGCGGCGCGAACAGCACAACCGCGATCCCGATTTGCGGTCCGTCGATCGGCCGGGTCAAACGCCCATCGTCTGATGCGCCGATCCAGGCTCATTCACTAGCTGACCCGTCCTGGACGAGTATCTACGGGGGGAAAGAATGGACTCTACAGCACGTTCGGCCGTCTCGAGGGCACCCTCGATGTATCCAGGGAAAGCCAACGAAACATCGGAGCCGACGAAGTGGACTCGCCCGAAGGGTTCCCCTAGTTCCTTATGAACCCGGCTGAACTGCCCAACGCGTGGAGAAACCCATGGACCCTCGAAGAGCGGATCGCCTAACCAGTCGTGGTAGTCCACGCCGAGGGTGTCAGCTTCCGGCAGATAGTGATGTACGGCGTCTTCAACTGCCTTGACATCCGTCGGATCGAATGAGCTGGAGTCAGTAAAGCCAACCAAAAGACGTTCATTTTCGGTAACTGCACAATAGTCGTAAAGCGTTGGAAGGACACCATCCCCGATGCACGCGACCCCCGGTTGGCTCCCACGAACGTGAATGATCAGTTTCAGCCCTCGACAACCGTGTCCTTCCTCAACAACTAGGCGGCGTCTTTCCGGAAGCGGCGGCGAAAAGGTGATCTTCTTCCAGGTGTTCATGGGCGTCGCCACAACTACCGACTCTGCTTCAAAAGTGTCGCCATTCTGGACAGTTACTCGTGTCGTGGAGGTCGATTGATCTATCTCCGTGACGACTGTTCCCAGCTTGAGATGGGGGACATCTCTCCTGATTGCACCCACTAGTTCGCCTGATCCATTGGTGAACACTTCATCGATAGAAAGGACGACGCCCAGCAAGCTGCAGTGATGAGCAGCGATAAACTGCATCGCCCACAACGCACTGGACTCATGGGCTGGTTGACCCATCATGTTCCACGCCCAGGAGAGCAGAAGTTGCTTAGAGACTGGCGGAAGATTGAGGGCGTCTACGTAGTCTCTGAGCGGTATGTCGAGATCATCGAGCCCCTGGTTTTCCAAGCCTTTAACTAGATCAATCCGATGCGCATCCTTGAGCATCGTGTAAATGGCTGCTTCAACCGCGACGGCCTCCGAACCAGGGACGGGAAACGCTCGGTTTAGGGCAGTGGGCCCTAGCTGGTGCCTGAAATGTGTGAACTCGGCAGCTGCAGTTGTCGGGACTGCATACCTATCCAGCTCAGCAGCAAGACGCGGGTGATGCTCCCGATGTAGGTAAGCCCCTCCCATTTCGACCTGCAGATGCTCGGCCGCCGCGGATTTTCTGGAGTAGGCGCGGCCGCCAATGCGGGTCCCACCTTCCAGGAGCAGCACTGTCTGCCCTGCAGCCGCGAGGTCTCGAGCTGTCTTCAACCCGCCGAATCCTGCTCCAACCACAATTGTGTCGTATGACAAGACATTTCCTTTCTAGATAGTCGTCCATGCCTTTTTGTGCGCGAGCATGAAACGCTGTGCCGGTCCGGTCGTGGCTCCGCCGCGCCGAAAGGAACTTCCGCGAGCGGACCGCTCGTTTATCGGTCGTCTGCACGGCGGTACGGAGCCCTACGGACTCAAAACACGGCTCCCAGTACGGCTCACGTTCTAAACGGAGCTCGAACATAATAGATTCTCGCCATCCTCAGCGCAGCACTCCTGTTGCTCCGATGGGGCCACCTTGGCGAGTAATTCTAGGTTCACTGCCTCGAGTGCATTCATCTTCCCCGTTACCCGCCGGCTTCCGGCCCATCATGGAAGAACAAATGGGTTGATCGATTTGTGGGACTATGCAGAACGCAGGTTTCTATGGACGCTGACACCATCTGTCAGTGTCCCGTTTGCTCGACGCGGAGTTGGCTAGTCACCAGCGTCGGGAGCCTACCTGGCGTCGACACACGAAAATGTCGCCAGCGACCATTCGCGACATGTGGCGTTTGGCAGCAATGTAGGCGCAAAATGCCATTGGTGGGATCGGGGAATTCATGCAGAGATTACAGCTATCCGGTTTGCCGCTCGCTGCACAGTCCTTTTTGAGATGAGACAGCTAGCGCAAGATTGGCTAGATTGTCTTCTGCCTAATTGATAGCAGCCCAAGTGTATTTATGCCATTCGGCACAACATCTTGACGATCAGCGACGTAAGAATAGGATCCGGTGCTGCGACTTCAACATGTTTGACGTCGAGCAACCTCGTGCGATCTCCATATGGGGAAAGCCTTTCGAAAGACCTGGATCCAAACGCTGCGGAGCTACTGCCTGCCCAACGAATTCATTCTTGACCTGTTAGGAATCACTTTGAAAACAATCCTTGTACTCGGCGCGACCGGCAAGACAGGCCGGTACCTGGTCCCCGCTCTGCTCGATCGAGGGCTCGACGTGCGTGCGGCAACTCGGAACCCCGGAGCCTACGTTGGTGCCCAAGGAGCCTTGCCGGTACTCTTCGACTGGAGTGACAAGGGGTCTTGGGCCGGAGCTCTCGACGGTGCGGACGGTGTTTACCTCATCAAGCCGGAGGGCGGAGGCGTCGCTGTCCTAGTGAGCGAGTTTCTCGCGCTCATGACTGAGGCTGGAGCCTCGCGTCTGGTGCTTCACTCGGAGGTCGCTGCGGATTTCCGCTCTGAAGACGACGAGGAGCGGCGCGTTGAGGTGGTCGTCGAGCAGTCGGCGCTCGACTGGACCATAATTCGGCCTAACTGGTTCGTGCAGGATCTTGCTGACGAGCACTTCTTTGCCAGCATGATCCGCGATCAAGGCATTATGGTCATGACGACCGGAGGCTCCGCTGTATCGTGGATCGACACTAGGGATATCGCGGCAACGGCCGTCGAACTACTCTTGGACGCCAGCCTCTGCCGTCATGAGGCGCTCATGTTGACCGGGCCAGAAGCCCTGACGCTCGATGGGCTGGCAGACAGGCTCAAGGCGTTGACGGGCCGCCAGATCGTCTCCATTGAGGAAACGTTGAGCGAAGCCGAAGAACGGATGAGAAGGGACAACCTTCCCGAAGAGTACGTGGCTTACCTGACGCGGCTCAACACCAGTATCATCGAGGGTCATACCTCGAAGCTAACCGATCATGTCGAAAGGCTGACGGGTCGACGGCCCCGGCCCGTCAACGACTTCCTGGCTGAGTGCTCCCTACGCCAGATTCAGGACGATGTGACATCCGGCCACATCATTCGGTCCAACGAGGCTTTGTTCCGCAGGCAGATCGAGGCGTGGGCGGGCGCCGACATCGACAAGTTGGTCGCCTGCTATAACGACGACATGGTCTACGTAGATATGCCTTTCCTTGATCACCCGGTGCATGGGGTCGATGCTTTCCGAGCCCACATGATTGACTACAACGGCCAATTCGACCGGTCCGACTTTAAGGCTGAAATTCTCACGCTCGTCGCCAACGAAACCCACGTTGTCGGAGAGCTACTTTGCACGGCTCGCTACATCGGCCCTGGGGCCCCTGCCGGTGGAGTAGCCGTTAGCTGGCATGCCACACTTTTTGACACCATTGTGGACGGCAAGATCAGCTCGGAGAAGGCCTACTTCGATCCCTCGACGTTGGAGAAGGCCCTCGCCCGAGAGCCCTCTTGAGAGCCCTTGTGCGATCGGGGTCAGCACGAAAATTGATCGGGGGGGATCACACATCTAAGGTCGCCGAGAAGCCAGACTATCTTGGGTGGTGCGGTCGAAGCCTTGACGATTTCCCGGGCTGCGCTCCGGAGGCTGGTGAAGCCTACTTCCGGAGCGCAGCTCAAGCCACCCACACGGTTAGGCGTTCGTAGTCAAAGGGGCTATTACAGGCCGCTGCAGCCCAAAGCCCGTATGGAAGAGTGGATCCGCCGTGTCGAAGGGCACGTCTTCCCGGGAGGCTTCGACGTCGGCCATCGATGAAGGCAGGTCAAAGGGTAAGGTTCCGGTGATCGGGCTGCGGCCGGTTAGGGCATCGCACAATACTTTGTTACTGGCACCGAACTCACCAATTACGACTGCGGCGAGGCCAATAAATGGGGTGAGCACCGCGGGGCGCTCCAAGTAGACGGTGAGGTATACCGGCGCCTGCTTGGCGTAATTGGTGACGCGTTCCACGGTTTCAAGGGGGAATTCGAGAGTACCTCCGTGGAAGAAGTCACCCAGCGATCCTCGGCCCGGTTCGAACGGAGCGTCCAGCTTTACAAGGATGGCTTCCGCAGTCGCAGGGTCGTCAGCTATGACCAGTTCCTCGGTGATATCTTCGGGGGCGAATCCGTCGAGGTGTACTCGCGTTCCTGCAGTCAGAGGTAATGCTGCTTTATCGACTGAAAGCAGTACGAGGGAAGCGCGTTGCGCTGCGATCCCGCGTTCCGTGAAGATTGCGGATCCGCAGATCGAGCGTGCATTCTTGAGGTCGACCCGCCGATGTTCAAAGACGCCAAGCCGGAATTTCTCAGCCAAGAGCCGCCGCGCAGACTGGTCGATGCGAGCCTCGGAAATACGGCCGGAATCGACGAGTTCCTCTATCAACTCCGGATTCCGGTCGCCGCCGAATTGATCGACGCCGACATCAATTGCGATGGCAGCTCTCTCCTTCGAGTCGAGGTGTTCAAGCCCCCACCCATTGGGGCCGAACGTGATGCCGCCTATTTGCTCAGCCTCAAGCAAATTCCAGTCAGTCAGGACTACCCCGTTGAACCTGAGTTGCCGTCGCAGTATGTCGCGGACAACGGGGCCGTTGAATGCGAATCCAACCTCATCCCAGGATGTCCCGACAGGTTTGCCGTAGTAGGTCATGACCTGTGACGCTCCAGCGGCCAAGGCACGCCGGAATGGCATCAGGTGCAAATCTTGCATTCCACCTGGGTACACCTGATCCGGGTAGCGGGGGTCGTGGGCGTCGTCCCCTTTGAGTTGGGGGCCTGCGCCTGGGAAGTGTTTTACGACGGCGGACACTGAGTGCGCGCCCATGTATTTGCCGCCTCGCAGCCCTTCGATGAACGCCACAGTCAGCGCAGCGACTCGCTCTGGATCTTCACCAAAGGTGCCCGAACCGCGGGACCAGCGAGGTTCGCTAAAAATGTCCGCCATCGGTCCAAGGAGCACCCTGACACCCATCGCTCGCAGTTCCTGGCGCATGGTGTCCCCATAAGCGCGCACGGATACGACGTCTCCGATCGCTGCCATGCCCGTTGTTTCCGGCCAGTGCGAGAGAATACCGAGGGCCTGGCCGGTGAAGGGATTACTCCTGAAGCCATGACGCGGATCACTTGAGAGTGTTACAGGGATACCAAGACGGGTGCCTTCCGCGATCTCCTGCAGCGTGTTGTGCCACTCTGCCACTACTAGTGAGTCTTTCCCGCCAAGCACGTTGAAGTGGTTGATGCCCAAGTTACCGACATAAAATTCGGCCGCAGCAAGAGCGTCGGCTTGGGTCAAGTCACCGCCACTCGGGCTGGTGGATGGGTGGAACATCAAAGCCGCCTTCTCAGCGACAGTCATTCGACGGAGGAGATCTTCGACGCGGAGTTCGACGGGAAGGGAAGGGTCACGGTATTCATTCATGATGGGTCCGTTCAACGAGTAGAGCGAATGAAGAAGAGGGGAATGATGCCTAGGAGCGTCAGCGCCGCGCCTACGGTCAGTAATACGGAGTAGTTTGCATCCCCTCCTCCCACCCCGAGAAGCACCGGCGCAATGAATGGCATCACAGAGAATGGCAGGGTGAAAGCGATGTTGGTCACACCGAGGTCGCGTGCCGCGGTGTTGGGATCGTTCATAGTGGCTACAGCGAACCCGATATAGCCCCCATAGAGCATGCCGCCGGCAATGCCGCTAACAATGGAGAGGCCTATGAGGAACGGCACCAGGCCGTCAGCGAAGATGATGACAACAGTGCCTGCCGCCATAATTAGGGCGGTTGAGCCCAGAACAACCTTGCGCCGACCAGTGCGGTCGTTGAGCCATCCGGCGATGGGTGAGAAAACCACAGCCAAAATCCCCGGAATCACGTAGGCAAGTGTGATCACGCCTGGTAGCGCCTCTGTGGGGACCGCTATGCGGTCCTGTAACAAGTACACGGTGTATGTCGAAACGACGCCCCATGAGCAAGTGATCAGGAACATTGCAACTAGAAAGCGGCTAAAGTCAGGCGACTTGCGGGGGTTGACATAGAAACTGCCGAGGAACTCTTTGAGACTGAATGGAGCGATGTCGCCGGCGGCAGGGGTTTCGTCGCGCATCATCGCGAGCAAAATCGAGCAGAATACAACGGCGACAGCGACGGGTAGGCCGAATTGAGCGAGGGTGTTTGAGGGAAACAATTGTACGAAGAACACCCCGACGAGCATCGCCGCTGATGAAGCCATGCCAGACAAGGCTCCGATAATGCCCTGCTGCTTCTCGGGGATGCGGTCAGCAACGATCGCCAAAGAGGAGGCGATCGCTGCATTCACGAAAGCCTGCATGATGATCCAGCCGATCAGCAATAGTGGCATGCTGTCGCTGAGACCGATAACGACAGCCCCGACAACGGTGCCGAAGATGCCCACGACGATCCAAGGCCGACGACGCCCGAACCGGCTCCGGGTCCGATCGCTGAGGCGCCCGAACACCGGGTTCGCTAGCAAAGCGGTCAGGGTGCCAATGCCCGCCGCCATTGAATAGCTAGTCGCCTTGCCTTCGGGGTCGAGTTCGTCGATCCGTAATGCGAGTGTCACGGAGGCGGGAAGGTTGATTGACATCCAAATCCCAAACAACGCAAGCACGTAAATGACGACGAAGGCAGGTCCAACACGCTGCGGTCCGTTCGTCGGTGCCGCCGTGTCGGTAGAGCTACCAGTTAATGACATGGCTATTCCTCACCATTGAGAGTACTAATCTACGGAAACGTTACCGGAAACGTTACCGGAAACGCTTCCGATAGACTAAACGCGGATGGGTGCAGGGTCAAGTGCCCACGAAAAGACTGAGTAGGAATGGATTGCGATGCCACGGAGAGTAACTTTGGCCGATGTGTCCCGTGCAGCCGAAGTTGGAGTTGCCACAGTATCGAGAGCATTAGGAGACCACCCCGACGTTAGTGAAGCGACCCGTGAACGGGTTCGGGAAGTGGCTAAGTCTCTTGGGTACCGCCCTTCTGCCACAGCACGCGCATTGCGCAATGGGGACTACCGCGCCCTAAGCGTGATAGTGCCCGATGCGGGTTGGGGTTGGTGGGAGCCGGTTGTCCGCGCTGCATTCAGAGCCGCTGCCACGGAGGGCTACCAACTCATGGCACATCCAGTTGCGGGGACAGCAGGGGGCGCCGCGTCTATCGTCGAGGCGCTGGTTAACGTCCCGACCGATGGGGTCATCGTCATAGGCGTGCCGGACCAGGAGGGCGTGCGTGCGGCCTGTGACCGCATTGCCTTACCCGCTGTGGCTATCGACGACACCAGCCGCAATGTCCGATTCCCCACGATTTCAGCACAGAATAGGCAAGGCGCTCGTCTTGCGGTTCAGCATCTAATCGATCAAGGATCGCGTTCGATTGGGCTCCTACGTCCGAACATGGAAGGGGAAACGGCGGATTGGGGTGATGGCCTGTTCATTGACCAGCGCACCCTCGGATACCAGGACGCTCTCTCTGCGGCCGGCATCCCTATCGACAGCACGTTGGTCATCGACTGCGCGGACCCCTTCAACGAACACCAGGAGCATTGGACCGGACTCGAAGCCGCGTTGTCTAGTGGCGTGAAAATCGATGGATTGTTCTGCGTCACGGACTCAATGGCCGCTCCCGCCTTGCGGACCCTACGCGCACGGGGCTTGGACGTCCCCGAGGACGTTGCCATCGTGGGATTCGATGATGAGCGCGCGGCGCTCCTTGTCGATCCTCAACTTACAACGATCCGCCAGCCGTACGCCGAGATGGGCCACTTTGCTGTGGAGCTACTGCTGCGCAGGATTCAAGGAGAGGATGTCGGCAGCCATCGTTACGAGTTCGACACCGAGCTCATTAAACGGTGCTCCACCTCTGCTGACGACGCCGTTACTGCAGGTGAACAATAAACGGCTGATGGGGGTGCGGTTCAGGAAACGGGCCGAACCAGGCCGGGAAATATCGTTCTCGGAGATCCTTGGGAGCTACCTGGTGTTCCGTTCCGCCGCGCAGAGTTTGGCAGGCTGGGAATGAACCATGACGTCAGGAGGACATATCGCGCTTGTCGCGTTGTTCCGTGTATCCGTAGGGGACTGTCTCGCTCAGTTCGACCCTGAACCGTCCGTTCCCGAGCCGGGTTACGAGGATGCCGTGGCGCCGGTGTTGGAGGGCGACCTCCATGATCCGGTCGACTGCGAGGTTGATGGAGTCGTCCATGGCAGACCTTTTGTCCACCGTTAATTCGATGTGAGCTTCAGGCTGACGTTCCCAGCCGCTCCGGCAGATACCTTGGGTGTACGTATTGCCTGGCCCTCTTTCCGGCGGCTGGCCGGCTTGGGTCCACGAGGCTATCAACTTGAGACCGCCTGTAGTTGCGGCTCGAGCCTCTGCCTTCCGTGGGGGCCGGCATCTCGAGTTCGAATTCCCTGCTCAATCGGTTCCAAACACCTCGCGTGGTCTTCCATGGAACTCCTTTATCTCTCGGCCAACTTCCGAACTCTCGCGTTGGATCTCAACCGACGTTATCTCGTGGGCTGACAGAGGCCCCGACTTGAAAATGAGCATTTCCATTGAGTGCTTATGACTTTGTGTAGGTCGCGCACGCTGCCGTTTGCGCGGAAGTCTGGTCATTCAGAAGAGGCACGAATTGGGACAATCGCCCGCGCCCGTGCCGGGACGGCTGCCTAGCATGTGTAATGCAGGAGTGCAAGGGGGCAGGAATCCGAGGAGACCCACCACTATGGCGGTCTCGTCTAAAGACTGTCGCACACCAGTAGAGCAAACTTAGGATCCACAGTAGGCCCGGGGAGTGCCGCACAGAAGTGCGGTTCAAGAGTCCGTACCCCTCGACAAAGGAGCTCTAATGGAATCAAAAGAAGATCACGTGGGAGTGACGTTTCCTGCGTCTGACGAGGAAGTTTATCTTCCACGTGGCGGAACGGATCCGGATTTTTACATTCCTGCAGAATGGCAGCACAGAGAGCGCAGTTGGAAGCGTTTGGTACAGAGGTTTGTGTGGCGTCGGCGCCCCCGGTTGACCTGACCCCATAGCCTTGGATTTCTAGGCCGCACCGTTTTTTCCGCCGTCTATTGACGCAAGCGACCGGCTCTTCCAGACACGCACGCGTCCCCAACGGGAGCGTACGAACGGCAGGCAGGGTCGCTCTCGTCGTTGTGGGCAAATAAGGGTGGCGGTTAGGTCTGTCATATCCCACTGGTGCCGAGGGCCGTCTACCAGGGAGCCGGAGAAACGACTGCAACTGGCGCCTAGTTCAGTAGTACGACCGCCGGGAGGACGGCTTTGTCCTCGAATTCGTGCAGATCATGCCAAAGAGGGCCAATCAGCTGATCAACAGGCCCAGAAGACCAGGCGGCCGTAGCCTTGATCACAAAGAAGGCCTCCGTCCCAGGAAGGAGGCTTAGCTCTGCATGGGCTCCCGGAGTGACGTCCGCCGAGATATGCCAGCCCGCACGCGGAATAAGTCGCCGTGTTGTTCGAGATCCGTGATGGTGACTTTGAAGGTGTTTCGCGGGCTGCCGTGCTCGGCTGCAGAGACGGAAACGGCGGACGGCGGAAAGGCTGCAGCGCCCGGGGTGCCGGGAAGAGCTGCTTCATCGCGGTCTCCGGTGACCGTCCAACCTTCATGCGTTTGTAAGGCCGACATCCGTGACGTTGCCGGTGAGGAGGTTTAGATCGGACAGTCCCGCGGCGAAGCGGCTGCGAGGCGTTCCAAGGACAACGCGGGTCGGACCTTGTTCAGTGAGTCCGCCGCCGTCGGTGACGATCACCCGATCGGCAAGCAACACAGCGTCGAGGATGTCGTGGGTGATAATGATGGGCTCGCGCTCAGTGAGTACGCGCGTGAGTAGGCGTGCGGCGTGGATGTCGAGGACTGCCATTGGTTCGTCGAGGAGCAACCGCTCCGGGGCAGTGGCCAGCGCCCGAGCCACCGCGACGCGTTGAGCTTGCCCGCCGGAGAGCTGCCCCGGGCGGCGTTCTTCTAACTCTGCGCCATCGACTTCGGCGAGCCAGAGCCGCGCTGCATGGTGGGCTTCTTCTTGGGGGCAGCGCCGGCGGCGCGCGGCCCGAAGGCCACGTTCTCCAGCACGCTCAGATGGGGGAAACAAAGGTTCCTGTGCCAGCAGGGCGACCCGCCTGTCGATTCCGAGAAGTGCTTTCCGGCCAAAGGTGTAAAGCAGCGCGATGCCGCCCACCACAGGCGGCAAAACCAAAGGCAGGAGGACGAAGGCCCGCAGCAGGCGTTGTCCCGGGAAGTTTCCGCGGGCGAGCACCAGCGCGAGCGGAGCACCAAGAACGATGCACAGTGTCTTGCTCGCTGCGGACGGACGCAGACTCAGGCCCAAGGCGGCAGCGAGGACTCGGAGGGGATGAGTGGGAGGACCTGGATCCAGTTGACCCTGGCCACCATGGACACCAGCGGTAGCAAGACGAACATTCCGCCTGCTACCGCGATGGCGTAAATCCATGCTTGGGATGCTGATGTACGCGGTTCTACAGTCGGTGGCATCGTGAAGTCTATGGGGTGCCGAAGCCCACGTCTGAGAGAATCTTCTTGCCCTCGGCACTGGTCACGGCCGCGATGAAGGCTTTGGCCAGTTCCCTGTTCTTGCTGGCGCCGACCATCGCGATCGGGTAGGTGTTGACGACCTTGTCCGATTCAGGGAACGGGATGCCCTTCACCTTGTCGCCCGCAGTTTTGACGTCTGTAACGTACACGAGTCCCGCGTCGGCCTCCTGAGAAGTGACCTTGCCTAGGACATCAGTGACGGAGGATTCCTCACTGACCGGGGCCAGCGTGGTCCCCACGGCCCTTTCGATCGTCTCAATCGCCGAACCGCAGCTGACCTGAGGGGCGCAGACCACCACTTTTACCCCGGGCTTCGCCAGGTCGGCGAACGTTGCAATGTTGGCCGGGTTCGACGGCGGAACGGCGATCTGCAGGACGTTCGTGGCGAAGTTGGTGGCAGTTCCGTCGACGAGCTTCGCGTCAGTGAGCTTGGTCATGTTCTTGGTATCGGCCGATGCGAAGACGTCGGCCTGGGCACCCTGGATGATCTGGGTGACCAGATCCGAGGAGCCTGCGAAGGTTAGCGTCACCTTGGTCCCGGGGTTGGCGGTCTCAAAGTCCGTAGCGATCTTGGTGAACGTGGATTTGAGTGACGCAGCAGCGAACACCGTCACGGTACCGGCGGGTTTGGCGCTTCCGGTGGCTGGGGCTGGGGCGGCATCTCCGCCACAGCCCGTCAAACCCGCCGTGAGGGCGCCAGCGGCCAGCAGTGCTGCAACGTTGGTTCGGGTGATCTTCATATGCTGTTCTTCCTGGGCATGTCTTGATGATGGGAGTGTTAGCCGCAGCCGCGGGGGAATGTCTCTCGCGGCGAATAGCGGTGTTCCCCGGCTAACTGGCTGCGGACGGAAACACAGGGCGTGGCCTCAAGGCCACATACGGATTGCAAAAGTTGATTAGCCTCCGGCGCCCACCCATTCCACGGTGCCGTCGGAGAAGAATTGTTCTTTCCAGATTGGGACTTCTTTTTTGATGTGGTCAACGAGATCGGAACATATGGCAAAAGCTTCTCCACGATGCCCTGCTGCCACTGCACAGACAAGAGCCGCGTCACCGATCCTTAAGGCACCAACGCGGTGGGCTGCCCAAATTCGAACTTCGGCGCGATTGTCGAGTCCATCCGACACTGAGAACTTTGCAGCGACTCTATTTGCAACATCCTCAAGTATTTTTTGTGCCGAAGGATGGGCCGTGTAACTTAGCCGGTCAACTTCCTTTTCGCGGTCGTGGTTACGGACCACACCACTGAAGCTGACCACCGCCCCGGACGTATCGGACTCGACAGCCCTAATGCCGACATCTACAGAAATGTGTTTCTCACTAAGCAATGCGTGGACCACGCGTGGGGCTTGCGGTGCGGCTAGGCTCTGGCTGCTTACATGCTTTTCGGTTTCGGCGTTCATGCGCGCTCCTTGCTTCGCGTTTGGGTGATCACAACGTCCAACTCCCGCTCTTCCCGCCACTTTTCGCGAGCACCTTGATGTCAGTCAGAACGGCGTGCTTGTCCACAGCCTTGATCATGTCGTACACGCTGAGCGCGGCAACCGACACAGCGGTTATTGCCTCCATCTCGACGCCCGTTACGCCTCTGGTTTTCACTGTCGCAAGTAGGTTTATACCTTTGGGGAGCAGTTCGAAATCAACGGTCACCTTTGACAAAGGGAGGGGATGGCAAAGTGGAACTAGTTCTGACGTCTTCTTGGCAGCCATGATGCCGGCCACCCGGGCCACACCTAACGCATCCCCCTTGGGCAGTTGGTCTGATGTCAATAGCGCCAGGACCTTACTAGTGGTGAGGACCGTTGCCGTAGCCGTCGATTCCCGAGCCGATTCCAACTTCCCGCACACGTCAACCATATGCGCGGTGCCATCGGGTCGAAGGTGAGTAAAACCATCAGAAGTAACTGGGGCCTCTAGACCACCCATATTTCTACCTCCTCCCCTTCTGCCAGTTCCGAAATTCCGACGGGAATGTGTATTAGGACATCTGATCGTGCTAATGCTCCTAGTAGGTGGGAACCTTCACCCCCTTCCAATCGGACGGTACCGTTGGGCAACAGGACCCCCCGCCTCACTTGGTGCTTCCTCGGCGGAGATGTCAGGGGTTGGGAAAGTCGGGCCCTATAGGCGGCCCTGGGTGTCGGCGTGCCGAACAGCTCGCCGAGTAGCGGGCGCAGGAACATCTCGAAGGAGATCAAACAGCTCACCGGGTTCCCGGGGAAAGCTAGAACCGGGATGCCGTCAAAGCTTCCGAGTCCTTGTGGACCGCCTGGTTGGATCTCCACGTGTGAAAATTCAACGGGATGATCCAGCATTGTCTGCCGGACCACTTCGTAGGCACCCTTGCTTACACCGCCAGTGGTTACTACGAGATCGATATGAGGTGCGTGTCGTTTCAAGACTTCAGCCAGGACGTCAGGCGAGTCCCTAATGATGCCCGCACGGACCACAATAAGCCCAGCTTCGCGCATGGATGCTTCTAACAAGGTGTTGTTTGCGTCGTTGATTTTGCCTGGGGTTCGCCTCTCGCCGGGTTCGACGACTTCATCGCCGGTCGTGACAAGGAGGACGGTGGCTTTTTGATGTACTAGAACCTCTGTTACGCCGAGCGCTGAGAGTAGCCCAAGCTGACGAGGTCCAAGATACGTTCCGCAGGTCAACGCACAGTCCCCTGCTGCTACATCGCTCCCTCTGGGGCGAACAAATGCCCCCGCCGTGGGCGGGGGAAGTGTGACGGTGGTCAGCGCTCCTGGTGTGGGGAAAGCCGGTGGTACTGCCCATTCGATGGGGATGACAGCGTCAGCTCCTGCCGGCATCATGGCACCCGTCATGATAGGTGCCGCAGTTCCCGGCGTTAATGGCGCTGGAACTGCGCCAGCTGGGCCTGGTGCTCCAACACGCAGTGTGCCGTGACCATCGGCCAAGTCTTGCGAGCGGACCGCAAAGCCGTCCATCTGTGAGTTGTCGAAGGGTGGCAGGTCCATTGGAGCTAAGATGGTTTCCGCCAGTCCGCGGCCTAGAGCCTCCATCACAGGTACCCGCTCGGTCCGCGGCGGGGCAAGTAGCGGCCGGAGTACGTCACGAACTGCTCGTACGTGCCTGGAGACACTGCGGATTTCCTCCGGCGGAGGCCGCTCTTCGGTTGTTCGTGGTCTGGGACTGTTGCGGCCCGGCGGGGTCAGCTGCTCTTCATTGCTCTGCATGGTCCTGCCTTCAGGGAGGGCGGCTCGGCTACATCGGTGCATTCGTGTAGCTCCGGTGGAGGATAGTTTTCGCGCATACTCAGGTGATGGCTGTTTATTCGTACCGGTTGGACTCAGATCTGGTCGTTTGTGCGCTCGTCAGCGACTGGGTAAGTTCGGTCCGGATTGGGCCCAGACCATTCCATCAGGCGAGCCGACTCCCGGAATATGGCTCCTTGCCACAATCCGGCTCGCCAATTGTTTGGTTTTGCACAAATGGGTACTCTCAGGATTCACGTAGCCTGAATTTATGAGTGTTCAGTTGGGCATGCCGCGGCGCCCGGAGATAATGACATCAGCGCAGAACGGCCGCCCACCGGACGCTGGCTCCGGGCTCCTCGATCGCTTCGGACGCCTGGCGACGGATATGCGGTTGTCCCTTACGGATAAATGCAACCTCCGCTGCACATACTGTATGCCAGCGGAAGGCCTCCAATGGCTCACAAAGCAGGCAGTCATGTCTGCTGACGAGATCATTCGGATCGTCCGTGTGGGTGTCCAGCACCTTGGCATACGGGAGTTGCGGCTGACTGGAGGGGAACCGTTGGTACGGCAGGATCTGATACAGATTATTTCCAAATTGCGGAATAACCACCCTGCCCTGCCGATTTCCATGACCACCAATGGTGTGGGACTCGCAAAGAAGGCGGCGCCTCTCAAAGCCGCGGGACTAACCAGGGTAAACGTGTCACTCGACTCATTACACGAGGAGACTTTTTCGCGGTTGACCCGCCGGCCCTTCCTGGACCATGTGCTCGCGGGCGTGGACGCCGCCTTTGATGTAGGTCTCGGCCCGGTGAAGTTGAATGCTGTGCTAATGCGAGGGATCAATGACGCGGAAGCTCCAACTCTTCTGGAGTGGGCGTTGGAGCGCGGATACGAGCTGCGCTTCATCGAGCAGATGCCCCTGGATGCTGACCATGGCTGGACGCGACGCGACATGATCACCGCTGTTGAGATCCGAGACCTGCTTTCCAGGGATTTCGTCCTTAGCCCCAACGCGCAGTCCCGTGAAGGAGCACCGGCTGAACGTTTTGACGTCAGAAGGCGGGCCGTTGGGACCGATCATTTGCGCGAGGGGAAGGATGTTGCGGCATTTGGTCCCACCTTGGGCACGGTCGGCATCATTGCCTCCGTGACAGAGCCGTTCTGCTCGGATTGCCGCCGAACCAGGATTACAGCCGAAGGCAAAATCATGAGTTGCCTCTTCTCCCGGGAAGAATCCGACCTTCTGGGCACCCTGCGAGCCGGGGGGAGCGACGAAGATATCGCACTACAGTGGCAGAACGCAATGTGGCTCAAACCAAGGGCTCACGGAATGGACCACGTGGGACTTGATGCTCCGGATTTCGTCCAGCCAGAACGCAGCATGAGCGCCATCGGAGGCTAACACGAATGCTCGTACGTTATTACGCCGCCGCCTGCTCGGCCGCAGGTCTCGCGGAGGAACAGTTCCAACTGGGCGAAAATGCCACGGTGGCGGATCTCCTCAAGGCCATACTGTCGATGGAACGGCCGAAACCTCCCGAGGGCACTCCGCCGCTCCGCCAGATCCTCTCACGAAGCAGTTTCCTGCTCAATGAGGTTGCCGTGCGGGACCACTCAATTATCGTCAGAGTTGGAGACGTGGTTGATGTCCTACCCCCATTTGCTGGAGGCTAACCCGCATGACCTGGTTACGGGAGTTTGATCGCTCGTAATCGTTCGAGATCCGCACCTCCCGGCACGGGATGTGACAAGACCACTTTCGCTGGCCTGACCGTGCCGTCCATCTGATGCACCCTTGGCTTCCAGGGGTGCATCACGTGTTAGGGACCCTTTGACCGGATGGCAAGTAAGCCTTCGCGCACTTTGACGTGCTCGTTATGGCCCCGGGTGAATCGGGCGCATTTCTGGCTCAAGGCAGGTTCTCGACGTACGAAAACGAGCACCGTGGCTGTGGGCGAGACACCGATTATGCATGGTTCTACAAAATGACCAGCGTACTTGTTCCTAGATGTCGTGCAGCAAATCACAGAGCGTGGTGCATGATGAAAGTCGTTCGAGGGAGTGAAGAATGAAACTACCTGCTATTAGCTACACGTCGCCGACTTCAATGGAAGAAGCCTGCGCAATGTTGTCAGCCGACGATGACTCTAAAGTTATCGCCGGCGGACAAAGTCTTTTGCCAGTAATGGCCATGCGATTGGCCCAACCGACTGTTGTCGTGGACCTCGCGAAGATCCCGGGACTGGCAGCGTTGGAGGAGGTCGGAGACTACGTCCGATTCGGGCCGATGGTTACCCATGCAACCATCGTTAGTTCACCGCTTGTTGCAAACCTGCTGCCGATGATGTCGTCGGCGGGAAAACATATAGCGCACCCGCAAATCCGCAACCGGGGAACGCTTGGCGGTTCCTTGGCCCATGGTGATGCAGCCGGAGAGTGGCCACTAGTACTGCTCGCGCTCGACGGTATGGTGGAAGTCCAAAGCGTGAGAGGGAAACGCACCATTGACGCCGACGCCCTGTTCGTCGGGCCTTACATGACCAGCATCTCCTCTGACGAGATCATCACCGATATCTGGATGCCTTCCCGACCAAGGGGATGGGCCTACGGCGAATTTTCCAGACGCTCGGGCGATTATGGTCTCGCCAATGTCGCCATCACTCTAGCTACTGAGGACTCTGGGGTCGCCGACGCCAGGATCGCTGTTGGGGGAGCCGTTGGCAAGATACAAAGAGTGCCCGGCGCGGAGGATCTTCTGAGGGGATCGAAAGTCGCCGCGGATCTGGCCGAACGAGCCTCAATCGCTGGTGCGGAGTCGCTCACATATATTTCAGACATGCACGGCTCAGCTGAATATAGGCGCGGCCTAGTGCAGGAGCTGATCCGACGCACAATTCTTGAAGCAGGAGCACGCACGTGACAACACCCTCGCCATCTGACCGCATTGACATCGACATCGAGATAAATGGTCGGCGTCGAACGGTCGCTGTGAATGCACGCGACACGCTGGCTGACCATTTGAGAAACGATCAGAACCTCAACGGAACGAAGCTGGGGTGCGAGCACGGAGTGTGCGGAGCCTGCACGGTCCTTCTCGATGGAGCGGCTGTACGGTCCTGCCTCACTCTTGCCGCGCAAGGTGATGGGCGGACTGTAAGGACGGTCGAAGATCTTTCCCGAGGAAGCTCACTTAGCCCGCTCCAGGAAGCCTTCAAAAAGCATCACGCCCTTCAGTGCGGATTCTGCACCGCGGGGTTTCTCATGTCTGCGACAGAGCTGCTTGACTCAAATCCTGCTCCGACGCGAGCGGACGTTGTCGAAGCACTGAGCGGCAACTTGTGCCGGTGTACCGGCTATCAGACAATCATCGACGCTGTGCTGGACGCAGCAGGTCAGATTGGAAACGACAATGGATAACCCACACCTGATTTCTCCGCCGATAACCAGAAATATGATCGGCAAACGAGTGCCGCGCAGTGAGGATGCCAAGCTTCTGACTGGCCGCGGAAAGTACCTGAACGACATCAATGTCGATGGTCAGTTGCATGCCTGCCTGGTACGGAGCCCGGCTGCCCACGCACGTATCACGAGTATTGACACCAAGCTGGCGCAAGAATTTCCCGGCGTGCACCTTGTCTGGACATCTGCCGACGTCGAAAACTACTGTCCCGGTATAGAGGCGCAATTCAGCGCCGACGGCTGCTTGCCGATGACCATGCCGCTGTTGGCCAAGGACGTCGTCCGCTACGTTGGCGAACCAGTAGTGCTGGTCATAGCCGACACGCGAGGAATCGCTGAAGACGCGTGCGACCTCATTGGCTTGGAGCTCGAACAGATCGATGCTGTGATGGACCCGCGAGCATCTATTCAAGGGGGCCCGGTAGCCAACGGTGAACGCCCCGACAACGTTGGGATCCGTGGGCGTGCAACCTTCGGCGACGTCGACCAAGCCTTCAACGAGGCGGCCCACGTGGTCTCGGCGCTCTATCACCCAGGTCGAGTGGCGGCCGCGCCAATGGAAACCAGAGGCTGTCTGGCAGACTATGACTGGACGCAGGACCGGCTGAAACTCTGGGCATCAACCCAAATGCCGCACTACGTGAAGTTGTGCCTCAGCCTCTTCCTTGGCTTCGATGAATCACGGACGGAAGTCATTTCGCCAGACACGGGTGGCGGATTCGGCCAAAAGGCTCATGTCTTTCCCGAGGACATGTTGATCCCGTTGGCGTCCAAACACCTGCAGGCGCCGGTCAAGTGGGTCGAGGATCGCCGAGAGAACCTCCTCGCTGGCTCGCATGCGCACGAACAGTTTGTCACAATCCAATACGCGGCGGCGGCAGACGGAAAAGTCACCGGTGTACGGACCCATGCTCTGGTTGACGGAGGCGCCTACCACATGCCTCCGCAAACCATGGCAGTTGAGAGCTGGTGTTCGGTCGTTGTGACACCGACCGGCGTCTACGATATCCCAACGACGGAATACGTTTATGAAGCAGCCGTCACCAACAAATGTCCCATGGGCGCCTACCGCGGCGTTGGTTACATGGCTGGCACGCTCGCCCGGGAGTGCCTCATGGACGACCTAGCGAGGAAGATCGATGTCTCTCCGTTCGAGATTAGACGACGTAACGTTGTCCGGGAATTTCCATGGAAGAACCCTCAGGGGATTGACTTTGATGAAGGATCTTGGTTGGCAACGATCAATACTCTGGAAAAGATGGTCGATTACCCTGCGTTCCTGAAACGTCAGGAAGAAGCTCGAAAAGAAGGAAAATACCTGGGGCTGGGAATCAGCGTTTTTGTAGAAAGCAGCGGCGAGAGCACAGCGATGCTGCAGGCTCACGGAATGCACGAGATTTTTCACGACACAGCAACCGTCAAAATGGACACAACAGGCTCGGTTACGGTAACTTCTGGGCTCAACTCCCAAGGTCAAGGCCACCAGACCACTCTCGCTCAAGTGGCTGCTGACGTTCTCGGTATACCCTTTGAAGCAATCAGTGTTGATGCTGGAACATCGACGAGGGGCGCCTACGGCAGCGGTACCATAGGCAGCCGCGCCGCTGTCATTGCCAGCGGATGCGTCAATCGCGCCGCTCACGACATCCGCGAAAAATTGGTTGCAGTTGCAGCCAACATGCTTGAGTGTGCAGAGCAGGATATCGTGCTAGAAGACGGTGCCGCCTTTGTCGCGGGAGCACCAGAGTCCCGACTAGATATCGCCGACGTAGCTTCAGCGATCTACTGGGATGCCTCCAAATGGCCGGAAGGTTTCGAACCGGGGTTGGAATTCACGAGAGCGTGGGATACGTCGCGACCAATGTTTTCCAACGGGGGACACGCAATGATTGTGGAACTTGATCCTGTTACTGGCTTCGTCAACGTCGAAAAGGTGTTCTCGGTGGAAGACTGCGGAGTCATGATCAACCCCACCATTGTTGAGGGGCAAATCCGGGGTGGCGTGGTTCAAGGTATAGGTCTGTCACTTTTTGAGCAGCTGGTCTACGACAAGTTCGGTAATCTCTCCACAACCTCATTTTTGGATTACCAAACTCCCACGATGGATGTTTCTCCTCCGTTCGAAATTCAACACCTCGAGACCCCATCAAAGATATCTGCTTCGGGGATAAAGGGCATGGGCGAATCAGGACTGATCGCAGCGCCGGCGGCGGTACTTAACGCCGTCAACGACGCTCTTTCGCCTTTTGGAACGGTGCTTTACGAACTTCCCGCAACTCCCGAGAAGATCGTTCGTGCCACACAAGGAAGGGTAGACCTGGACGGACCCATGGACTGGACTGAACTCTGGGATCGAGCTGCGGTACCAGTCCTCGACCGAGGGGCAATGGAAACGGAATAGCGGAACCGTTCTCTTTTTCATGGGTTACGACAACCTTCTTGGCTCCGTGAGCTACTAAAAAAGGAATTACTTTGTCATATGACACTATTGTAGTTGGAGGGGGGTTCAGCGGGCTAAAGGCGGCTCGTGACCTCGCCAGCGCAGGCCAGAATGTCTTATTGCTTGAAGGTGGATATCGCCTCGGCGGACGAGCCTACTTCAGGCAATCAACGACTGCGGCGAATTTGCGGGTTGAAATCGGCGGAGCCTACCTTCATCGCGAACACCATCCACGCCTTGCCGCGGAACTCGACAGGTATGGTATTGCCACGGTTCCTGCCCCTGAATTCACCACGTTCAGACACCAATTGGGCTCTGATGCGGTGAACAAGGCTTTCCCTATTCCTGGGTCTGAGGCCGTGGCCCTGGAAGCAGCCGTCTATACTCTGCTGCGTGACGCGCATCGCATCGATTTGGCGCAGGGCTTGGAAAATCAGGGCCTCGAAGACCTCGATGTGCCGCTTATCGAATACGTGGACGCACTTCGTCTGCCTACTGTGTCCCGGAAGTTTCTATTAGCGTGGGCGTGGAATATGACTGGGCAGCCCGCCGAGGAGTCCTCCGCCCTGTGGGTGCTGCAGCTTATCGCCGCCCATCACTACAGTATTCTTGGCGTGGTGCTTTCGTTGGATGAAGTTTTCGCCAATGGTTCTGATGATCTTGTGAATGCAATGCGGCGCGATGTCCCACAATTAAGGATGGGCGCCGTCGTTACCAGCATCGACCAGTCGGCCGCGCTCGTCCGAGTCACTGATAATGCTGGGCAGTTATATGAAGCCCATTCCGTTATCTTGGCTGCGCCGATGAATACGTGGCGTCGTATTACCTTCAATCCCTCTCTGCCCGAACGGCGGCGCTCCGTAATTGAGGAGGGGCACGGTGGGCGGGGATTGAAGCTCCTGATTCATGTCCGCGGTGCTGGAGAAGGAATTGAGTGCGTCGGAGACGGGATATTCCCGACACTTTACGACTACTGCAAGGTCTCCGAAAGCGAGCGTCTCCTCGTGGCATTCACCGACTCCGGTTCCTTTGATCCCCATAACCTTGCAGCCATTGAAGACGCCGTCCACTACTACCTTCCTGAGGTCGAAGTCTTGGGCGTTGACTACCACGATTGGCTCGCTGACCCATTATTTGAGGGTCCGTGGGTGTCTCCGCGGGTGGGTCAATTCAGCCGTGTGCATAAGCAACTGGGTGAACCATTTGACCGAGTACATTTTGTGGGGTCGGACGTTTCTCTGGCTTTCCCCGGCTACATTGAAGGGGCTCTGGAAACAGCTGACAGGGCCGTAAAGGCTATTCTGCAGGCCTCCGTTCGCACGGTACTCTCCAGGTAGGACGTGCTGGGGACAGCGAAAATCATGAAATTTTGGAGTGGTTGTGTCTGCTCGCCGGCTGTAACAACGCCCTTCCTGCGCTGCCTTTCCCGGCGCGGACGCTCATATGTGCCACACGCTGAAGAAGGCACGTTGGAGTTGTAGCCTCTGTCGTTGCTGGCCTCCGGGGTAAATTTACCGCCAGAGGCCGGCGAGTCAGTCCACCGGAGCAAGTCTGTGGTGGCTGTGGTGCTGCGGCGTGTCCCTCTCCGGAACAACCTCTTATACAGGACGCGGCTCATTTTGCGCTTGCCGGCAAAGAGTTGCGTCCCCTTGCCTCAGGTTAACTGTCTCGGCATCGTGCTTGGACAGTTTTTCCTTGAGCTGTCAGACCGAGTCCGCAAGTAAGAGCTACTGCATTCTGTTCTCAAGGAAAATGACCTACCCATCGGTGACCGACGAGTCGACTTGCTGGGCGACAATAGCCATCGCGACGCGATTACGGACGCATATGTGCGTTTTTTCCGACGTGATAGAGCCATAAAAACAAATAAGGAGATGACTGTCTATGTCTGGTGGTGCGATTGCAGGGCTCATTGCGGCCGGAGTATTTGCGATTTTAGTAGCGCTGCTTGCCGTGCCGATTTTAAAGCTCGGAAAGGTGCTCGACGAGGTAGTGAATGCCGTCAAGTCCATGCGCGACGGTGCTACGCCCCTCCTGGATGAGGTCACAGCCACCGTCTCCACTACTCACCAACAACTCAAGAAGGTAGACGGGATATCCAACAACGTTGCTGATGCAACGGCGAATCTTAGTGCTCTGACTTCCGTGGTAGCCGCCACGGTTGGATCCCCGCTCATCAAGGTGGTGGCTTTCAGCCACGGCCTGAGCAAGGCCCTGTCGGACCGCACTAGATCCACCCCCCGTCGGCGCGCAAAATAGAATCGAGAGTGCCGTGATGAGACAATTCTTCTGGATGGGCATAGGTGTTGCCCTTGGGGTGATCGCATTCCGGAAGGTGACCGAAGCAAAGTCCACGCTGGGTCCGAGGGGACTAAACCGGACCGTAAGTCGGCTTGTGGACGAGGCAGCCGATTTCACCAACGTTCTTCGCAACGAAATGCGGGCACGAGAAACAGAGCTGCGGGCCACTCACATTGTCGAGTGGGGCCAACCGACAGCCATTGATGCCGTAGGACTGGGAAGTACCCGACAGGACGCGGCAAGGCGACCTCCGGGAGAGCTGAAGTGATGGCGGGATGACCCGCGCCTGCTTTGCGCCAAGACTTTCGTTGGTCTTCCCGCCCCGTAAACATGCCCGCGTGTTGGGCAAGCGGTTCGGAAGAAGGCTCGGTAAGTACAGAAAATGGTTCACTAGCAGCACAGCCTTACGCCTGATGGACGCGTGACGGTCTGGGTTCCCCTGGTTTTTTATAGCCCAATCCGAGGAGGCCACAACCCACCTAACGGGATCGGTCATCCGCCCAGGGTCACAGCTGCTTTACCCAGGTGCTCAGTTGCGCAACGTCTATCGGCTGACCGCGTATCCGCCTGCTTATGGGCGGTGGGGACGCCAAGGATTTGATAAATTGCCGACGATTTTTCCGGGACGGGTATTCACACCAATTAATCATCGACTACCAAGGGGTTTCTATACAGACGCCCACACACAAAAGCCGCGGGGAATGCGTGATGACGCAAACCCTGCGGCTTTGACGTTCCATAAAATCGTCGGAACTTTCAATATGCTTGTGAATATGGTTCGGACCGTCGTGCGACTGATTCCTGATCGAGTCGCACGACGGTGAAGAGTTGATATGCTCCGCGTCGCACGCGCGGAGGCCTTCCCAGGGCACTGAATACCTTGATTGGCAAGTGTTCTGGCCAATTCAGACGGTGGGTCAAGATCCGCGGTGGACTCCCTCAGGGGAGCACCCCAATGTTGAGGGTGCCCGGCCTAGGTTGCAGGGCTTTTGGTCTTCCCTCGGGAATCCTGAGCCTGTCTTTCCAAGCTAAGGTCCGCAGTCTTTGCTGGTTTTCCTACGAGGCCGTTCTGACAAGCGACTCATACACCGATCCGATGCGAAGGCTTATAACTACTTGCCCCTTGCATCGCCTGGAGGGACACAGAACAGTCAATTTCGTTCCACACCAACCCATGCGGGGGAGGAAACATCACTGGGATTGACCGCCGTGGTCTCTGCAGTGAAAAGCGTCAATGGTAGCCTCAACGATCTGTTGATATCCGGTGCAGCGGCAGATGTTCCCTGAAATGGCTTCCCGGGCTTTGGCGGCATCCATGGTGACTTCATCGTCGTCGTAAAGAGGCTTGAGCGTCATCAGAAAGCCGGCAGTGCAGAAACCACACTGGAGTGCATGGCATTTCGAAAATGAGCTTTGGAGTGGGTGAAGGTCGCCGTCTCGTTGAAGGCTCTCGACTGTTTCAATTAGGCTGTCGTGAGCCTGTACGGCCAAAGTCGTACATGAGCGCACAGGCTGCCCGTTCATCAGAACGGTGCATGAGCCACAGACTCCGTGCTCACAACCTACACGTGTTCCTTTTAGATGCAGGTCGTCACGGAGAAAATCGGCGAGCAGGCGGCGAGGTTCTACATCGGCCTCGTGGGTGACTCCATTTACTTCAAGCTTAAGGCGAAACGCGGTCATCGTTAATCCATGCTTTCCATTGTCGGCCTCGCGCGGAGGAGGGCCCGTGTCAGGGTTCGTTCGACGAGGGTTCGAATTACCTCTTGGCGGTAGACGGAACTGCCGTGCACGGTGGAGACTGGCTCAAGTCCCGTTACAGCGGTCTTAGCCGCCGCGGCGATATCTGTTGTAGTGGGCGTGCTGCCTAGGAGAAGACTCTCAGCGTCCTGGCAGCGGATGGCCGTGGACCCGCCCCCTAGAACGGTGATCCTTGCACTCACGCACCTGTTGTTGTCATCCAGAGTGACGATTGCGGCGGCGCCTCCGATTGCGTAGTCGCCGTGCCTCCGTGAGAATTCATCGAAAGCGGCACCTGTACCCGAAGGTGGGATCGGTACGGTTACTTCGACGATAATTTCGTCGGGAAGGATGCTTGACACAAAGTGAGATACCAGCAGGTCCTTGATCGGAATCCTTCGTTTACCGCGAAGTGACATCACCTTGACGTGGGCGTCGAGGGCCAGGAGAGCAACCGGCAGTTCGGCGGAGGCGTCAGCGTGTGCGAGCGAGCCACCGATTGTTCCCCGGTTGCGGATCTGTGGATGTGCTATCCAAGCCGCTGCTTCTGGCAGGAGGGGAAGATTCTGCGTGATGGTCTTTGAAGTGATCAGCTTGGCATGACGCGTCAAGGCACCAATCGCTATCCCTTGGTCAATTTTTTTAATATTCGCCAAGCCGGGCACCTGGTTGATGTCAACCAATAGTGATGGACGTGCCATTCGGAAATTCAGGAGTGGGACCAGACTCTGTCCGCCGGCAATGACTTTGGCGTCATCTCCTCCATCGGCCAAGAGGTGGAGCGCATGCTCGATCGAGTCGGCAACAACATATTCGAAAGAAGGTGGCTTCACAGGATCTGCCGCCTGCTGCAGTCATTGTTCATGTCACTACCTTGCCCTTTGACCAGGGTTCTGCGCTCTGCGTCATTCGACAAATCCTGGCTCCGTCCTAGGCGGAACCGACAAGGACGGTGTATTGGGTACTCGCTGGTGACACTACGTCATGGAATTTCTGGTTTCAGCAATGGATCGCAGCAGCCTTTGAAGTCGAAGGGCGACCAGGAGCTCAACGTGTCTGTCTGCGACGTCGACTCCAAGCCGTTCCTCAACGGATTTCAGCCGGTACGCGACGGTGCGCTCGTGGACTTGGAGTGCTGCAGCCGCGGCGACAGCATTGCAACCAGATGCGAAATAGGCTGTCAGCGTCTCGCAAAGTATGTCTTTGCGAGGGTCGCTAAGTATGGGGCCCAACTGTAGGGCGACCAGGTCGTGAACGGCTTGCATGTTGGTCGCGAACACTGATTCCAGCGCGACGTCCGCGTACAGGGTTATTTGGTTTCCTGTGAGGCGTCCGATCTTGTAGGCACGCCAAGCCCGTTGATGGCTGCGTTTGAAACCGGCGAACCCCTTATCGAGGGAGCCTAGAGCCAAATGGGACCCCTGCGGAAGATCCATCGCAGCAACTTTCCCAACAAAGTCCTTGTCGTCTCTAACTGCCAGCCATCCTAAGAAGGCGCCGTCGGTGCTCTCCAGAACCAATCGTTGGTCAGAATTGAGTGCCATGCCCGCACATTCGATGGTCCCTTTCGGGTCTTCGCCCCAGGCCACTACGGAAAGATGCTGCCCTTCAAACGGGTAATTTGCGCTTGGACGGGCACTACGTCTACCTGCGATGAAGTCGCGCACCTCGGATCTAAGCCGATGGTCTTCCGACTTATAGAAGAAGCGGTGCTGCTCTGAACGGTACGCGTCAATAATATTTGCGACCGCGACGTCGAACCAGTCATGTTGGCGGCCGGACACCCACTTTTGTACTTCCAGTTGCTCGGAAGAATCCGGGATGAGAACCGTTGTAAGGTCCAACAGGACGTCCCACATGGCTGACTGCAGTACCCGATACGTATGGATGAGGTCGAGCAGGTCGACACCGGCTTGGGCTGCTGCTCGTGCTTCTTGGGTAGCTTCGGCCAGGAACTTGTCCCCGGGCTCTTTACCTCCAGCCAGGCCTCTGCTCATGGATTGAAGAGCAGCGGTAAGCCGCTCGGATCGACGCAGAGCGAGTGCGGGGTCCAGTCCCACACCGGCCTCGGCATCGTCTTGCATCCGACGCGCTATCGATTCCGATAGGTGGTCTATGTCTGATGCTATAGCGTCCGAAATTGCGGACAAGTGCTGTGTCTGAATCATTTTCCTAGTTCATGAGCTTCTCAAACTTCGGCTGAAGCCTACTCCGTTGGTAGTCTCAGTGTATGACTATTGAGGAAGGGCTGGTTGAACTTTCGATTGCCGTCAAGGCAAGAATTCCTGAAATTTACGATTGTATCCGCGCCAGGCTGCAATATGCCTATGAAGGTATTTCGCCAGCGATGCGGAACTCCTCACTGACAAGTGCCGAGTCGGAGACTGTTGTGGCCTCGCTTCGTGATGTTCTCGAATACATTGGCCAGGACAGGGTGGGGGATGTGAGAGCATCCAACGAAACACTCCGCGAGGTCCAACTGGCAGCGAGGGCAGGCGTCGACCTTCAGCACCTGCTTAAGGGATCTCGAGCCGCTCAGGCGGCATTGTGGGAATTCGTGTTGGAGGAGGCGCATCGGATAATCGCCGACCCTGTACAACGATCGAAGGTTCTTAGGCATGCAAGCGCAAGCCACTTCGCTTGGAACGACAAAGTCAGTGCTTCCATAATTGAGACGTACCAGATGGAGAGCACTTCGTTTTCCCGACAGAGCCAGAACCGTCGGAAGCTTTCGACGTTGAGGGCGCTGCTTGCCGGGCTTCCGATTGATTCAACCGTATTTTCCTATAACCTTTCAGGCCGGCATCTGGCCGCCGTCGTGTCCGGTGAGGGCATCGATTCGGTCGTCCGGACGCTCGGTAGCGCAGCACGGATCCGTCCGCTGGTGATTACTGCTGAAGACGAAACCGTCTACATCTGGATCGAGTGGTCAAGTCGTATGCCGGCGCCTCAAGAAGCCGTTCGCGATTTGACGCTGGCGAAAGGCGCCCGGGTTTCGTTCGGAACGGTAAGTGAGGGTCTGGAAGGATTCGCCAATAGTCATAGACGCGCCCTCGAGTCTGATTCTGTAGCGCAGAAACTTGGGAGGCAGATAACGTGGTACGACGACGTCATGCTTGAAGCCCTGGCCATGCGGGATTTAGCGGCAGTAACAGCTTTCGTTTCCGACGAATTGGGGGATCTTGGTTTGCACCAAGACCCCCCAAGCAGGCTGGTCGAGACCCTCGAAGCGTATTTTGCTTCGGGACAAAACGCAGCGACGGCGGCATCGCGTTTGGGTGTTCATAGCAGAACAATTGCTTATCGACTGAAGATCATTGAGGGCAAGATAGGGGCCGCCGGTTTGCTGCGGGATGAATTACCGGTTGCCATCAGGCTCTCCAGGATGATCGACGCAATGAAGTTGGAGCTGGGCGTCGCTGAGGACTCCCCTGGACTTCCACTTCCCGCACACTAGAAGGCCTCCGTCCGCCGGGCAGCCTCCAAGTCAACTACTCTACTAAGAACCAAATCTCCTTGAAGGGTTCGTGGAATACCCAAGTGGATATGTGTCCTTTTGGTAGGAAGACTAAGTCCCCTACGGACACCCGCACCTCCTCTTGGCCAGCAAGGCTAAGCGTCGCAGAGCCCTCCACCACGTAAATGATTTCATTGTCTGTGAGCTCGTACGTTGTTGTACATGGCTGCGAGGTGAAGATGCCTGTGCCGAATTGGGGGGAGGATGTACGTTCGAACAGTGTGTATCCGTGTCCGTCCGGAGCGCCCTCAAGAACAGTTACACCCTCTGGCTGCCAAGAGTCGACGGGGGCGGCGCCGGCGTTGACCTTCAGAATTTTAGTCATGGTGGTCAAATCCAATCGTTGTCGGGATAGGTGCCTTGCCGTTCACCAGAACATCCTGAAGCCAATCTGCCATTTCAAGACGGGGACGCAGGCCTAGATTGTGGCAGCAGTGGTCGCCGTCTTTTTCGACTACCAGAGTCAAAATCTCGGGTGCAACTAAGTCGAGGATAGTATCCACAAAGGAAAGCGGTACCTCGTCGTGGACTCCGTGGAGGATATAGGTGGGACAAGCCAAGTTCTTAAGTACATGCCGGGTTTCCAAGGCCGCGTGAACGTGCTCTCGCGCTTCTTCCAGAGTGTCAACCTTGGACACGTACTTCCAGCTTTCCTTGGTCAGAGGCGTTTCCAGGTCCCAGTAGTCCAAGTCCGAGAAGCCTCCCCAAGAAATGCAGGCGGCGAGCCGTGGCTCGCATGCCGCTGACTTGAGCGCGTAGTTGCCGCCCAGGCTGCGACCCAATACTCCAATTGCATCCGGACGAACCCTTTCCAGCCCGATGAGAAGATCCACGACTGCGGAAGTGTATTTTTCGTAGTCACCAGAAAGTCGCTTGTGTTCAAACATCTCACCTTGTCCGGGACCGTCAAAAGTAGCGGTAGCCATTCCACGCGCGAGGACCAGATTTTCCATCTGATAGCTTTCCTCTTTAGTGCTTTCAAGGCCTCCTAGCATGATGACCGCCGGGTGGGGACCGGGACCGTCCGGAAAGCGCACGTAGACGGGCATGGGAATACCATCAACGACCAGCTCATGACGCTCGGCAGGCGGGGACAACAGTGGGGCCGCCTTCTGGTACAGCTCGACCTTCCTTGCTTGCCCTTTCTGTCTGCGCTCGTCGAACCAAAGGAATTGGGCGTACTGAGCGCAAAGCGACGCCGACATGAGGAACTCTCCGGCGGAGAGGGTGTGTCCGAGGGCTACCTTTCGCTCAGCTTCGCTTTCATACTCGCTTGCAAGGTTCATCCAGTAGTCAAACCAAGTCACGTCACCTGGGCGATCACGGGCACCAACCATGTCCGAGTAGGAAACGCCATCCAGGATGAGCCGCCCCCAGTTCAGCATTTCGTCCTCAGGTTTCAGTGGTGAAGTTACAGCCATGCCGCTATCTCCTATAGTCAAATTCCATTGCCCCGCACTAAGGGCTTGCGGAACGATCATGCTACGGAAGCATGGCGACGGCGCCTACTAAGTGCGAACACTTGAGATGCCTTTTTGTCAATGCCTGAACATCCCGCCCGGACCTGCCGGTGACATACTGGGCGCATGATGGCAAAGGCTAAAGCGCTCACTTCCGATAGCACCTCGTCTGATACGGATTTGGGCAACAAACAGACATGGATCGGTCGGGACGTTTCGCGCCGTGAAGATCGACGACTTCTCACCGGGACAGCGACGTTCGTCGCGGACGTTAATGTGCCTGGCCAACTACACATGAGAGTGGTCCGCTCAACTCATGCCCATGCCCGGATCCTGTCCGTAGATGTTGCTGCGGCCGCGGAAACTCCGGGTGTGCGTATGGTGATCACCTCCGAGCAAACTCGCCACTTAGGTTCCATCCTTTTGGAGGAACTGGGGTATCACGAGATCTACGACGACCTTGAAGGCTTTAGCCACCCAGTCCTGGCAGATGACAGGGTTTTATATGTTGGTCAGCCCGTGGTTGCTGTGTTAGCCACGGACCCATATGTTGCCGAAGACGCCGCGGAACTGGTTTCCATAGAGTACGAGCCCCTGCCTGTTCTCTTGGACCCGGAAGAGGCAGTGCACGGCGACATCGAGCTTTTCCCCGGCCGAGGGAATGAAGGCGCCCGGATCAAGAAATCATATGGGGATATTGAACAAGCGTTCGCTGGGGCGTCCCACATCGTTAAGCACAAGTACGTCACTAATCGGCACTCGGGAATGCCAATGGAACCGCGCGGTATCGTCGTACAACCTGATCCAGCAAGGGATACCCTGTTTATATGGGGGACGGTTCATGTTCATGACAATCGGAGGATCATTGCCAGGATGTTGAATCTCCCCGAGGTGAACGTGCGCATGAAACACGTTGAGATCGGTGGAAATTTTGGCGTGAAGGGCGGCGTTTTCCCGGAGAATGTCATTGCGGCGTGGGCCGCCAAATCGATGGGCGTCCCGATCAAGTGGGTCGAGGATCGTAATGAGCACATGACTACCACGTCCCATGCTCGAGAGATGGTCCATTATATGGAACTTGCACTCGACGCTGAGGGCAAAATTCTGGGCATGAAGGACGAGATTTTTCACAATCACGGCGCTTATTTCAGACAGGCGGAGCCGCTGGTAAGTGACATCACGGCCGGGATTGTCTTTGGTCCCTATCGCGTCCCGGCCTACGACGCCACTCTGCATGCCGTGTTCACAAACAAAACACCTGTGGGCGCTTACCGAGCGCCGGGGCGCTACGAATCTACGTTCGCGCGAGAACGAATTTTCGACTTGGCTGCCGAACAGATCGGGCTCAGCGCCGCCGAATTCCGGCGTAGAAACCTTCTATCCGAAGACGATCTCCCATGGACGCCAGGTGTGGACATCGTCCACGAACCCTACCACTTCGACTCGGGTGACGTCGTCAAGCACTTTGGTGAAGCGTTGGATGCTGCCGGCTGGACGGCATGGCTTGCGGAACGTGACCAAATGCGCACTGAGGGTCGCAAAGTCGGTGTGGGCCTCGGAGTCCTGATGGACAAGGCCGGCTTGGGGCTTTTCGAGACCGGTGGAGTTGATGTCAGCCGAGCGGGCCGCGTAACAGTTACCACAGGAGCTTCGTCGGTAGGACAGGGGATCGAAACCGTCCTGGCGCAGATCGTTGCGGAAGAGCTCCAAATTGCGCCAGAGAATATCGACATCGTGCACAGTGACACAGAACTTATTCCGGATGGAGTTGGTTCGTGGTCCAGCCGGTCGACAGTCATGGCCGGGGGTGCGGCCCGCAAGGCGGCACTTGCTGTGGTCGATAAGGCCAAGCGATTGGCCAGCGAGATGATGGAGGTCGATCCGGACGATCTTGAGTTGGTTGACGGCAGTTTCAAGGTACGGGGTGCTGATCGACGCCTGTCGCTTTACGAAATCGCCGCAGCTCGGGATCCTTTCACTGCCCGGCTAGAGAACGACGAGCCAGGGCTTCAGGCAGACGCCGTTTACGTCAACAACGCGATGAATTATCCCTATGGTGTGACCCTGGTACAGATCGAGGTTGATCCGGACACCGGCGGCCACAAGCTTCTTAGGTTCTTCACTTCGACAGAAGCCGGACGTGTGATCAATCCGTTAACCACCAGGGGCCAGATCGTTGGTGCCGCAGTCCAAGGCATCGGTGGTGCACTTTATGAAGAGTTCTTATATGAGGAGGACGGACAGCCCATCACGACCTCCTTCATGGACTATCTCCTTCCCGGTGCGCTCGAGATGCCCAACGTGGACTACTTCGTCACTGAGCACGCCAAATCCCCGGATAACTCCTTCGGGGCCAAAGGGCTGGGAGAGATTGGTCTGATTGCGGCAGGGGCGGCCGTAGCAGCGGCTATAGATGATGCCATTGCTGACGGCACACATACCGACCGCTTGCCCGTCACCCCGGAGCAGATTTTCACACGCTGTCAAGGTTTGAACAAAGCAGACCAATAACTTGTGTCTTCCGCCACTGGGACGGGATCGCGGCATTAACGAAACTGATCAGACAACAAGGTGGTTGTTCTCACACTCTAGGAAAGGTCGACTGATGACCAAGGTACGACACGTATTTGCATGGCGGGTTGCCGAAGGCAGTAGCCAGGATGAAATCGTAGAAATCCTCAACACGCTCCCCCCGCGTCTGAATTTCATTCAGGGATGGGAGATTGGAACGCACTCGGGTGACCCTGGAGACAACGGGGCCCCTTGGGATGGTGTTCTCATCTCTGATTTTGCGAACTGGGCAGATTTGGACACATACTCCACAGATCCCTTCCACCTTGAGGTGGTTGCGACCCTTATGCCGATGTTTGCTGACAGGGCAGTAGTTGATTATCAGATCGAGGAAGCCGTATGAGTAATAAGGCCAAGGTGACGGTCAGTAAAAGCCCTTGGGGCCCCAATGACGAGCGAGGAGCACTCAATCTGCTCAGCGATTCGGTTCGGGCGGACGTTCTGCAGCGTGCAAACCCTTCCCGGGTTTATGACCTGAGCGTCGACTACTTCGTTGGGATGCCCAGCTTCCAAGGAGCCGGGGACCCCAGCTACCAGATTTTCATGAGTCACACCCCACAAGGGACGTTAGTTGACAACCTTAACCATGTGGGTGACGACATCAACAGGCATGTGTGTTACTCCGGCGACGTCGTGTTCATGTACACACACACGGGCACGCACATTGACGCTCTCAATCACTTCGGAATTGACGGGGAAATCTACAACGGATACAAGCCTGAGGAGCATCTCGGAAGCCGGACCTGGACCAAAGCCGGCGCGGAAACCATTCCCCCAATCATCACGCGGGGCGTGTTGCTGGACATCGCTGGCCTGAAAGAGGTCGACTGCCTGCCTGACTCTTACGCCATTTCCGTAGAAGACATAAAAGCGGCTCTCGACAAGTCCGGGCTGACGCTCCAGGCCGGGGATGTTCCGTTTGTGCGCACAGGACGTATGCGCTTTTGGCCGGATGGAACCAAAACTCTCGGCAGCCCTCCTGGACTTAGCTTGGAGGCCGCGCGCTGGCTTACGGATCAAGAAATCTCGGCAATTGGTGCAGACCAGGAATGCGTCGAAGTGGGCCCGTCGCAGCACGAGGACAACTGGCTGCCAGGACACACGCACTTCCTGGCGGAGGCAGGTGTGCCGATGGTGGAACTTCTGAATCTTGAGGAACTGGCAGCCGACGGAGTGGATGAGTTCTGTCTTATCGCTGCTCCCATTCGTCTCCGAGGAGCCAGCGGCGCCCCGATGCGTCCGCTCGCCATGGCACTAAGGCCCAAAGCATGAGCGCAACTACTGAACGGATCGCCATTGTCGGCGGATCAATATCCGGCCTTACAGCTGCTTTGATGCTGAGGAACGCCGGCATCGAAGTCGACGTTTACGAGCGATCTCCGCAGCCTCTTTCGGGTTTCGGAACCGGCATCGTTGTCCAGCCAGAACTCGTTCGTTATCTTCTCGAACAGGGCATTGAGTTGGACTCCCTGAGTGTTCCCTCGTCGTCTATGGAGTATGTGGATGCGCTTACCGGAACCAATTTCGGGTCCGTCCCGGCGGAGTGGCGATTCACGAGTTACGACTCTGTGTATGGGGCTTTGTACAAGTTGTTCGGTCCGGATCGATACCACACCAGCAAGTGTCTTGTCGGGCTGGACCAAGACTCCGACTCGGTACGAATGCGCTTCTCGGACGGCACCGAAGCTGACGCGGACTGGCTGATCGCCGCGGACGGTGGAGCTTCGGTCGTCAGAAAGCGGCTTTTGGGGATTGAGCCCAAGTATGCCGGATACGTAACCTGGAGGGGTTTGCTCCAGCCGGGTGAAGTTTCGGACGAGGTGTGGGACTACTTCAATGGAAAGTTTACCTACGGACTGCTCGAAGACGGTCATCTCATCGCCTACCCCATCCCCGGGCGGGAGGAAGCGGAGTCAGCGCGCTTGAACTTCCAGTGGTATTGGAATGTTGCCGAGGGCAATGACATTGATGAACTCATGACGGACATCCGGGGCATTCGCCTTCCGACGTCCGTACATAACAACTCTCTGAACCCTCGGAGCCTTCGCCAGTTCCACAGCAGGGGAGAAGGTCTTTTCGCACCTTTCCGCGCCCTCGTTCTAAATGCGCCCTCTCCCTTCGTAACGGTTGTGGCGGATGCGACGGTAGACCACATGGTTCACGGCCGCATTGTGCTGATTGGAGATGCAGCTGTGACTCCTCGTCCACACGCTGCCGCTGGCGGCGCAAAAGCATGTGACGACGCACGAACAATCGCGGAAGTGTTTGCGAAAAGTGACGATTTGCCCGAGGCCCTCCAAATCTGGGAGTCACGGCAATTACGCCAAGGCAATGGCTATCTTCAGAAAGTACAGAAAATGGCGGCGGCTCTGCAGCACGGTGGGTCCTTTGAACCGGGGAACCCCGCCTTTGCCTTCGGTTTGCCCGAAGTAGACACAAATACCGTTCTCGATAATTTTTAAGGAATCCATTATGGAGATGACCAACTCATTCAATGTCCCCGTCCCGCCCGAGGAGGCATGGCCCGTACTGCTGGACCTCCAGCGAATTGCTCCCATGCTTCCCGGAGCATCCATCACTAGCGTCGACGGTGATGAGTACGAGGGGAAGGCTAAAATCAAGGTCGGTCCTATCACGGCCGAATATGTTGGTGTCGCTCGTTTTATAGAGGTAGATGAAAAAGGGCGGCGCGCAGTCATCGAGGCGCGAGCTAAGGATGCGCGCGGACAAGGCAACATGAAGGCGACTATCACCGCACGCCTTGAACCCGAAGCTAATGGATCCACCGTAATCGTGGAAACTGAGCTCGACATGACAGGGAAGATTGCGCAATTCGGGCGGGGCGTCATTAACGAGGCAGCGACGGCTATTCTCGGAGTTTTTGCTCAGCGACTCGCTGTAGAAATGGCGAATGGGAGTGGGCAGGCCACTGGCTCGCCTTCGGAACTCACCAAGAGCGAGTCAGGTACCGGCACGGATCTTCGACGCACACCCCAGGCAGAGCCGGAAGCATTGGACCTTATTAAACTTGCTAAGGAATCACGGGCAGGCAAGAAGGGCCCGTCGGTGGAGGCACCGAGCCAGAATGTGGGTCCGTGGCTTCCCGCTATCGTTTCCGTAGTAGCAGCCTTGATTGCGGTCTTTGCTGCGGGCGTTGCGACCGGACGGACCCGAAGGTCCTAGATCAGATGGATAAAAAGGAACAGGCACGGAATACAGGCCACCTCACAGTGGCTGCAGTGCAGTTAAATTTTGACTCTGCAGAACCGCTCCAGGACAGGGCTTCGCGAGTGGAGCGTCTGGTTTCCAGCGTTGAGGATGCAGATCTGATTGTGCTCCCTGAACTGTGGCTACATGGCGGATTTTCATATGACACTTGGCGCGCTGACGCCATATCGCTCAAAAGCGAGTTACTTGTTCGCCTATCCGAACTTGCTAAGCGCAAGAAGGCATGGTTGCACGCCGGATCATACATAGAAGCAGGTGAGGGCGAAGCCGCAGGGAGCATGTGGAATACCTCTGTTCTGTGCAACGATGCCGGCGTCGTGAAAGCGACCTACAGGAAGATCCACCGCTTCGGTTTTTCTGATGGGGAACCAAAGCTCATTGCGGCGGGCGACACGCCCATTGTTGTGGATGTTCAAACGGAAGCTGGTATGGCTGCAACAGGGCTCAGCACCTGCTACGACCTTCGCTTTCCGGAGTTGTATCGCCACCTGTCCACTGAGAATGTTCTACTCAACTTGATACCGGCGTGTTGGCCGCTTTCACGAGTGGAACATTGGAAGGTCCTGGGTCAGGCTCGAGCCATCGAGAACCAGTCATTTGTCGTGCAGTGCAACATGACAGGGGTCGATCAAGGTATTGATCTCGGTGGAAACAGCCAGATTGTCGATGCAAATGGACACATCATTGCACGAGCTGGGCGTGAAGAAACTGTTATTCAAGCCTCGCTCGATGTGGACGCGCTACAGGAATTCCGGCGCTCGTTCCCTGTTTTGAAGGATCAGCGGGCAGACATCTGGGACATCCGTGGCAAAGGCTTGAGAGAACGTCGGCTCTCCACGTTGGCCAAGGCTTCTTATGGACGTTAGTCCTTCCATGGTCTGAAGATGAGGTCTGGACTGCATCTTCTTTCGGCGCGCGCCGGAGGGTAACTCCCCAATGGCGCGCGCCGGGGTCAGGAGCCAAGCTGTGGAAAGGGTAAAATCAATATGCAAGGCGGACGAATGAGCAACCCAATAGTCAGTCCCCAAAGTCCCAGGGACATGGCAGCGCAACTTAGAGCGGTCAATTATTTGGCCGATGAGGGTCTATCCACCACTGCTTTCCTGGCTGTGGCCATGAAGCGACCTCTGCTGTTGGAGGGTGCGCCTGGAACCGGGAAAACCGCTTTGGCTGAGGCTCTGGCCAAAGCCCTTTCCATCCCGCTGATCCGCCTCCAGTGCTATGAAGGAATTGAATCCACTCAGGCGCTCTATGACTGGGATTTCTCACGCCAGATTCTCCATTTGCGCTCACTGGAGGCCGCAGGCTCGACAGTGAATCCGGACGAGCTGGAAAAGTCGCTCTACACTGAACGGTTCTTGCTGCCCAGGCCAATTCTTCGGGCCCTACAGGGAGGGCCTTCGGTCTTGCTGATCGACGAGGTCGATCGTGCCGATGATGAGTTCGAAGCCTTTCTTTTGGAAGTGCTGGCATCGAACCAAATCTCAATACCTGAGCTGGGCACTATCACAGCACGCGTTCCACCGTTGGTCATCCTCACTTCGAACCGCACGCGTGAGCTTCATGAGGCACTCAAACGCCGTTGTTACTACCACTGGATTGAACATCCTGGACCTGCCCGTGAACTGGAGATCATCAGGACCCGCCTTCCAAATGTGGACGAGGACCTGGCGCAAAAAGTTGTCGAGGTAGTCCAGTCATTGAGGAATCAAGGGCGGCTCAGACGATCCCCGGGCGTCGCCGAAGCTCTGGACTGGGCACAAGCGCTGAACCATCTCGGGGGCCTGGAGATCGATTCCGACACTGCCGCTTTGACCATTGGCGCGCTTTGCAAGGACCAAGATGACCGTGAAGTTGTTCTTGAATCCTTGAAATCCGTGTTCCCGACCTAACCGTGGTGGTCCGCAAATGAACTCACAAACCGGCTTAAGGGTGTTTTACGGTTTCATAGGTGCACTACGAGATGCTGGCATGACCATCGGTTCCGACCAAGCCCAACTGTACCTGCAGTCTCTAAGCGCGGTTGATCTTCAGCGCAGGGATGAGGTGTTTTGGACCGGCCGTGCAAGCCTGTGTCGGCGCCAGTCCGAATTCGAGACGTACGACCGTGTCTTTCGCATGTGGTTTTCAGCAGTTCTATCGCCTCCGCTGTCTTTTGAGGAATCGACAGTGGCGGGCCTGCCTGAAACAGCGGACGGGGAGAACGTTGATTCGGAAAATGATCAGCAAATAGCTCTGGCTAGCCGGGAAGAGGCACTCCAGCACCGGGATGTGGCCTTGATGTCCATCGAGGAGAAGCAGTATATGGCGCAGGCCTTCGCTGGCCTACCTATAAAGACTCCCAAGAGGCGATCCCGCTATGCGCGGACTCACCGCCACAAAAGCATAGATCCAATCCACACTGTCAGAGACCAACTGAGGAGGGGCGGAGAACCCAGTCCTCTGCGGTACAGGCGACGCACAGAGCGGCCCAGGAGGGTGGTACTGATTGTTGACGTATCAGGGTCCATGGAGGCCTACGCCGACAGTTTCCTCAGGTTCGGCCACCGGCTCCTGGCTCACGCACCCCACACAACGGAAGTGTTTACAATCGGAACCCGCCTGACCAGGGTTACACCTGCTTTACGACATCCGGACCCCGAGATTGCACTGATTGATGCTGGCCTAGTGGTGCCCGATTGGTCAGGTGGCACCCGTCTGGGGGAGGCAATGAAGGCCTTTATCAGGATATGGGGACAACACACGATGCTGAGGAGATCCGTGGTCGTGATTGCAAGTGATGGATGGGAACGCGGCGATCCGGCGGAGCTCGCAAGTCAGATCTCAAGGCTCCGGGGATTGGCCCATAGCATCATTTGGTCCAATCCCCATAGGGGGAAGCCTGGATACGCACCCATACAGGGTGGCATTAAGGCTGTTCTCCCTCACATCGACGCATTGGTCGCCGGACATACTCTGGCCGCTTTTAGAGAACTAGCAGATCGGATAGCACATGCGTGACGTCATAGACGCGGTAGCAGATTGGACAGAACGGGACGAGACTTTTGCCCTTGCCACCGTGGTCAGGACCTCCAAATCTGCACCTCGACCGCCAGGCGCGGCCATGGCTGTCGGCATTAACGGCGAAGCAGTCGGTTCTGTTTCCGGTGGCTGCGTCGAGGGCGCTGTTTACCACATCGCCCAAGACGTCATCGGGGACGGTACTCCGGTACTGCAGAGCTTTGGGTATAGCGACGACGATGCCCTGGCGGTCGGGTTGACATGTGGCGGAATAATTGACGTATTCGTCGAGCGCATCACTCCCGAAGAATTTCCGGAGCTGGCTGACGTCATCCATGACATCCGAAACGGCAATCCAGTGGCCATCGCAACGGTGGTGGAACATCCCCAGCGTGCAAGGATCGGAAGCCGACTTGTAATTTGGCCGTCCGAATCTTCCGGAACACATGGCAGTTCAGAACTTGACCACGCAGTCATCGACGATGCGAGAGGCCTCCTTGCCTCCGGTGAATCCGGGGTGCTGATGTATGGGCCGGAGGGCGAACGGATGGAAACGGGGGCAAAAGTATTTGTCGCCTCTTACCAACCGAAACCTCGGATGATCATTTTCGGCGCAATCGACTTTGCTGCCGCTGTAGCGCGGGCAGGGTCGATGATTGGCTTTCACGTAACAGTTTGTGATGCGCGCCTTGTGTTCGCCACGCCGGCAAGGTTTCCTGCCGCTGACGAGGTAGTAGTGTCATGGCCCCATGTTTATCTACAGGAGGAACTAAACAGAGGGACTATAGACAACCGAACCGTCATCTGCGTCCTGACACACGACCCAAAATTTGACGTGCCTGTCTTGGATATCGCCCTACGGCTCGAAGGTCCTGCAAAGCCGGCCTACATCGGCGCCATGGGCTCGCGCAAAACCCATGACGACCGAATTAGCCGTCTTCAGCAAGCCGGAGTTAGTCAGCGGCAGATCGCGGAACTGCACAGCCCGATCGGGCTTGACCTTGGCGGACGGACGCCCGAGGAAACGGCTGTGTCCATTGTGGCGGAAATTATCGCTGAACGCTGGACCGGCACTGGGCGTCCGTTGCGTCAGCTACCTGGCACTGTGCATTCGCACTCCCTTTAGTTGACTTGAGAATTCATGGTTGGAAATAAGCTGCAAGCCAAACCAATCGTTGCCCATAAGCGAAAGGACTACGTCGGTGCCTGAACGGACCATCGATCCGACAACTTCAACGGAATTCCAAGACAACGATCGCTGTGGCCTGGAAGAGCTTCGACAGGGCGAGCGAATCAATGCTTGGGAAGGAAACGTCTTGATCAGTGCCGGCGTGGTGGACCTTGCCGCACCCTCACTTGGGATTGTCTGGATCCAGCAGGATGGTCTGCGTGAGAGGAAACTTATCCTTTGCCAGAATTATGACCTCCACCGTGGACCCGCGGGCCAATGGGACCTATTTGTTGACGACGAACCAGTAACGGACTCTTCTTGGACGACGTAAATCCACGCAGAACAACGGGCGTGCTGCTCGCCGCTGGGTCGGGAACCCGTCTTGGTCGGGGACCAAAGGCCCTGCTATCGCTCCACGGACGCCCACTCGTAGAGATTATCGCCGCCAAATTGCTCGCGGGCGGCTGTCACGAAGTCTTGGTTGTTCTAGGATCAGACGCATTGGCAGTCAGAGAGAAAGCAAGCCTCGATCCCTACCGGACTTTAATCAACCCCGAATGGCGCTCCGGCATGGGCAGCTCCTACCTTTACGGCGAAAATGCTGCACGAGCTGAAGACCACCTGCTCTTAGCGCTGGTGGATCAACCAGGACTTACTGAAGGCATCGTGAGTCGACTGCTGGATGTCCATCGGCAGGGCCGGATAACCGCAGCAGCCTACCTGCATCCCCACCGTCGAGACGTACTTCTAAGAGGACACCCGATGGTAATTGATGCAGAGCTTAGAAAGGCTGTTAGCAGCACTGTCGTTGGTGATGCCGGTGCCAGAGCATATATTCGGGATAATCCCGGGCTTATTGACCTGGTTGATTGCAGTGATCAATCAACGGGAGAAGATATCGATACGGTAGAGGCGATGTATCGCCTTCTTCAGACCTGAAGCGTTCCGATTGCTTGGAACGTTTCGTGATTCAGGTACCCGTCCAAAACGCACGCAGATCCCGGGACTTCGCGATCGAGGTAACCGAGACGATGGGAAGACGGACTCGCTGATGTCATTGCTAATCAGGTTGGTTCGCATGGTCGAGAGCCTGTTTCACGATCAGGATGCGTGCTGTGCTAACTGCCACCATGGCCCGTACAACGTCGAGGCGCGATGGGGTTGGTTGGGCGCCATGACCGACCTTCCGCCGCCAACGTCGAAGCAGTGCACTCGCGAGGATCAGGAAGGAAACAGATGTCAGTGCATTAATGAGGGTCACCGGGGATATTTATGAGCCCATGTCAACTTCGGCGGCCGACAGGCCAGTGCCAAGTATGACTTCGGACGAAGCCCGTGGACAGTTCTGTGTGACATGACCGACGGGCCTGCACGAAGCCAGCTCCTGATCGTGAGTGTTTCAGCGCCGGCGCCACGAGCGTCCGCAACGTCCTCGGCAAACGAATGCAGTAGTGGTGATTCTAGGAGTACGCCGCCTGCACCGGGAACATATTGTTGGCCGCCTGATGACGAGCCTGCCCACAAGCAGGCCCTCGCGACCAACGCTGAGCCGCGAACTGCCGAAGCTTATATTCACTAGCGGTGTTTGCTTCTGCCCTTGCGATAGGGCGTCGGGAACCTCCATCGGTGCTACCGTCGTCACCGCGAATCAGTCAGTTTCCGGGATGCTGCAGAACCTGCAGGGCTCCGCTTCGCAGCCCAAAGTATCGACATCAGGGACAGGACGCATGTCCCGCTGGCGACCGGGCGAAACCAAAAGAGTGGATGCTGGGAGCTCGTTTAAACCGTATGGATTCATGGCTAGCCTTCCTTCGTATGCGCTCACTTTTTTGTGGGCGAGGTCTGGAGCGAGCGTGGAAAGCAATTGACATCTGGAAACTGCCTAAATGCCCTAGTAATGCCGCAGCATTTTCATGCTCTGTTGCCGGGCAGCTAGCCGCAGCCTTCTGTCGGCCCGCTCATTCATCGACAGTAGACGGTTCCCAGGCGGGCGTCATGATGGTAGTTGTCATAACGGAGCTCCTCCTTTATCTGATTCTGCTATGCAGGCTGACGGACAAGCAGATCCGTCATGGACGGCGTCTGGTCGCCGGTTCAGAGCGTTGTCTTAAATGATGTCGTCCGGGTTGGCCCTACATTATTTCCACGGCGTAGTTCACGCCGAGCCGCTCGTAGCTCAAGGTCTGTAGACCGGGAGACTCCTACTCATGGGACACGCTTGAGACTTGAGGTTGGGACAAGCAACCTCATGGTGCGCCTAGTTGCACAGGCTCGCCCCAGCCTCACCAAGGGCCCCCGGGGGCGGAGGGCCCGCCGACTGCTACAGGCCACAGCAGCTCAAGTGTTCAGTTGTCCAAATAGGGCTAAATATTGTTACTGCTGAACAGTTAACGGGTGCCCTACGTCAACCGTAATGTGTATCACATTATCAATGGCGGACGTTCAACGGCCAACGATCGTCTATTCGCAGCGGCCCCGCAGAGGGAACCTTCCTCATCCGGGGCCAGTCTCTGACCTTTAGTAGGGAATGTTGGCCGCATTCCCAGAATCTGAGGGGGCTCCGGCTAGGCAAAACCAGTCGTGTTGTCCTACTCCGTATCTGAGGCAGACACAGCCAAAGCAACCGCAAATCAAGCAAGACCGCTTCCTTGGCGGTGGCAACAAGCATCAACCTATTCAGATCGTCGAACCGCATTCGACTTTATAGCTTGAGCGTCGGCGCTAATTGCCCGATCGACTCGAAAGGCATACCGAATTGAAAACTTCTCCTGATGAATCTGGAGTATCAACAGGTGCTTCAGCCCCGGTGACTGAAGACATCGCCGACGCTGACCTGCAGCTGGGACACCTGTCTGGAGCGCAGGTCATGGGGCTTTCTGTCGCCTCGTTTATTCCGGCAGTAGGCCTCTCGGCCGTGCCTGCATTTCTTGCCGCCTACTCCGGGCGGTCATCCTGGCTTGCCATGGCAGCATCCGTCTTGGCATTTACGATCATTGGCCTATTTGTGAGTGTCTTTGCACGACGATTTATTGGGACTGGTTCCCTGTATTCGTACATTCGGCATGTTTTCGGCACGTGGAGCCCGCTGGTCATCGCTGCGGCCATGATTCCGGGATACCTAGTCGCAATCATGACGCTGGTGCTCTCGGTGGGGCTGTATGTTGGCAGCTTCTTGGTATCTGTCGGTGTAACAGACGCAGCAGGCCCTGGCATTCAGCTGGTGATTGTTGTCGTGGCCACCTTGATTGCCATGGCCATTGCCTTCCGTGGGATCGATGTATCGGTTCGGACCAGTGTAATTCTCACGATTGTCTCCGTTCCTGTCATGGTGATCATCACCATCGCGACGGCTCTCCACGGGAATTTGGATCTGGCTGGGCAGTTTAGTCTCAGTGACTTTACGCCCAACAGCTTCCTTCAAGGTGTAGCTATTGGATCGGCATTCTTTATCGGATTTGAGAGCACCGCCGCCCTCGGCGCGGAAACGCGCAACCCCACTCGCGCCATCCCTCGCGCCATTATGGTGATCCCTGTGGTCTTGGGGCTGGTGTACCTCGCTGCAACAGTGATTCAAGTACCCACTCTCGTCGACGCCGCCGACAAACTTGCGCTGGGAATTTCTCCAAACGCCGTGCTTGCGGAAGCCGCAGGCGTGGGCTTCCTTTCCAACGTCAGCGATCTGGTTCTCGCCGTTGCCGTGTTTGCAAGCCTCATTGGCTTCTTCAACTACGGATCACGTGTGGTTGTCAGCGCTGCAGCAGACGGCCTCATGCCATCGGTTCTGACAAAGGTCAGTAAGCGTTATAAAAGTCCGGTAGCGGCGATCGCGTTCATCGGAATTCCTTCACTGATCGCGCCTGCCCTGCTGATCTGGGCCACATCGTCAACGCCCCTGGAAATCTACGGCTACATGGCGACGCTGTTGGTCTACTTCTGGGTGATCCCATACTTCCTGATCTGCATCGGCGGCGCTGTTCTGCTGAACCGAAGCAAAGCCCGGAAGTCCGTCATTATCAATCTCGGGGCAGCCCTGGCGGCTATCACGGTCCTTTGGTTGTTCGTCAATGGAATCTTGAATCCGGGACCCGCTCCGCTGGATGCTCTGCCTTACGTCATGGTGGGCACTTTCGTGGTGTTCCTGATCGGCTTCGCTGTATCAGTTCGATCCGCACGGAACACGCGAACCATTCAGTAGGCCTTGATTAGCTGCGTGCTCCGGCAACGCCGCATATGGACAAGCTGAACCCGGCACTGCCTGACATCAGGCACTGCCGGGTTCACCCTAATTCCCTTGCAGTACTAGGCGGATGGTTGAAGCCTTCTGACGTATCGCCACGCCTTCAGTCTGGAACGCCTTCTCACTGTGTGCGCATGACTCAACGGCAACCTTCTGGCGGTGATACCCGGTCGATGAAACCCGTGGGGAGCTCAGGATTCAGCTACAAGGTTAGACGCGAGTATGAAAAGAAGACATGTTTTATAAATCTTGAGTATCGAATGACCCATCGTCCACACGTAATGTTGTGGCAGGACGCAGATGTGGATGTCGACGTAGACGCCCGAGGCACTTTCAAGTCCTTCCTTCCCATTGGGAAGACGTCCATTGTCACGATGTCACCCACTTAGGAGTTCCCCATGGAACACGCACAACCCCACCAAGTCGTACTCTCACTTAGTTGTGAGGACACCATCGGCATCGTTCACGCCGTCTCAGGGTTTCTGGCAGCCCACGGCTGTAACATTCTCGCCAGTCAGCAGTTCGACGACGCTCCAGAGAACCGATTCTTTATGCGGGTACAAGCAACTTGTCCTTCTGCTATATCTATTGGAGATCTGAAGAGCGCATTCCAGGCAACTGCCGCCACATATGGCATGTCGTGGACGTTGGTCGATGCCGCTTATCGGCCCCGGGTAGCACTCCTGGTCTCCAAGGCGGAGCACTGCCTCAACGATTTGCTCTTCCGCTGGCGAACCGGACAACTCAAGGTGGACTTCCCCTTCATCGCGTCCAATCACACAACGCTTCAACCGGTCGCAGAGGCCAACGGTATTCCGTTCATCCACATCCCCGTGACCCCCGAAAACAAACACGAGGCTGAGGCGAAGCTGCTTGCCCTCATAGGGGAGCATCGGGTGGATCTAACCGTCCTCGCTCGCTACATGCAAGTCCTCAGCGTCGACCTGTGCCGGGAACTCGTCGGCAAGGCCATCAACATCCACCACTCATTCCTGCCAGGATTTAAGGGCGCCAAACCCTACCATCAAGCATTTGAACGTGGAGTCAAGTTGGTGGGCGCCACAGCCCACTACGTGACGGCGGAACTGGATGAAGGACCAATCATCGAGCAGGAGGTTCTTCGTGTCGGGCACGACTTCAGCCCTGCCCAACTCGCCGTGACAGGCCAAGACGCCGAACGATTGGCTCTATCCAGGGCGGTCCAGTGGCATGCAGAACAGCGGGTTCTGCTTAACGGTCAGCGGACCGTCGTATTCAACTAACCACGTTCTAACTGTGTCCACGAGGCACCCACCTGAGCAGAAACGAGGTCCAAAAATGGACAGGCTTGTTGACCGTGCCATCAGTGCCGGAGTATTTACCGATTCATCGCGAGACTCGTTACCGTCCCGAGTCCGAACCGTTGTCGTCGGCGGAGGTATCGTCGGTGCGAGCATCGCGTACCATCTCGCCGCCGCGGGGGAGACTGACACGTTGCTGTTGGAAAGCAACGTTCTGGGCAGCGGAACTTCTTGGCATGCAGCCGGTCTGGTCACTGGCGCCCGGGGCTCAACGACCATGACAAAACTGGCAAAGTATGGTTTGGAATTCTATCGAGACCTCGAGCAAATCTCGGGTATCGATGTTTCATTTCAGCCCTCCGGATCACTGAGCATCGCCCGCACTCCCGGACGCGTCGATGAAATCCTTTACGCGAAGGACGTCGCCGAACAGCAGGGCATCCGAACCGAATGGCTCTCAGAGGAGCGTTATAAGGAGGTTTGGCCCCTGGCGAGCCACGACGGAGTTTTGGGAGCACTGCTGCTCCCTGACGATGGTCACATCAATCCCGGCCACGCGACGATAGCTTTCGCGAAGCTTGCTCACGGACTCGGAATCCAGATTCGAGAGAACGTAGTTGTTCAGGAAGTACTCTGCGAGGGGGAACGGGTAGTAGGCGTGCTGACGGACCAAGGGACTGTTCAGTGTGAACGGGTGATCCTGGCCTGCGGTCTTTGGACTCGTGATCTCGCCGCAAGAGCAGGCGTTGTAGTCCCCTTATTCGCCGCCGAGCACATCCATGTGCGGACGAATGAAATTAGTGGAGCCTCGCCGGAACTGCCCGTATATAGAGACTTGGACAATAGCTATTACATCCGACACGAAGCCGGGCGGCTTCTGGTTGGCGCGTTCGAGCCCGACGGACTTCCGCGCTCATCCGAGGAGATCTCGGGGGAAGGATTCGCCGAATTCGATCCCGACTGGGATCATTTTGCTCCGATTCGGAGAAAGGCCGAAAACGTCGTGCCTGCACTCTCGAAGGCTGGATATGACCGATTCCTGAATGCTCCCGAAAGTTTCACCCCGGACGCGAACTTTGCCGTCGGGGAGACCTCTGAGGTGGCCAACCTGTTCGTGGCCGCAGGATTCAATTCACAAGGAATCATCTTCGCCCCCGGAGTCGGCAAAGAAATGGCAGAGTGGGTTATTACGGGAACGCCCGGTTTTGACTCTTCCTCCGTTGATGTTCAGCGCTTTTCGCGTCATCAAAATAACCGGAGATACCTAAGAGCTCGTACGAAGGAAGGCCTCGGCCGGCTATACGGGATGCACTGGCCCAATCTCCAGATGGAGACAGCCCGAAACGTCCGTCGCACACCACTGCACAGCCGGCTAATGGAGCTGGGGGCCTGTTTCGGTGAGGTCAACGGCGGTGAACGGGCGAACTGGTACGGCGAACCGGGCTCGAGGCCGGTTTACGACTACAGCTACGGACGACCGGCCTGGTTCGACCGAGTCGCAGAGGAACACAAGGCAGCCCGTGAGGGAGTCGTTCTCTTTGACCTCAGCCCGTTCGCCAAGTTCGAGGTAGTCGGGCCGGATGCGCTGGAAGTGTGCCAGCGGGCAGCGACCGCCAACGTCGATGTGGAGAACGACAAGTCCGTTTACACCCTATTCCTCAATGACCGTGCTGGGATTGAACTTGACGGAACCATTACACGCCTCGCTCACGACCGTTTTCTCGTCGTTACGCCTTCATTCACCCAACAAAAAACGCACGCATACCTGAACCGAACCGCACGAGGCAAAGCAGCCTCAATCTTCGATTGCACGGCATCGCTGGCGACAATTGGTGTCATGGGACCAAAGTGCAGAGAACTCCTCAGTAGGGTTTCGCCCGAAGACTGGTCTGACGAAGCCCAGGGATATACGCATGGCCGCAGGGTCGAGATAGCCGACGGCTATGCCTACAGCTTGCGGGTCAGTTTCGTGGGGGAGTTGGGCTACGAGTTGTACCCGAGTGCTGACTTGGCCGTAAATGTCTTTGACGCGCTATGGGAAGCCGGCCAAGACCTTGGCATCAAGATGGCCGGATATCACGCCTTGGATTCGCTACGCAGCGAGAAAGGGTTCCGGCACCTGGGGCACGATATTGGCCCCATCGACGATCCCTATTCCGCGGCCCTGCGCTTTACTGTTGCACTGGACAAGCCAGGCGGCTTCGTTGGTAGGGACGCGCTGCTCAAACTCGATCCGGCAGCCCCGGCTCACCGGACGGTGTATGTCGCGCTGGACGACCCCGATCCCGTATTCGTCCACGATGAGACGGTTTACTGCAACGGAATTCCCGTTGGGCGTATGACGAGCGGAAGCTACGGACACACGCTGGGCAGGGCGGTCGGTATTGCCGCTATCGATCCAGACGCTGACCTCTCGGGCGTTTTTGAGGTTCGGTGCAAAGGCGTGACCTACGGTGCCAAGGTTTCACGGCGTCCATTCTATGATCCTCAGGGCCTACGGCTCCGGGGCTAGTGGTATTGCGGTTTGCCCATTGAGGCCCGACGGCCCAATAGGGCAAAGACTGTGTGGAGAGTTGCGGAACCCAGGATCAAGGAAAGGAATGTTGGGTGACAAACAGATTGCTGCAAGATAAAACCATCACAGAAAATGCCTGCCAGGTGTTGGATGGCAGGGCCACGGCCCGCACCATCAAGGCAGAGCTCACGCGGCGAGTGGCGGCGATCACTGCCCAAGGCGCTTCCGTTGGATTGGGAACCGTCTTGGTCGGTGACGATCCAGCCAGTCGATCCTACGTGGCGGGAAAACACCGGGACTGTGCTGAGGTGGGAATCAAGTCAGTCCGACGTGATTTGCCGTCAACGATCTCACAAGCGGAACTGGAAGCTGTTCTCGAAGAACTTAATTCGGACTCAAGCACGACTGGCTACATAGTGCAGCTCCCCCTCCCGTCTCACCTAGATCAAAATGCTGTACTCGAGAAGATTGCACCTTGGAAGGACGCCGACGGGCTCCACCCGACGAATCTTGGGAAGCTCGTCCTCAACGTCGGCGATGAACTCAGGTCTCCTCTTCCCTGCACTCCGCACGCCGTCGTGGAACTGTTGTCCCGTCACGGGATCCGGCTCAACGGATCCGAAGTTCTGGTCATCGGTCGTGGACTCACAGTCGGGCGTCCTCTTGGGCTCCTACTAACACGGCGAGACATCAACGCGACGGTGACGTTAGCCCATACAGGATCAGCCGATCTTCCCCGATTGATGAGACGCGCCGATGTAGTTGTAGCTGCGGCCGGCGTGTCAGGCATCGTCCAAGCCGATCACTTGAAACCAGGGGCGATCGTGCTGGACGTTGGTGTTTCGCGAGCAGTTGATGAAGCCGGAAGATCTATCCTCGAAGGTGACGTGGCCCTCGATGTCGGCAGGGTGGCTAGTTGGGTTGCACCCAACCCCGGTGGGGTAGGACCTATGACACGAGCGATGCTTCTCTTCAACGTAGTGCAAGCCGCTGAGCGAAATCTTCAGCAATCCACTTCAGCGCCCTCGGTCGTGGTCCCTTTATCTCCGCAGTCTTCTTGAGGTGGAGCATCCGAGCCGCACGCAGCGGCCGCTTCGAGATGGCTGACAGTGTTCCGTCGACGGCGGCTGTTGTGCGGGTATAGAGAAGGCACCGATGGGCCGGGATCATCGTCCCTTTTTAGGGATTCCGAAGTGAGCTGCATTCCGTGCTCAAGGCTGCAATCCATCACTAGGGGTGGTGCCGGGCGGTCATTTTGGCTAGTCGCCGCCTCTGGATTGACCACAATATGCCCTACCCGGCTATGACCGTCAGCGTGACGTATCATGCATGGGCATGGGTGGCGCCACAATAATGGCAATACTTTCTGTAGCCTTGTTTGATGAGCCCTCATAGGGCAAACGGGACTCGGCTTACTGTTCATGATCGCCGACTTCGTTGTCGTGAGGCCGGTTCCCACAGGGTCAAAATGGACAAAGGAAGACAATCGTCTGGGGATCTTCTCAAAGATCGCTGATTTTGCTCATGGCGTTGGATACTGGCCAGGGCCGGAGGGGTACCCATCCACGAATTAGCCGTAGCGGCAATGCGCTAACGTTTTGGGTGCCCGCTGACTCCTCCCACCATCTAGATGATGATGTGGTGGTTCACAGTCCCTAGCAAGGATTTCGTAGGTGCCCGGCTAGTGGAGCGAGGATGCCGAATAGGAGGGCCACGCTTGGTAGGCAAGCCAGTAGGCCGATAGGTCAGCCGACGATCCTACGTCCCGGCCAGTTATGTCCCTAATCCTGGCGAGCCTGTAAGACAGTGTCTGCCGGTGAATACTAAGGGCCTCGGCGGTTTCGTTCCATCGCCGATCGTTCGCGATGAAGGTAAACAGGGTCTCCCGAAGCGTGGAAGATTTGGGGTCATTATGGGCGAGGCTGCCGAGTACTTGCTCGACGATGGCCGAGGCTTCCTTTCGAGAGCGCGTAAGGAGTGAAATTGGGACGCCGGCAAAATCGTTCCACTGCTTGCTTGACCCTGCGGACGAAAGGACCTTGAACGCTTCTTCGGCCGCGTATTTGGCGTCCCGAACGTCGACATACGTAGAGGACGCTGCAGCCCGGATGCCCATCCTGTTCAATAGCTCACGAACATCGTCATGTTTGTGTTCAGGCATTAGAAGGAGAAACGAGCTTCGGCCAAAACCTGCTAGTACTGGGAGCGCGGCGATTGAAACTCCGCGGAGCGCTTTTGCCCCATCCTCCCTGGCGATCGCGACGCATTGATATCCACGTGCATTGGCGCCGGCTCCCAGAATAGTTTCGACGCCCTCGGGCAAGTGTTCGTCCAAGACCGACTCGAGCATCTCCGCGGCTCGCTCGGACCGACGACGAATAGAACGAAGTCGCTGGCTTACGGCGACGTCGATGACTTGCAAAATATGAATCAGTAGAAAGCTACTCAGTTCTTCGCCCGGGTGTTCAGAAACCCTTAGCTTCGCTTCGGTGTCGCCTGGCAAGGCGTAGAGGCGGCTAGATGTGGCCATTTCGGCTCCGGCGGGCTTGGAACCTTCCAAGATTACCAAGCCCGTTTGAATGTCGACGACGCTGAGGCCTACTTGAAACAGTGTCTGAAGGTCCTCCATCATCCGGAGCGGATCATCACGGGCGTACGTAGAGAGTTGGTACAACTTGCTGAGCTTGAGCACCTGCATGGTTTGAGTCGTGGCTGTTGCCGCTGCGATGGTCCGCCCGATTGCTGCAAAAGGTGTGGTTGAGCTAGTTAGTAAAACGGGAAATGCGCGAGCATCCGCTTCATCTATTAGGTCTTGAGTGATAGCAGGCAGGCTTGGATGGTCTCCCAGCGCAACTCCGGCCAAGCCCGCCTTATCGAGTTCAGCTATGAAGTCTCTCTGTTCCCTTCCCAGGTTCGGAACACAAAGCCCGACTGTCATGAGCAACTCATGAGGACCGAGCCACTTATGGGGATCGCTGAGTTCGCAGCTGTGTGCCCATAAGACTTGCCTGCCAAGTCCCGCCGTTCCAGCGAGGACCTTGGTTCCCAAGCTCTGCGTAGTCACAAGGTCATTGACCGTCAATACAGACTGTTCCATACGCCAATTCTATGACAGATGAACTAAAAAGAATCATTTTTCTATTATCTGTACGATACTCAGGTCGTTTGGTTGCACGTAAATTGAAGCGAACTAAACGATCATCGAAGGAGATGACTCATGGGCGCAATCAACTTGTTCACAAACGTCTTTCCCCTCCCCGTAGAAGAGCGGGGAGCCGGTTTTGTCCCTACTGAGATGCCCTTCAATTGCGCTCGGCTGGTGCGACGATGAGCCGCCTCTGCGAGGGCTCGCGTGTGGCCGTACTGGGCGCCGGCCTCGCCGGCTTGGCGGCCGCTACGCAACTGAAGTCGGATGGCTTCGACGTGACCGTGTTCGAAGCGCGCAACCGCGCGGGGGGACGGGTCTGGTCGGAGGCCGTCACGTCAGCTGCGCGAGACGAACCATGCATCATTGAACGCGGGGCAGAGTTTGTGCTCAATGGCTACACTACGATGCGGCGTCTCATGGATCTGACCGGTCTTTCCCTCGTGGATACGGAAATGAGCTACTACGTTCGCCAACTCTCCGACACCCCTGACATAACCACTGACGATATCGTCGGTGCCGGACGGACAGCAGCTGAGATTGCACGTACTTTCGACCATCCACCATCAGCTGAAGCGGTACTGCGGCGGCTTGATGTAGACGGGCGATTGGTCGACGCCCTGAGGGGTCGAATCGAGATCTCCACGGCAGTGGCTGCGGACCAAGTCAGCGCTAAGACACTGGAACACATTGCCTCGTTCGAACCCCTTCCCAGTTGGCGGGTAGGTGGCGGAAACCAGCGCCTTCCCGTTGCCTTGGCAAATCGCCTTGGAAACGCGGTGCGTTATAAAGAGCGGGTGCGAGCCGTCCGCGAAATGAGCGATGGCCTCGCAGTGGATTCCACCGGACAAAGCGAGATCTTCGACGCCGTTATAGTAGCCCTACCCTTGGCAATGATTCGAGAATCATCCAATGTTTCACTGCCCTTGCCCGACTGGAAGTGGACAGCTCTGGAACGGGTACTCCAAGGGGATGCCGCGAAACTCCATCTGCCCCTCCTGTCGGTACCATCGAGCAGCGCCGTCATGTCTACAAACGACCGGTTTTGGACATGGACGGCAGCTGATGACTCGGGCGCCATAACACCTGTACTCAATTCCTTCATGGGCTCACCTGCCGCGTTGGACAGAGGTTCAGGAGAGCACGGTGACTTTGAAGCATGGATTGCACGCGCCCGGAGTATCCGACCGGACCTGCAATTCAGTGATGATGCCGCCGTCACAACAATATGGAGAAACGACCCCCTGGCACGCGGCGCGTATTCGGCATTCGCCCCAGGAGGAGGAACGAAGGACGCCGATGTACTGGAGATGCCAGTGGGCAATATCTTTTTCGCGGGGGAGTACGCCGACCCAGATTTCACCGGGCTCATGGAGGGGGCTCTGCGCAGCGGAGAGAGAGCAGCAGACCGGCTTCGGCGGGCCGCGCGGAACATCGCCCACGAGGTAAGGAGTGCGCCATGAGTGCCGTAACAACAACAGTGATTGGCTCCGCACGGTGGCCCCACCCAGAGCCCATCAGCCCGGAGCGGGTCATTTCTGGACAGCCAATGGCAAGCACTCTGGTGCTGGATGACGAGGGTTCTTCACAGTCGGGGCTTTGGAAAGTTGAGCCCGGGGAGTTCACAACGAAGCTCATAGGTTATAAAGAGTTCATCCACGTTATCAGTGGACAAGCGAAACTAGTCCACGACAGCGGGGAGGTTTATAGTCTCGGGCCTGGGGTCGTATTGGCACTGCCCGAGGGTTGGTCTGGACGATGGCTCATCGAGACAACGCTTGTGAAGTCATACACAATTGTGCGTTCAACGTAACACGTCGGGGACGCATATTAGCAAGTCAAGAATTTGTCCAAAGAAACCACAGCGCATACCCGCTGTCGAAGACGCAGCCGGAAAGCCAAACACCCGCCGGCGTCCAACCGGTCAGATGGAGCCGACAGCGGCAAAGGTGACAGGGAAGGAAACATAATGAGGGCCTACTTCGCCGCAACGCTGTTTTTGGTAACAGCAGGCGCCCTCTTCGTAGTAACGGCGACGAATACACTCATTTTCGCTGTTGGGCTGGCACTGATAACCATCGGGGCCGGTGGATTCTCTGCCGGGCTAGTGACGCGTGGACTTTAATGGCTTCCATGAAGTGTTGCTCCGCTCCAGGTCCCACCGGGAGTGAGGTAAAAGCCCAGCGCTTACAAGACTCCCTCGCCAAGGCCCCCTGACCGCCGGGACCACCCGCTCTCGCAACGGCGTGTGGTCCCGGCCATTCAAGGGTGGGATAGAAAGTATCGCTTTCGTTTGGGGGCCGCCATCAACCGGCTGTGGGGTGATACGCAGGTAGACCTTCGCGGAGCGCTTTGACCCTCCGGTACGGTGACAAGGGGATTCTTCATGAGGAGGAAGATGGAACGCGAAACCATTCCCGAACAATTGACTAACGCGCGCCCGGACCTCGACATAAGTCCAGTGAGCATCATCAGCCGGCTTATCAGGGGTAGCCGCTTGGCATCCATAGATTTGCAAAAAAACCTGAGCCCTTATGATCTGGAAGTATGGGAGTTTGACGTTTTGGCAAGGCTCCGGACATCGGGGCCAGAAGCACGGCTTTCACCCGGGAGGCTGGCCACTCTGTGCATGATCAGCGCTTCGGCCATGACAAACCGGCTAGACCGTCTTGTTGCTCGTTCGTTGGTTCAACGGAAGTCTGATCCCCAGAGCCGCCGACAGCTGCTAATTAGCCTTACGGATGACGGAGTCGCCTTGGTGGATACCCTAGCCGAGCACCATGCGGCGAACCAGGAGAACATGCTTCAAGGTTTGACCTCGGCTGAGCGGATAGAACTGGCCAATCTTTTGGACAAGTTCCTGGCGACGAACAACAAGGGTCTATGCGACTGATTGCCCACCCTCTGCTTTTGCCTTAAGCGGCCTCATCTTGACAGATACTCGCTGTCAGAGGCGCGAATCCAGCTATTCCTCGCATACGAGGGGGCGCGTTCTCACGCCTGGAGCCCAAAGTGGGCAAGCAGCCGCTCTTGGGCGAACACAGCGGAGGGTGCTCCATCCTTCGTCTGTCCCCGGGGGCGTTGCACCGTCTTTTTGAGACTCACCGATTATGCTCCGGCGTGCCGCTCGATGATCAGCCCGCGCCGCACATCTTTAGTACTTTCGTACAAGTACCTATCGTCGGTTGTGCAAGTATCCAGTTCAGCCGGCAGCGAGGTTGTCGTTAGTGTGTGGCATATCCAAAGTTTGGGTTCAGGTGCAACCGTAGCTGGCCCCTGGGTCGTCGTCCCTTGCAACGCGGGGGGCTTGGACACCGCCAAAAACGAGGGAGTCAAAATGACCAGGATTGCTATAGTCACAGGTAGCACCCGACCTGGCCGCATCAATGACCAGGTCGCGCAGTGGGTTTTGGAGCAGACAAAGCCACGGGCCGAAGCTGATTTCGAAGTTGTAGATATTGCTGACTTTCGACTCCCCCTTCTAGACGAACCCTATCCGGCTGCCCAGCAGAAGTACCAGAACAACCACACCAAGCTCTTTTCCGAGAAGATTGCGCAGTTCGACGGCTATATATTCATCGTTGCCGAGTACAACCATTCCGTGACGGGCGCCCTCAAGAATGCTCTGGACTATCTAAACGTTGAGTTCAACAACAAGGCAGCCGGCTTTGTTTCTTACGGCTCAAAGGGCGGCGCCCGAGCCGTTGAGCACCTACGTGTCATCGCATCCGAACTACAACTCGCGCATGTCCGAAACCAAGTAATGTTCTCGATTTTCTCGGACGTTGAGAATTTTGAGACATTCAATCCTGCCGGACAGTCGGCCTCAGATCTCGGCGCAATGCTGGATCAGCTAATTCCTTGGACACGGGCAATGGAGTATGTCCGCAATGAAGTGCTGGTTTCTGTAACGTAGTTCATCTCAAGCGCCCCTTGTGGCAGATGAATCTGACGGAAGTTAACCCTGATATGGAAGGCCTTGGGAAGGGAGCCTCTTCGGAAGGCGGCCATTCTGTACGCTAGCCACATAGGCGTACTCCCCAACAGGCTTGATTTTCGGACTCCCACTAATCGTATTGTTGAGCTGCGGCCCTCGATACCATTTCGATATTTCCACGTAGACCTAGCATGCTGGGTGAAGAACGATGAATTGAGTAATAATGCGCCTAGGACGGATACTTACCGCGGGAGGGCCTCAATACGTAGTCTTACAAGACGGCGTCTGGCGCCACATAGAAGATCCGTTTGCAAGAGTCCTGTCGTATACGGGGCAGACTACCCCGGCGCAAGGAGCCAAGTTGCTCGCGCCGGTGGCCCCTACTGTCATTGTCGGCGTGGGCCACAACGAGAGTAAGGGCCACCATTTGCCCATCCAAGCCTGGCACAAGTCCGTGCGGACTCTAGCAAATCCGGATGATGAGATTCAAATGACCCGAGGCGTTGGAGTAGTCAACGTAGAGGGAGAGCTTGCGGTTGTGATTGGCAAACGTGCGACGCAGCTCACGTCCGAAAACGTCAGGGAGCATGTTCTGGGCTATACCATCGCAAATGATGTTACAAACGCTGACCGAGCAATGACAGATGAACGACTCTTCCAAGCCAAAAGTGGGGAAAATTACACACCCTTGGGACCTTGGATCGAAACGGAGGTCGGCGACCCCGAAAACCTCAGTATGACGGTTACCCTAAATCAACAGGTCCAGGCCCGCTCCGGAACCCATAATCTGCCCTCGAGCGTGCTCGCCTGTCTGACGTATGTCACTCGATGGGTCTCCCTCGATGCCGGTGATATCGTGATGACCGGCGCGCCGGGAACCGTCCTTGCCGTCAGCCCCGGGGACCATGTAGACATCAGTATCAGTGGAATAGGAACCTTGACCAATTCGGTGATCTAGAGCTTTCGATCCGAAGTAAAAGGAACACTATCCATGGTGTGGCCCCTGGGAGTTGGACGCTCGCACTGGCGTGGTCGCCGCGGAATTCGGCGATCGAACCGGCAGCTCAGGAAGCTGCAACGGGTCCGGGCAACGCTGCGACGGCTCTTTGCCCGATAGCTCAAACGAGACTTGGGGCCGACGCCCACGGGTGCCGTGCAGAGACATGCCTTTGAGGCTTCTACATCGCGGCCCCATCTTCCTTACGGCTAGACCCCGGCATCCTACCGCAGCCTGCCTTGCGGTGGTTATGCTCAGACATGAAGGGCCCTTGACTCGCCATGGTATGCCGAGGCCTGAACCATTGGCCCCACGAAGCTTACATCCCCAACACCTGCGTCCATTCTGGACGCGGCTGCGACCATAGCTTAGGCATGCACCATATGAGGATTCGCCGGACACCAGCTCCGTGTTGCAATGATCGGCGTGAATAGTCCTGGCGAACGGTTGGCTGGCGGAACCGGAGACGAGCGGGGCCTTCTCTTCGAAGGTCAGCTCCGCGACGGGTGGGTACATGGAAACTCCTTCTTGCAGACCTCGGAGTGAGGCCTGTTGGTGGGCATCAATGTTTCAGATCCTTGCAGTTGCAAGGGCGTTCTTGAGGTCGTTCTCAAGTTCGGTCGATACGCCCGGCACGTGCTCCAGAACTACATTCAGCGACATTGCTGCGGCTTCGGGGGCGGCTGCATCGAGCGGGAGGCCGGGGAAGTAGCGGTGCAGTATGCTCATGACCGTCTCCCATGTGGCCTCGTTTCTCGCCAGATCCCTGATGGGCGAGTCCATGGTCACCTCACTGGCCACACCGTAGTCGACGGGCCCGGGGTACCGCCAACTGTGGCGGCCCTCGCCAACGGTGAGTTCTCCTTCCTGGGGATGGAAGGGGAGCACAACGTCCGCTAGTGTGCCGTGGGGAATAGTGGCCTCGACGCTGATTTCGCCGCCATGGATTTTCCAGGAGACTTCGATCCGCCCACGGACGGTGTCGTGTGAAGTGCAGGCCCAGTTGAGTCCTCCCCCGGGTTGCGGTGCGATGCGGATCCGCTTGTATCCGGGCTCGGTGCGTTGTAGCCCGCCAACGACCCGGTGCAGCCAGTCGGCGACGGCACCGAGTGCGTAGTGGTTCAGGGAGGTCATTCCGGTGGCGTTGATGGTGCCGTCGGGGAGGACGGAGTCCCATCGTTCCCAGATGGTGGTGGCCCCCATCGTTACCGGATAAAGGAAGGAAGGACATTCTTCTTCGAGGAGGAGCCGATAGGCGGTGTCGGTGTGACCGGTGCTGCTGAGTGCGTCGGTAACTAGTGGTGTTCCGGCGAACCCGGTTGAAATCCGGTATCCACGTTGTGCGACGATTTCCGCGAGCCGGTCGCCGGCCTTGTGCAGTTGCTCATGATCGAGGATGTCAAGGGTGATGGCCAGAGCGTAGGATGTCGCCGTCTCGGTGACCAGACGGCCCGCGGAGGTGACATATTCGTGACGGAACGCCTGGAGTACACGCCCCGCGAGGGCATCGAACTCTGCGGCGTCCTGGTCATGGCCGAGCAGTTTCGCAGTGGCTGCCATTTCGCGGGTCGATTTGCACAGGAACGCCGAAGCGACCAGATGGCGGTCGGTCTTCGCTGCGGCAGGGTTGCTTGCTGGCGCGTCTGGGTCCAGCCAATCGCCGAACTGGAACCCTGAGCTCCACAACCCTGCATCGTCAAGCAACGCGGCGACTTGCCTGATGAAATTGGTCATCGATGAGTAACTTCTGCGGAGGATGTCGGGGTCGCCGTATTCCTGGTAGAGCGTCCACGGGAGGCTGACGGCCACGTCACTCCACAAAGCGGTAGGTGTGGAGGGCTGAGACAGTGCGTCCGGGACCACCCAGGGGACGAAGCCTTTTTCTGTTTGTTCCGCGGCAAGGTCCTGGAGCCAGGAACCGAGGACGCCGCGGACGTCGTAGAGGTAGGCGGCGGTGGGGGCGAACGCGTTGATGTCACCTGTCCAGCCGAGCCGTTCGTCGCGTTGTGGACAGTCAGTGGGCACGCCAACGAAGTTGTCCCGCATCGACCAGATGACGTTGGAGTGCAATTGGTTCACGAGAGGGTTTGAGGTTTCAAACCAGCCAGTGCGGTCCATATCGCTGTGGACGACGACGGCGCTAATCGAGTCAGCGGCGAGCTGGCCGGGCCATCCGTCGATTTGGGCGTAACGGAAGCCATGGAACGTGAAGCGGGGCTCCCACGTCTCGGCTGTACCGCCACGCAGGATGTACCGGTCGGTCGCTTCGGCGGTGCGGTTAGTTTCGGTTTCCAGCTCTCCTCCGGGGGTTAGGATCTCCGCATGGCGGATCGTGATTTCACGCCCTGCCTCTCCAGTGACGGTAAGACGCACCCATCCGGAGATGTTCTGGCCGAAGTCAGCAATGACCTCGCCGGAGGGACTGGTTTGGACCGAGACGGGGGTGAGTTCTTCGATCCGGCGGATCGGCGGAGCGGTCGGTGGCTGAAGGGTGTTCAGGTCCCAGTCAAGACGAAGGGCGGAGGCCCACCCGTTGTCATCGAAACCGGGTTCACTCCACCCGGCCGGCTCACGCCGCGCGTCATAGGTCTCGCCGTCGTAGATGCTGTTCGCCAGTACTGCTCCCGTGCCGACGTGGAAGGTCTCGTCGGTGCCGATGACCACGGTGTGGTCACCGTAGTCCAGCTCAAGTTGAAGGAACAGTGCTGGCTGCTCGGCGTAAAGTTGGCGTTGCCATTCCCACCCGAGCCGGCCGACAGCCCAGCCCTCGCCCACGATCGCACCAACTGCGTTACGCCCAGGGTGAATATCGCGGGTGACGTCGATGGTTGTGACGATCACGCGATGGCGGTAGGAGGTCCACCCGGGGGAGAGCACTTCGTCTCCCACCCTGGAGCCGTTGACGTAGGGCTCAACGATGCCAAGGGCGGTCACCGAAAGCGTCGCTCGGACCAACCCTTCTTCGGCCACGAACTCTCGACGAAAATATGGTGCCTGATTGGACAGGGTGACAGGCGCTGAAATGAAGGAACCGCCCCGAGTGGTGAATTGCGATGCGGGCGTCTCTGTCAATGCGGTGGTGCTCATGCGATGGAGACCGTGTCTTTCTCTGCTTCAGTGTCGAATTCATCGTGACGGTCGCGGGTTAGGAACACCTTCCACGCGGTTCCACAGCCGAGGGCGATGACGATGGCCAGGAAGAGGTAGAAGATGTTCGGGCTGAGGGCGACCACGAGAGGAGTCACGGTGGCCAGCGCCGCGGCGAAGAGTCGTGCGACTGCGATGATGGTGCCTTGGGCGGTGGTGCGCAGCAGGGTGGGGAATTGTTCCTGGGTCCAGACCTTCATGATTCCCTCGGAAGCGAAGGAACTGCCCACGAGCCCAATGAGCCCGGCGATGATCGCGGTCATCAGGCTTATGCCGAAGACGACGTAAACCAACTGGGAGACAACCCAGCAAATTGCACCGATCTTGAAGTAGGTGAATCGCTTCGAGGAATCAGCGACCTTCATGAACCAGAGCGCACCGACGATGCCCAGAGGAATGAAGGGCAGGCCGATCAGGGTCGCTGTTTGCAGGTCTACGCCGCCGGCGTTGACCAGCAGGTAGGAGCCGAATTGGCCGCCGGTGTTCGCGGCCAGGTTGGTGAGGGCATAGAAGCCAAGCAGTGCTAGGAACGGGGTGCGGTATGAGCCGCGCAGCAGGTCCTTGACTGAAGCACGGTCTGCACGGACGGTCTTGATCCCTCGGCGGCGCTCATCGCGGGCGGTCAGCCAGGTGGTGGACTCGGGAATGGTTAAGCGGCCGAACAGGACCAGGACAGCTACTCCGGCGATGTGGAAGAAGAGGATCTGCGCGCCCAATTGCCCCAGGCTGGCGACTCCTGCGCTCAGGAATGAACATGCGATGATGCCCGCTGCCCACAACAAGTGGGAAAATCCGATGAGCTTTCCGCGGTTTTCATCCGATGCGGCCTCGGAGATCGTAGACAACGAGACGGGCAGGTCCGCTCCGCTGCCCAGACCCAGCAGCAGGGCCGCGATCATGATCATTGGGAAGGAACCAGCGAACGCCAAACCCAGCGCAGACCCAATGATGAGGACCATCGTGAGAGTGAAGACCGGTCTGCGTCCGAAGCGGTCACCCATTCGTCCGCCGATGATGGCACCGAAAGCAATGCCGAGCGTGAGACCGCCGGATGCCAGTCCGATCTCGCCGGGGGTCAAGCCTAGGACTGCTTGGTAGAGAACCATGGCGGTTCCGAAACTGACGATCGCAGCGGCGTCGATGTACGAGGCCATTCCCGAGACAACCGCTGTCCACCAAGGGCGGGTAGTGCGACCCGAAGTGAGATGAGACACGAGCTTCTCCTTTGAAGATGAGGGATCCGAAGACCGATATGTGCCGCGGGATTGAAACGAATCATTTTTGCGACTCATGTCACTGTAGATGATGATTGTCTTGAAGACAATCATTTTCTTTCAACTTCCCTGTGTGCATAATGAGTTCATGGCTAGAAGACCGCAAGAGAGCGTGGATCTACGGGACGTTGAGGCTAGTTCGGCGCCCCTTTTGAACGGCAAGGGTGTCGATTTCTCGGTCGCTTTGCAGGCGCTTGTCACCGCTATGAATTCCACCGCGGTCCGTGAGGGCATCATGGTACAAAGCGGATTCCCCTTGCCCGAGGATATGCCGGCGTTCTTGTTGCTGAACCAGCTGATCTACCGTTCGACCGCACGTCCGACGGACATGGCAGACGCCATTGGGACGGGCAGGTCGAACGTCAGCAAAATAGTTAGGCGGCTTGAGGTAGCCGGGCTGGTTGGACGCATGCCGGACCCCGAGGACGGCAGGCAAAGCGTGGTGGGGCTTACCCCCGCTGGTCGGGAAGTCGCCAAGCGCATTGTCGATGTTTCAAGCAGCGCCTATGAAGCAATCTTCCAGGACTGGAGCGACACCGACTTCGAACAACTTCAAGCCCTCGTCGTCCGACTCGTGGCAAGCATCGATGACCGACTCGACCACGCCATCGAACGCACGTCAGGGGTCAAGATCCCCAGGCCGACCGGCCCCTTTGCCGAGCACCACGTGATGGCTCCTCTCGGCTGAAGGCGGCAGGACAATTCGCCAGTCGACGGACCTGCCTTAGCGTCGCGACATGCCGGAGGCGTACGCCTTCTGCGGCTGGTAGGCGGCAGGTCCGCAGCCAACGAAGACGGATCCGAGGCCTGGATCGATGCAAGCCCATAGCGAAGCATAGTGTTTGTACAGAAGCTCGCTTACGGGCTCCTTGAGCCGAATCAAGGCCAAGTGCATGAATCTACGCCACAACCACGCTGGGATGGAGCGCGGTAGAACATGAGCAATACTTGGCTAAAGTATCGATTTGGGGTAGTGGCTACTTGAAGCCGCAAACGACCCAGGAGCAAGGATCGGTCTCGACCTTAGTCACGACTTTTTGGACCCCGCCGGCGCTGGACCGGCTCGGCCGTCCCTTTCCGGCAAGAGAGTCTTCATCCGGCCCCTCAGGCACCGGGCTGCTGCGCAGCGGCGATGTCTTCCCGCTGCAACTCCCTGATCCGGGAGCGTTCGAATTCGACGAATTCGCCCATAACGGACAGCATGCGGAGCGCGACGTGGAGTCCTCGCCTTGGAGACCAAGTACTCTCAGACAAACTCGACTCGTACGTCTTTGCGTGGGGCGCTGGACCAGGGCACACGGGTCGTCCAGGTTGAGGGCGGGACGGTCCATGCTGTGCACGACCACGGTGTCCCTTCCGATGCTTTGTCGGTACAGGCTTGGTCACGAATCTGACCGTCGAGTTGGCGTTTCTCGTTCTGGTCCAGGGTGTTGACCCATAGTGGCCGGTGCGCTGTCCGCTCACCCCGGCCTTCAACCTTCCGCCCGTGAGGTTGAGTTCTCGGCTTGTCGTATAAGGGAGTCAAGATCTGCCGCAGTCGTTGTCGGGTAGCGGTGCACTTCACCTAAACATCTGCTATGCGGGTGGGGTTCTCGGGACAGGACTAGATGCCGTTTGTCCCTTGCGGCGCGGTCCATTTGATGGCTGCCTCTGTCTCAGTATGCGGGGTGGGGCGACTCTATTGCATGGGTCGAGCCTGGAGGTTGTTGAATCAGCGACGCGGTTACTGAGAGAGTTCCGACACCCCAGCGCAGCATCTGCGCATGATAGCACGGCCATCCTACTTCCGGCTTCAAACTTGGGTACAAATTCCGGATTCAAAACGTATATAAGTCAGATTGTCGTCGACGGAGTCGCCCACTTAGATGGAACCTGCGAGTGACGTTCACAACAGACTAAGACTGGCCTCAGCGTCGAGGCATCCGCAGGAATGGTGGCCGCACAGCAGCTCTACCGGCTCGCCCCAAACCAAAAACCAGGAGCATTCCCCATGTCCGAAATAAATATACAGAAGCCTGAGATCGGCGTGGACCTTCCGCCAAATAAGGATTCCCAACTAAAAGGAAGTATCGGCTTTGTAAACCTCATCTTCACCGTCTTGGCCTACAACGGCCCGATGGTGAACTTCATCGGGTTCCTGCCCGTTGCCATCCTCCTGGGCAACGGAATCGGCACGCCGGTGATGTTGCTCGTTTGCGGCGTTGTCGCTGCGCTCTTCGCCGCCGGCCTGGTCGCCATGGGGCTTCGCCTACCGAGACCAGGTGGTTACTACTCTTATGTTTCCGCCGGATTGGGAAAGATCGCTGGGCTCGGTACAGGATTTGCAGCCATCGTCTGCTACTTCGCAGCCAATATTGCCGGGTATGTCCTCGGTGGGATAGCCGCGGAGAACCTTGTACACGGTGCCCTCAATGGTCCGGACCTCCCATGGTGGCTGTACGGCAGCGTCATGTTTATCATCGTCTCGATACTTGGATATCTGAACATCCATTTTTCGGCGAAGATCCTGACAGTCTTCCTCGCGTTCGAGTTGCTTCTTATGGTGATCTATAACGTCTCCGTCATAGCGCAGGGAGGCGCAGAGGGTCTGGGTCTCGACAGCTTCAAACCTGAGAACATTTTCAGCGGTGACATCGGCATCGCCTTCATGTTCGGAATTGGCATTTACGGTGGCTTCGAGGCGACCGTCATCTTCCGGGACGAGGTTAAGCGCCCTGAAAAGACGATTCCGCGCGCGACGTTCGCGGTGGTCGGAATCCTGGCCGTCCTCTACGCGCTCACGGCGTGGGTTTTCATTAACGCCTATGGGCCGAGCGCTATTATGGGCGTCCTCACCGACAACGTCGTGGAGGCGTCCGGCGCAAGCGTTCAGCACTTTACCGGCACCGCCGCCTACTATGCGGCTACTTCACTCCTGATTACAAGCTGCTTCGCCCTTTCTCTGGCAAGCCACAACATCGTCGCCCGCTACCTGTTCAATTTGGGTGCTGACGGAGCGCTGTTCAAGTCGTTGGCGCGTGTGCACCACCGGCATGGCTCACCGCACCGGGCTTCCGTCGTGCTCAGCATAATGGCAGTCGTCGGGATCGCCCTTTTCAGTGGAACCGACGGCGGGACGGCGTACGCACGTTTGGCAGGCATCTACTCGTTCGGGTTCGCAATCCTGATTGCATTCGCTGCCCTTGCCATTAGTGTCTTCCTTTTCCGAGACAAGAAAGGCCGCAAGGCGGTGTGGCCGGCCATTGGAAGCGGTGTCGCGTTCGTATTTTTCGCCACAGCGCTAGTTCTCTCCGTACTCAACTTCGGATTGCTCACCAGTACCGAAGGCTGGCTCACCTGGGCACTGCTGGCCTTGATTCTTGTTATCGTCGCTACCGGAATGGTGATGGCCGCGGTCTACCGCAGCCGTCGACCTGAGGTGTATGCCAGAATCGGCCGAGAGGACGCCGGCGACCTGGTTCCTGCTTCGGAAAGTTAATCGCTCTGTCTAAGCTGGGCGCCGGAAGCGGACGAAACATCCCCTGGATGCGTCTGACTTGTTCGCGGCTCATCCAGGCACTTGAGGGCCGCCGGTGACCCCACTGCAGAGTGGTCTGACTGACGGCCGTGCGCTGGATCCTTGTGACTAATCGTCATAGGTCGCAGTCGTAGTTAGTCAATCACCGGACTCTTAGACCACGTGCATCATTTGCGCGTGGTCTAAGAGTCTCGACCGCGGTTATGCGGCTTTGAAGAACATCCCATCCCGACAGCGTTACGGGATACATCCAGAAGGAGCCTCACATGCACCTCTCCAAGTTCGTCGCCAGGGAAAGTTTCGCCGTCCGCATTGGAGAGGAGGGTTGCCGCACCTCCGGAACGCTAGACGACCTGTTCCCCGACTGGGGCGTGACAGAGCGGCTTGGCATCGTCTTGAGCAAACCGTATGGGGCAATTGAGGCGAGCCTGGCGTTGCTTGCCATGACGCCGTTGTTCTATGGATTGGTTCCTGAGCGTGCGACGGCCAAGCCGCAGTATCCGCCGATCTTTCTATTTCACGTCGGCCAGATGCACGGCAGCCACATCATGCTTGACGTGGTTCCCCATCGCTACGAGGTGCTTGTCGAGAATGACCCCTACTCTGTACTCGCCGCCGTAAAGGACTATGGGATCACGCGGTTGATGGTCCCCGACGAACACACAGAACGTGATCTCTCCTATGTAGAGCGGGCTCCGCTGGGCTGGACGGATCTCCGTTACCTTAGGGAAAACTTGCGCTCGGTCTATGCCTATGGCCAGGAGAACGGCCTTGCTCACTCCTCGACTATTGAGATCACCTCGACCGATCCGCGTTTGGAGGAATCCGTGATCCAAGTTCTCAAGCCCGAGGAAAGCATAAAGGTCTTCACTGATGCGACCGAGGAATCATTAGCTGAGAAGATGATCGGAGAGACCAGCTTGGAAGACCTCGAAACCCTCACGCCCATCCTAGTGGAGCGGATGAATGAGGTCCGAGTCGAAGAAAGGGCGCGGTTGCTCGCCTATCGGGCAAAGCGTCGAAATCCAAAGGGCAACACTACACAGGCTTATCGGGAACTGAGCGTTGACGGCGGTCTAAGCCGACTGGTGCCATAGCTTGCCAGCGGAGCCGATGACGTGGCCTGCCTACTATTGATTCCACTCTAGGCGAATCTTCCATTCTGAATACCGCAAGCGACAGCCAGGAGCAGCGGGAACGATTTTGAACTGGAATTTCTTGAAAAAGACTGCCCAATCCGGGGAGCAAGGAGAACAGAGCCATGAAGTCCCTCTAACACACTGGACCAGAGAGACTGATTGATAGGGGCTGTCTTTGTCTCAACGAATGATCACCTTCTCGAAAAAGAGAATGCTAACTGTCAGCAAGATGAAGGAGCAGGAAATTGGCGACCCCAAAAATAATCACCCCACTCGGTATTGATGGCGATGTTTATTACCCTGGCGACCGTGATTTTGATGCGATCGCAAGGATTTGGGACGGTCGCCACTCGCAGCGACCGTCGGTAGTCGCTCGCTGCATGAGCGTGGAAGACGTTCAGAAAGCCATTCGTTACGCACGCGAAAACGACCTGGAAATATCGGTCCGGTCCGGCGGCCACAATCCGAATGGTTATGCGACTAACGACGGCGGCATCGTTTTGGACCTTAGGCTGATGGATAGCATCAACATTGACGCGGCCGCGCGTCGGGCGCGGGTGGGTGGTGGGGTGATTGCCGGGGGCCTCGTCCAAGAGGCGGCCAGGCACGGTCTGGCGGCTGTAACCGGCATGCACCCCAAAGTAGGGTTCTGCGGTCTGGCGCTCAATGGCGGCGTTGGCTTTCTCACTCCAATGTACGGTCTCGCCAGTGACAACATCCTGGGAGCGACTTTGGTGACGGCTACTGGAGACCTTATCCACTGCTCGGAGGATGAACGGCCTGAATTGTTTTGGGCAGTCAGAGGTGCAGGCCCCAACTTTGGTGTCGTCACAGAGGTCGAGATCGCCCTGCATGAGCTCCCCGGGCAGATGCTTGCCGGATTCATGAAGTGGGAGCCGGCTGTCGATGAGCTCGCCGGACTCTTGGCCTCCATCCTCGATGCGCTCAACGCAATGGCGGGTCATCTCTACCCCAGCGTTTTCGTCAGCCTGGACGAAAACAGGACACCTGCCATTACGGTCTGCGTGGGGCACCTCGGAAAGCTCGATGTCGCCGAACGGGACATCGAACGGCTTCGCGGCCTGGGTCGACCGGTTTCAGATTCGGTTGTCGTCCGCTCGTATGACGAAGTAGTCGTTCTCAACGCTGAGGTGGGTAGCTTCGAGGACGGGATGTCAAATCTTTGGATCGACCGGGAGATCGCAGTGTCGAACGGTCGTTTCGCTCAAGCGGTTGCGGCGAATCTGGATAAGTTCATTACCGACCCCTCAAATGGAAGCTCCGTCAAACTGGAGATCGAAGGAAGGCCTTTCCCAAACCCGAAGGGGACCCCGGCCCGGCACCGCGATGCAATGGGCGTGCTGGCCGTCGCAGAATGGAACGGGACGAGCCCTGAAGCTGCAAAGTACCCCGAGGGGGCACGAGAACTGGATGCGGCGCTCCTTCGTGCCGGTGCCACGACTTCTAAATTCGGCCTCCTGAATAACAATTCAGAGGTCACACCAGAGATGGTCACCGAAGTCTATACGCCAAAAGTTTACCGCCGCCTTGCGGCAGTCAAACGCGAATACGACCCTGAGAACCGCTTCCGCCGCAACTACAACATAGATCCCTGGACAACCTGACCCCTCCCAGTCCTTGGGCTATTCAACGCCCTGGTGACTTGCGAGGCGCAGCAAGGACCAAAAGTCGGCGGTTCCAGCGGACGCTCAACAACGGGACTAAGCGCATCGGAGGCCTCCTTCGTGTGGATTCATCGTTGCCAAAGGAATTTGTCGGTGTTGAACGGGGGTCCTGCTGTCTTGGTCATTCCTCAATGCTGCCCGACCAGCGAGACGTTTCATTTATTCCAAGTGGCGTTAAGTCTGTGTTTTGGGAGCTTGTGGCAGACGGCAGACAGGGGCGAGCACGGCTGCTGCCAGGTTCATGCCTGTGTGCACAACTGCAAATGCTGAAGTCTCCGCAGCCGTGCGCGGTCTTCAGGCCGTTCTTGTTCCCGGTTTCCTCGCCCGGAGACAAAGCCAGCTGAGAAAAGCCAACGACCGCACTGCCCCGCATGCCCGGTCTGCCTCGCTTCGCGCTGTCGGCTAGCAGGCAGGATCTACGCGCCAGAAAACTCACCGGAACCGCTAGGCGTAGCAACACAAGCTGCTCGCCATTTTTATCAATTCACGACAATCGCGAACAGGCTGCTGGGCCCCATAGTTATCCGTGTCACTCAAGACGGCTCAGTCCGGGCGTCTTCAATTCGACGAAAAGGAAAAGGAGAATGGTGAGCTATGGCGGAAAGCATGGGTAGCGCCAATAAAACTATGCGAAAGCGGTTGAAGTGGACAGATGGCTTCGCCCTAACTATTGGGGTTATGACGACAGGTATCTTCACCTCCGTCGGATACACAATGGGTACGGTAGGCCTCTGGGGCATGATCGCTGTATGGGTCAGTGCTGCGCTGATCGGGTTGCTTCAGGTCATGCTGTTCACTGAAATGGCGCTGATGTTTCCGAACAAGACTGGTGGTATTGGCGTGTTCGCCCACGAGGCCTGGCGGAAGTACTTTGCACCAATTGGTCCCTTTTGCGTCTACGGGTATTGGATGGCTTGGTCGCTCGCGCTGTCAGCGGTCGGGTTGACCTTTGGCAATCTTGTGAAGGCGCAGTGGTTTCCCGATACCGGAACCTTTTTTACGATTTTTGGTATTGACATTGGCGCTCAACATTTTATTGCCGCAGGTGCAATCATTTTGGTATGGATGCTAAATGTCTTGGGGGTCAAGCCTACGGTTCGCGTTTTGTGGATCCTCAACATCGGGGTTGTGTTTGTGCTGCTCGTGTTTGTGGTTATGCCGTTCGTGACCGGGCAATGGAGCGCAGACAGCTTCACGTTCCATTTCTCGGGGGCATGGGGCGGCTGGAAGCTTGCGATAGCTTTGATGTATCTGGCTGCTTGGAGCGTATACGGCACCGAAATCATTGCGACTTTCGCCCCTGAGTTCGGCGATACCAAGCGGGACGTGCCCAAGGCGACCTCGTTCAACGGATTCACAATGGTTGCCATCTATATCCTGGTGCCTATCGGTGCGGCTGGCACGCTCGGAGAGAACGCTATCGCCAGTGACCCCATTGGCTACGCCGTGTTGGCTTTCCAGCACTTGGTCGGGCCGGCATCGGGGTTTGTCACTCTAGTTGTCTGTGCATCGATGTTTGCCTCAATGACAGCCTCCAGCGGTGGTGCAGGCCGAGCACTATTCGGTCTGGCACGAGAGGGAATGACTCTCAAGCAGTTGGATCATCTGAGCAAGCGAAGCGGGATGCCGGTGCGTCAGATGACATTGGACATGGTGGTCAATGTAGCGATGGTGTTCTTCCTCGGTTCAACCCTCGCGGTTCTATTTGCCAGCAACTTCGGATACCTAGTTTGCACAACGTTCGCCGTAGCCGGGTTCGTCTTGCTGCGCAAAGACCGGCCGAACTGGCCAAGGCCTTTCAAATTGCGATCTTACTGGGTGGGCATAGCCGTGGTCCTTACCATCGTTGATGCCGTTATAGCGTTGGTCGGCTTCCTTAACCCGGATCTGGGCGGTTACGGGGACGCAAGCTCGATCTTCATCGCTTTAGTCCTGCTTTCTTTCGGCCCGATCACCTACGTCATCAGGAAGAAGTTCCAGGATCGTGTAAAGCTGGTGCTCCGGGAGTGGGTTCCGGCTCACCCAGACGAAGAGAGTCCCTCGTTTGAAGGCCAAGCGAAAGGTGAGGCGGCCCCCGAGGGGGCAGCTGTGGAACCACGCTGACCAACGGGTGAAGTTATTAGCAAGTGCCGCATAGTTGATGCACGCGCAGGCTGCGTCTCTTCCACGGGAGCATCGCTTGCAAAATTCGTAAGTCGCCTTCCATGGTTGTCGTGACCAGCCCTGCAAAGGGCGTGGACTAGCCTCGGCTCTTAAGGAGCGCCGTCGCTAATCGCATGTTAGAAACGAGGAGGGTGCTCTGAGCCGCGACATTGTGGTTATCCAAACCATAATTTGCCGAGCGCAAGAGCACCCTTTCGGTTTCTAATCTCGCGAGCTTTTCCCTGTCTTATCATGACCCGCGCCGAACACTCGCAACGTGCGTCAGACACAAACCTCTCGGATGAACCTGTTCGCCCCTGGCTTCCTGGACATCTTGGCTTCGAACCAGGCGTTGGGCCGCCCAGATACGAGCATCAGATCAGCCAAGGATAAGCCCTGCCGTGATGCCGGAGTGCAACCCCCTCCAGGTGCTATCCCCGGTCAAACTGAAGCGCCGTCACTGGACGTTAAGTAAAGGTGGAAGAGAATGATCGGTCCCCTGGATGCCTTAGTAACCGCGGACTTGCTCCCCCAGAGCCTGCGAAGGGTTCACCCGTGTCGTACTGAAACTGATGGAGGAATAGATGGAGCAGTCGTCCCTGAAAAGTAAGACGGCAGCCGGAGCGGCGTTGCTTGTTGCTTTGAGCGCATGCGCTCCCGCCGACGTCGACCGGCAGTCTGTGTACGGAACAAAGTCAATCGAAATGGCCAGGGTTGTCGTGATTGGTGACTCGCTGAGTACGGGGCTGGGGACATCCCCACAACAGGCTTGGCCGGAACTCCTTAAGTTGGTACCCGTTCCCGACAAGCGTGCGGTTGAGATTACCAATGCTGCCGAGAACGGCAGCGGCTACGTAGCCACGGGTGTTGATGGCGACACGTTCCGCGAGGAAGTCCAAGCGGCAGTCACACCTTCAACCGACGTGATCTTGTTCTTCGGGTCAGACAACGACGCGGGGACAGATCCTGAGGTGCTCAAGGCGGCGGCCGCGTCGACGTTCTACGCCGCGTCCTCCCTTGCTCCCAAGGCTCGTCTCGTCGCGATCGGTCCACTGGCCGGGAGCGAGGGGCCGGATCAGGTGTTGGCCGATGTGTGTCGTTCGGTTGCTTCTGCCGCGCGCGACAAAGGGGTGAAATTCATTGATCCCATAGCGGAGCACTGGCTCGGTGGACGAGCCGATGTGCTGCTCGGACCAGACGGCGAGCATCCCAGCGCCAAGGGACAAAGGTTCCTGCGAGACAGAATAGGGCGAATTCTTAGCGTCGCCTTAACCGACTGATAGGCTCACCGCCCTAGTGATCTCCCAGGCGCAGCTGGCGGAACCTTTGCGGAAGTTCTCGCGCGAGTAGCCGTTTCGATGTATGTGCGCGCCGTGCCTCACGGCTGCCGCTAGGCAGGGTCGGCGAAAGTTTCGCCGGTTGCGAAGTCGCTCCTCAAACGCCTCGATGGTCATCTTGTCAGACCATGTCACTCGGTCATAAGTGAAGATGCGCATGTAAGCCTGCAGTTTGCCCACATGGAGTGTGGCGGTCGGAGCCACTTCGAGCCTGTTGGGGTCACTGTTATCGCCGGAGCCAGCCCACTGCGGTAGATCCAGCTCGGTGCAGCCGATCTCTCTGAGGCGCTCGATGTCAAGGCTAGGATTATAAGAGCAGTATCCGAACCACATATCGTCCCGCGTCCACTCTCGGTTACGGAGCAGGACTGAGCTCCCCCGACCCCCGCTCGATGAGTTCGGACGGGACAACGTAGGTTTCGGGTGCCCTGTCATCCCCGTCAATCCTGGCCAGCAACCGTTCTGCGGCGACCTTGCCGATCCGCTCCGGATGCTGTGCGATGACTGTGACGCCGGGGTCCATCATGTCTGCCAGGGCAAAGTCGTCGAACCCGACCAACGCTACCTTGCGGCTGAGCCGCAGTTCTTTGAGAGCGCGGATAACCCCGAAGGTGATGAAGTGCTGGCTGGAGAAAAACGCCGTGGGCGGTTCGTTCCCGCCGAGCAGTTCCAGGGCTGCCTGCCTGGCTGATTCTTCATTGTGAAGTCCTTCCCGGACGGGAATCCTGTATGTGTAGAGGCCGGCCCGCTCCAGTTCCCCTGTGAAACCGCGGCGGCGTTCACCTTGAATATCCGCCCGGTCGCCGAGATAGGCCAACCTGGTATGCCCATGTGCCAAGAGGTGCGAGGCAGCATGCGCCGCGGCGACGGCATTGTTCGTCACCACGGCGTCAGCATCGATACCTAACGGCTCCCGTTCAATGAACACCATAGGCAGGGCCCGGGAATGTTCCGGAATCGTGTGAATCTGGCTCCTCGCAATGGGGGTCAGCACCAGGCCGTCCACGCGCCGCCCCAAAAACGCCGCCACCAGTGCCTTCTCACGGTCCGGATCATCGTCCATACTTGCCGCGAATACGGCGATACCGCGTGGTGTCAAGGCGTTCTCGATGGCGCGGTGCAGCCTACTGCTAAAGGGGTTGGCAACCCTGGGAAGGAGCAACCCGATGGAGAGGGTTTGCCGCCCGGGCCGCCGCAGGCTGCCTGCAACCATATCCAGTTGGTAGTTCAGCCGCAGCGACGCGTCAAGGACCCGCTGCCGGGTGGCCTCAGAAACGTCTGGCTCATCGTTCATCACGCGGGACACCGTTTTGATACCCACTCCGGCGACCTTCGCCACATGCCTCATGGTCGGCCGGCCTGGGGTCGTTCCGGCCGGGTGAGCCCGCAACATCACTGTCTAACTCCATCGCCAGGCCGGGGAGATGTATCTCAGGGTTAGCGGGCGAACACCTGTTTGCCCTCCGCGCGTTCAATCATTTCCCGGCCGTGCGGTCCTCCGCGGAAATCCAGAGTATCGAACCGTCGGGCATGACAGCCTCTACGACGCCGTTCCGCAGCACCTTGCCGTGCAAGGGTATTTGCAGATATTGACCTAAGGCCCGGTGCCAGTCTGGTTGTAGGTGCAGGTCCACGGCGATTCTCTTCATTTCTGTCCGGCTGCGTAAGGTCCTGTTTATGAACTGCCAAGGTGGTGATCGCGAGTGCCCTTTGGCTGACGGTGGGGCACCGTGGCGTTGCGATAGGTGATGATCCGGGTGATCATCCGGCGCCCCACCGAGATTAGAGCCCTTCCCGCAGGCTCACTGACCGCTGATCCTTGCCCTTGTACTCGCTGAGCGGGCGGATGAGGGAGTTTGAGGCCACTTGCTCGATGATGTGTGCGGTCCAGCCCGTAATGCGGCTGGCAACGAAGATCGGTGTGAAGGTGGGTGTATCGAAGCCCATGAGGTGGTACGTGGGGCCGGCCGGGTAGTCGAGGTTGGGCTTGATGGCCTTGGCCTCATCCATCGCCTGTTCCAACCCGTTGTACAGCCCCAGGATCTCGGGCCGTCCATAATGGGCGATCATTTTGTCCAGGGCGGCCTTCATAGTCGGGACGCGGGAGTCGCCGTGCTTATAGACGCGGTGGCCGAATCCCATGACCTTCTTTTTCTGGGCCAATGCATTTCCCATCCAGGCCTTGGACCGCGTCGCAGCCTCCTCGAGGGGCTCCTCCTGCCGGATGCCAATCTCGTCAAAGGTGTGCATGACGGCCTCGTTGGCTCCGCCGTGCAATGGGCCTTTGAGTGCACCGATCGCTGCGGTCACGGCGGAGTGGAGATCTGAGAGCGTGGAAGTGACGACACGAGCGGTAAACGTAGAGGCGTTGAACGAGTGTTCGGCGTAGAGGATCATCGAGACGTCGAACGCTTCGACCACCTCATCCGCCGGCTCCTCACCAAAGGTCATCCACAGGAAATTCGCGGAGTAGTCCAGATCATCCCGTCGTTCAATAATTTCTTGGCCACGGCGTCGACGCTGGTCGTAGGCCACGACTGCGGGCATGGCGGCCCACAGGTCTATGGCCTTCCTCATGTTGGCTTCCGGTGATGAGTCCTCGGCAAGTTCGTGCCGAGCACCCAGCACTGAGGCGGCCGTGCGGCAAATATCCATGGGGTGTGCCGTGCTGGGCAGGGCGTCAATGACTGCTTTCACGGCTGGGTCGAGGGCACGGCCGGCGCGTTCAAGGGCCACCAAGGCCGCCAGTTCCTCTTTGCTGGGAAGTTCGCCGTTCCACAGGAGGTAGGCCACTTCTTCGAAGCTGCATTCCGCGGCCAGTTCCTGGACGGGGTACCCGCGATAGAGGAGGGAGTTCGTATCTGCGTTCACCTTCGAAATTGCGGTGTAATCCACTACGACGCCGGCAAGGCCCTTGCGGATATCCGGTGCGTGGACCGTTGTTGGCTCGGTTGTCATCATGACTCCTTCGTCGCAGTGCGCAGGGACGGAATTTCGAAGTTGTAAACCCCGGAATCGAACTTGTTGTATGCCTCGTAGTCCACCAGTTCGTATAGGCGCGCGCGGGTGAGCATCTGGGAAACGCGGACCTCCTGGCTGCCCAGGCTCCTCAGCGTGTCCAGGACCTGTTCGGCGGCACCCATCGCACTGCGGAGCAGAGTAACGGGGTAGATCACCATGTTCACGCCGACGCCTTGGAGCTGGTCCGTGGTGAACAAGTCGCTTTTGCCGAATTCGGTCATGTTGGCCAGGATGGGCACGTCCACGGCGTCGCGGATGGCCTGGAATTCGGCGAGGTCGCGCATGGGTTCGGGGAAGATCGCGTCGGCGCCGGCGTCCACCAACGCCTTGGCGCGGTTTTTGGCTGCGTTGAGTCCGTCGGTGGCGCGGATGCCGGTGCGGGCCATGATGAGGAAGTTGGGGTCCCGGCGGGCATCTGCGGCGGCGCGGATGCGTTTGGTTGCGGTGTCGAGGTCGACGACGTTCTTACCGTCGAGGTGGCCGCAGCGTTTGGGGTTGAACTGGTCCTCGATGTGCAGCCCGGCCAGGCCGGCGTTTTCGAGTTCCTGGACGGTGCGGGCGACGTTCATGGGTTCGCCGAAGCCGGTGTCGGCGTCCACGATGGCGGGCAGGTCGGTCATCCGGGCGATCTGCCCGGACCGGGTCGCGACCTCCGTCAATGTGGTGAGGCCGATGTCGGGCAGGCCGAGGTCGTTGGCCACCACGGCGCCGGAGATGTAGACACCTTCGAAGCCCTTCTCCTGGATCAGCCGGGCGGAGAGGGGGTTGAACGCGCCCGGGAACTGGGCAATGGTCCCGGAGTTGAGGAGTTCGCGGAACCGGATCCGTTTCTGCTCGGCGGTGGTGGTGGAGTACAGCACGGCTAGAACAGTCCCTTCGGTGCCGCGCCCAGGTCGATGATGCCGGGTCCCGTCCTGCAGGGCGACGGTGAAGATGTAGGGGATGGAGTGGTCCAGGGTTTCGCGGGATGCGGTGGGGGAGTATTTCTGGGGGTCGTTGGCGCCGGAGCCGATGACGTAGTGGGTGTGGTGGCTGGTTTTGATCAGCACGGACTTCACATTCGCCGGGTCGGTGGCCTCGGGGTGTTCGCGGTGGAGTTTGCGGGCGAGGTCGATCCACGCCTGGGCCTGGTATTCGGCGGAGTGTTCCTTGGTGTAGGTGTCCAGGATGGCCCGCTTGGCCTCACCCGGAGTGGGAAGCGGAACCATGTAGGAGGCGTCGGGTCCGTCGAGCAGCCAGGCGATGACGCCGTCTTCGCCCTCGTAGATCGGTACGGGGGAGGTCTGGCCGCGCATCGCCCGGTCCGCTGATTCGACGGCCATCTTCCCGGCGAAGGCCGGGGCGTGGGCCTTCCAGGTGGAGATCTCGCCCTTGCGCGACTGCCGCGTGGCGGTGGTGGTGTGCAGGGCCTGCCCGACGGACTGGAAGATGGTTTCGACGTCGAGCCCCAGGAGGGTGCCGATGCCGGCGGCGGCGGAGGGGCCGAGGTGGGCGACGTGGTCGATCTTGTGCTTGTGCAGGCAGATCGCTTTCACCAAATTCACCTGGATCTCGTACCGGTGGCGATGCCCCGGACGAGGTCTTTGCCACTGGAGCCAACATGCTGGGCGACGGCCAGGATCGGGGGATGTTGTCCCCGGGGTGGGAGTAGTCCGCGGCGAGGAAGGTGTCGTGGTAGTCCAGTTCACGGACGGCTACGCCGTTGGCCCAGGCCGCCCATTCGGGGGAGACGCGTTCGCCGATGCCGAAGACCTTCGCGCCCTTCCCGCCGGTACTGGGGCCATGGGCCAGGGCCTGGGCGCGGGCCGCCACGATCGGGGCCCGGTTCAGCGAAGCGACGGCCACCGAAGCGTTATCGATGATCCGGTTGATCACCATCTCCGTCACCTCAGGTGTCACCTCGACCGGGTCCGCGGCAGCCACTGCAATCTTGTGCGCCAGCTGGTCTTCTCGGGGCAGGTTCTCTTCGCTCTTGTACACGCGGACGTGGTGTTCCTGAACCATGGGGCTCCTTCTAACGGGGATGGGGGCGGTCGCTTTGATATGAGAAAGACTCGATGGTGACAGCAGAAGCCCGGATTGTGTCTGGCATAGTGGCGTGTTCGTCGGCCGAAACTGTTACCGAGACTAAAAGGCGGAGATCCCGGTCACAGCTCTCCCCACAATTAGCGAGTTGACTTCGTAGCTTCCCTCGTAGGCGTAAATCGCTTCGGCGTCCGCAAATATCTTTGCTATCTCGTACTCGGTTGTTATCCCGTTGCCACCAAGAATGTTTCGAGCTAAGGCGACCGATTCGCGCATACGGGCCGTACACGAGGCTTTAGCCATTGCGGCCTGCTCCATGTGCAGCCCGCCTGTTGTCTGCATCCGCGCAAGCTGGATCATCAGCGCCAGCGACATACTGGCATTTCCCAGTATTCGAGACAGCGGTTCTTGAACGAGCTGAAAGGACGCGATCGGGCGGCCGAACTGATTGCGGGTCATTGCATACTTCCGAGCAACATCGAATGCGGCCAGTTGCTGTCCGACACTTTGCCACCCGACCCAAACGCGGGAGTTAAGCAGCAGCTGGTTGGCTGCCTTGAACCCGGTCGCACCCGGCAGACGATTGGACTCGGGTACGCGAACATTCTGGAAACGGATGTGTGCGTTCTGTACAGCGCGTAGGGCGATTTTGTTCTCAATGGCTGTGGCTGTGAAGCCGGGAGTTCCGCGCTCAACGACGAACCCTTTGATCTGCCCGTCGGCTACGTCACGTGCCCATACTAGAAGATAGTCACCGTTGGTGCCGTTGCCGATCCATCGCTTCTCCCCGTTGAGGATCCAGCCGTCGCCCTCCCAACGTGCGCTTGTCTCCAGGGCTCGTGAGATGTCTGACCCGTGATCCGGTTCGGTCAGAGCGAAGCCGCCAATCTTCCGCAATGCCAGGAGGTCTGGCACGAATCGGGCGATTTGCTCCTCGGAGCCTAAATCCTGGATCGATCGAGTGAATAGTTCGTGGTGTACACCGAAGAGAGTAGAGATCGAGGTGTCCGCCCTAGCAATTTCCATATGGACAAGGCCGTTAAGCAGGTGTCCGGTGTTCGGGCCAAAGCGGGTGATGTTCTGGTTTGCCAGCTTGGGAAGCAGTTCGTAGGGGAACTCGGCCCGGTTCCAATAGGCAGTAGCAGCTGGGCGAATTTCAGACTGGAAGAACGAGCGTACAGATTCGTACTCGGCGAGTTCCTCAGGTGAGAGCAACGAACCGATAGATAAGAAGTCGGCGTCAGCGTAGGGAGGGGTCACGTCGGCTGTGACTGCTTCAAGCTGCGCCGCGAACACCCCCGCACGCGGTTCTGCCTGGCGGGGAACGTTGGGCACCTCCAACCCGTGTACTGTGCTCGCAACGCGGTCGGCCATTACCGCCCCTTCCAGACTGGTTCGCGCTTTTCTGCGAAGGCAAGAGCACCCTCGCGGGCATCTTCTGAGCTGAAAATGATCCGCATTTCTTTTTCGTTCAGTTCCCATGGTGCTGGTTCCAGGCTGCCCTGTTGGACAGTGAGTTGGATGAGTCTTTTGCTTGCGGTCACGGAAAGAGGCGCATTGGCGGCAATGACTCCGGCAAGTTCGAGTGCTGCATCCAAGAGCTGGCCGCACGGCACAACGTCGTTCACGAGCCCAAAACGGGCTGCCTCCCCCGCAGTCATGGGTTGACCCGTTAGGGCCAAGCGTTTGGCGATCTTTTCAGGCAACTGCTGAGCGCTGCGCTGAAGGCCACCCGCGGCGGCGAAAAGACCTCGCGTGACTTCCGGAAGACCGAAGATTGCATCCTCGGTGGCCAGGATCAGATCACAAAAAAGAGCGAGTTCCAGTCCACCGCCGACGGCAGGGCCGTTAACTGCGGCGATAAGAGGCTTGTCCACTTGATGCTGGGCGAACCCGCCGAATCCCCACTCAGGGTGCCCCGTTGGGATCATGGGTTCACCGGCGGCAAGGGCTCTGAGATCCTGACCGGCACAAAAGGCTTTGCCGTTTCCCGTAATGACGCCTACCCGCAGCTCAGGATCGCCCGTGAGCTCGTCAAGGGCACGACCCATTGCTGCTCCGAGCTCGCCATTGATGGCATTTCGGGCCTGTGGACGGTTCAAGGTGATCAGGAAGACGTGTCCTCGCCGCTCTGTGAGGAGAACGGCCGTGGGTTCCTCGTTGTTTTCGAAGTTCTGCAATCGGGATGTGGCTGGATGGGGCATAGTGCTTCCGTTCGAACCAGTTCGCACCAGGTATCGGTACGTGACTAGCTGTGAGTACTGGTGAAGGTTTAAGACCGCCATGGGGACGATTACCGTTATCCAAGCGGTTTTGAGCTGAGACGTGGGCCGGGCTTCACTTTGAAGAAGGGGCAGCCTTTGGGCGAACCTTTTTATCAGCGGATCAGCCACTATCTATCAGGAGGGATAGTGGCGGAGGCCAGCATTTCAGAAGCTGGGTTCGACGCTTATTTGGGGCCCATCCGGATTGCGCCGTCAAGGCGGATGGTTTCTCCATTGAGCATTGGATTTTCTATGATGTGAGCCACGAGTGCTGCGTATTCCGAGGCTTTGCCAAGTCGGGAGGGATGCGGGACCTGCCGGCCCAGTGATGCCTGGGCGTCCTGTGGCAGAGTTGCCATCATCGGGGTCTCAAAGATGCCGGGGGCCACCGTCATCACGCGGATGAGATGGCTGGCCAACTCGCGGGCCAGGGGCAATGTCATTGCTGCAACCCCTCCCTTAGAGGCAGAGTAGGCGGGTTGGCCTATCTGTCCGTCGAAGGCGGCCACCGACGCCGTATTGATGATGACACCTCGTTCGCCTTCGATGGCTTCTATGGATGTCATCTTGCTGGCTGCGATGCGCACCATGTTGAAGGTTCCCACCAGATTGATACGAACCACCCGCTCGAATTCTTCCAGAGGCAAGACTCCGGAACGTCCCAGCACTTTTCCGGGAGTGGCAATTCCCGCGCAATTTACAGCGACCCTCAGCGGGCCGAGACTCGCAGCGAAGTCGACCGCAGAGACGACTTCTTCGACAGATGTTACATCTGCCGGCATGAAGTGTGCCCCGCGTCCAAGAGTCTTCGCGGCGACCTCGCCGTCGGATGAGGGAAGGTCGACCAGAACGACTTGCATTCCTTCCTGGTGCAAGGCGGCAGCGGTAGCCAGTCCGAGTCCGGAAGCTCCGCCTGTAACGAGGGCAACTGCGTCCTTAATCTGCATGAACGTCTCCTTTGTTTCCGGTTGGCTAGTCTTAGCTGGAGGTAAGGCTTGTTGAAGGCGCACGCAGTATTAAAGCGTTGCCCTGCCCGCCGCCCCCGCAGAGGGCGGCGACACCGGTGCCACCACCGCGACGTTGCAGCTCAAGGGCGAGATGCAACGTGATCCGGGCGCCAGACATTCCAATAGGGTGCCCCAGCGCGATGGCACCACCATTGATGTTGACCTTGTCGGGGTCGATGCCCAGCTCTTGCGTGGATGCTATTCCCACGGCGGCAAAGGCCTCATTAATTTCAATTACGTCCAATTCGGCAGGTGAGATTCCGGCCGCCTCGCACGCCTTGGAAATCGCGTGTGTGGGCTGAAGCAGCAGGCCCGAGTCCGGGCCCGCAACCATCCCGAACTCTCCGATCTCTGCCAGCCACTCGAGCCCTTCGGCTTCAGCGACCTGCTTGCTCATCAGAACTACGGCGCAAGCGCCGTCGTTAATTGATGAGGCGTTCCCTGCTGTGACGGTTCCACCTACGCAAAATGCCGGCGCCAATCTTGACAGGGTGTCGCTGGTCGTGTCAGGGCGAATGCCTGCATCGCAGCGCACCCAGGCGCGTTCTCCCTTGCGGCCCGTGAACTGCAGAGGGACCACTTCCTCGTCAAACAGGCCGCTGTTCCATGCCCGCGCAGCGCGTAGGTGCAATCGGACAGCGAAGTCATCCTGGCATACGCGGGAGATAGCATTGTCGGCCTCCGTGAGGAGCCCCATTGGCTGGTCAGTAAAAACGTCGTGAAGGCCGTCGAAGGCCAGGTGATCCACGGCCGTAGCATTTCCGTACTTGTAGCCGCGTCTGGCAGCCGGTAAAAGATGGGGTGCCTGGCTCATTGACTCCATGCCACCGGCGACTACGACGTCAAACGCGCCGGAGCGGATGAGTTGGTCCGCCAAAATAATCGCTTCGAGTCCGGACAAACACACTTTGTTTATGTTCACAGCGGGTGCTTCCATTGGGATCCCCGCTTTGACGGCCGCTTGGCGCGCCGGCATCTGTCCCGCCCCGGCTTTTAGAACCTGCCTCATAATGACGTACTTCACCCGAGCTGGCTCAATTTTGGCTTTGCTAAGCGCAGCGCGGATAGCGACACCACCCAGCTCGGCCGCGGAGAAATCACGAAGGGAGCCGAGCAGGCGCCCGATGGGGGTTCGGGCTCCGGCGACAATGACAGACGTCGGCATAAGAAACCTTTCGGTCAGCTGGGAAGGGCAAGTGCTCAGTCTCGTTGCGGGAACTATCCCGCCTGTCGGGTATCCGGCTACATAAGCCGTCGACTCATAGAACTGTATACAGTACTGAGTTACGCTATACAGTACTGTTTTCCGTCTCCGTCGGCAAGGGAGGACCTCATGAGAATCGATGGGAAGCCCACTGCGGCAGTGGGGGCCGCCGGCGGTTTGCCCGGGCGGATAGAAAACAATCATGCCGGTCCTGGAGGTGGTTGCATTAGGAGATAAATGGATTTATCGTCGTAGGGGGTGCTAAAGCTGGCCCAACAGAGAGGGTTCGTGGTCGCCGGCATCTCCTCGCCGGCGGAGTGTCCCTTGGAGTCCCCTTTGTGAAGCATCCGAAGTCTTCGCTTGCAGTGTCGATCTCAGACGCGAAGCGCCAATCTCAGACAGGAAAGCTGATGACGTCGACGTCAAATTGCTCTGCCGGCGTTACGCGCAAGGTTCCTCTGCGTAACGCCGGCAGTGGCCGCGGCGGGGAATTTGAAGGCGTAAACAGGTTCAGCTCGATAGGGGCGGACATGACTCGTCACAGAGTCGGATTAGCGGCTGTCTGCGGTTTTTATCCTGCTCAGGCCTCCGACGGCAACACACCGCCACATCCGTGGCGGTAATTTCCGCGTCCTGCAGAACGGACCACACGACTACACGCACCGGGTCATGCTCAAGAATCAGTGGGGTTATATCCCACGACCGCCGACCGGTTGAACTAGGAGGTAACACTTGGCCGAGGCTTACATCATCGATGCCCTTCGCACCCCTGTAGGACGCCGGGGCAGGGGCCTGGCCGGAGTCCATCCGCTCGACCTCGCAGCCGCGCCCTTGGCCCAGCTTGTCGATCGACAGGGGATCGAGTCGTCAGCGTACGACGAGGTGATTTTGGGGTGCATAGATCAAATAGGCCCCCAAGCGATGGATATCGCGAGGAATGCCTGGCTTGCGGCAGGGCTTTCGGAAGCGGTTCCCGGAACCACCGTGGAACGCCAGTGCGGATCGGGCCAACAGGCCGTCTCCTACGCTGCCCAGGCCGTGAAGTCCGGCAGCAGGCAGCTGGTGATTGCCGGCGGTGTTCAGTCCATGTCCAGCATTCCACTCACGTTCGCTAACCAGGCCGCAGAACGCTTCGGCTTTCCTGATCCATTCGTCGGCTCCGGATTCTGGGCACGCCGCTATGGCAGCGAAAGCATTTCGCAGTTTCGTGGGGCCGAAATGATGGCTCAGAAATGGAATCTTTGTCGGGATGAACTCGAAGATTTTGCAGTCGCATCTCACGAGAAAGCACTTGTCGCCCAGCAGCAGGGGCGATTCGATCGGGAAATCTTCCCGCTTGCTGGTTTGAGTGCCGATGAGGGACCCCGACAACCCGATCTGAGCAAGATGCGGTCCCTGCCTGCAATCACCGCCGGGGGGTTGCACACCGCGGCGACCGCTTCCCAAATGTCGGACGGCGCCGCCATGCTCCTCATCGCCTCGCGTCAGGCCGTTAACCGCTATGGCCTGAGGCCGCGGGCCAGGATTCACCACGCTTCAGCCCGGGGTGATGACCCCGTCATGATGCTATCCGCGCCAATTGCTGCCACCCGCCACGCACTGCAGCAAGCAGGTATGAGCCTCAACGAGATGGACCTTATCGAGATAAACGAGGCCTTCGCCGCGGTCGTTCTGGCGTGGCAGAAAGAAACCGGAGCGGACATGAAAAAAGTCAATGTCAATGGTGGAGCGATCGCCATGGGTCACCCGATCGGGGCGACGGGCGCCAGACTGATGACCACCATGCTGCACGAACTTGAGCGCACCGGCGCACGATGGGGCCTTCAAACCATGTGCGAAGGTGGCGGGCAAGCAAACGTCACCATCATCGAATGCCTTTGAATAACCGCTTCCCAACTCGTGAAAGGACCTGCATCCAATGAACGCTTCAAGTGCACCCGGCTACACAGCTGAGGAACTTGTGTCCCTTGCATCTGCCCACTCGGACACAGTCGGCAAGCTGCTCCAGAGGTCCGTCGCCCGCAATGGCAGCCAGATTGCCCTGGTCTTTGAGGAGCGAACCTGGACCTACACCGAACTCGGCGCTGCAGTGCATAGGGTAGCTCACCGCCTCATGGACGCCGACCTTCCGCGCGGTGCGCGCGTGGCGGCCTACGGTGCAAACTCTGATTTGTACGTGATCCTTTACCTCGCTTGCGCCGAAGCAGGACTGGTTCATGTACCGGTGAATTTTGCGCTCAAGGGCGACGAATTGACGTACGTTTTGGAAGACTCCGGGGCAAGCCTCGTGGTAGCCGATGACGGGCTGTTATCGCTGGTCGATCAAGTCCGTAGCAGCGGAAAGACACCAACTGTTGAAGACGTCTGGCCAATGTTTTCAGCCAGTGCCGGAAGCGGCCTGTCTCTTTTGGACACGGCATTGGAGTCTCCAGCTCACGATATCCCTGCCAATCGACCGGCATCGGGAAGTGATCTCGTTCAGTTGCTCTACACCTCGGGCACCACTTCTGCCCCTAAAGGGGCAATGATGACCCATTCCGCATTGCTTGCAGAGTATCTGTCCGCCATTGTGGCGATGGACCTCTCTGCGCAGGACCGGCCGCTCATAGCAATGCCCCTGTATCATTCGGCTGCCATGCATGCGTTTATGCTTCCGTACCTTTCTCTGGGGGCAACCATTCGCCTGATATCGAAGCCGGATGTCGGACAGATCCTCCGCCTCGTAGAAGAGGAGCGTATCGGCTCCCTTTTTCTTGCCCCGACTGTCTGGGTCCCCCTTGCGAAGCACGGGGAACTCGAAACCAGGGATCTTTCCTCCCTCACCAAAGCCCAGTACGGTGCCTCCATCATGCCTGTCACTGTGCTCCAGCGACTGCGGGAGCGCTATCCAGCCATTGGGTTCTACAACTGCTTTGGGCAGTCCGAGCTCGGGCCGCTGTGCACGGTGCTGCGCCCGGAGGATCACGATGCACGCCCTGCCTCCTGCGGCCGCCCTGTGTTCCATGTCGAGGCGAGAGTAATGACCTTGGACGGGCTGGCTGCAAGTCCTGGTGAGCCTGGTGAGATCCAGTACCGCTCGCCCCAGCTTTTCCTCGGCTACTGGAACAAGCCGGAAGCAACGGCCGAGGCTTTCGTAGACGGATGGTTCCGATCCGGAGATCAGGTCACGAGGGATGGGGAAGGGTACATCCAGGTCGTAGACAGAATAAAGGACGTCATCAATACCGGTGGTGTTCTGGTCGCGCCCCGGGAGGTCGAGAACTGCATTTATGAACTGGAAGAGGTCGCCGAGGTAGCCGTTGTAGGCCTCCCCCATGAACATTGGGGGGAGGCGATAACCGCCGTCGTTGTTCTCAGGGAAGGAGCGTCCCTGACAGCCGAGGCCGTTCGCACACATGTAAAAGAGCGGATCGCGGACTATAAAGTGCCAAAGCGGGTCGATTTCGTCGCTGAACTGCCACGTAACCAGTCAGGCAAGCTCCTGAAACGACAGTTGCGTTCTGAACGGGTTACCCAAAGTTCAGGAGCCCAGGCATGAATGACCGACCGTCTGCAGCTTTCGTCCTTGACCGGCCCCTGGGCACTGACTACTTAAGTGCCTTGGAATCCATCCCAGCTGACGACCAGGCTCACTGGGACCGGGCCCGCCAGTATTCCGCCGAATTGCTGCCGAGGATCGACCAGCACTGGGAGGACGCCGACTATCCACTGGACCTTGTTCGCCGTATGGGTGAACTAGATCTGCTCACGGATGGATTGCAAATCCCGGGCCACGAGGCTATGTCTCCCCTGGCAGCGGGTTTGGTAGCTATGGAGATCTCCAGAGCGGATGGATCGATGGCGGCGGCAGCTGCAGTGCAGGGTGGCCTGGTTCTTCGCAGCCTTGTGCTGTTCGGCAGTCCGGAACAGCACGAACGCTATCTTGAGCCTGTGGCTCGCGCTTATGTACTGGGAGGGTTCGCGCTCACAGAGCCGGATCACGGCTCCGATTCCGTGTCCCTCGAAACCACCGCCCGGCCCGAGGGTAGCGGCTGGGTAATCAATGGGAACAAAAAATGGATCGGCAACGGCGCCACTGGCGGCATCACCATCGTATGGGCGCGCGACGAGGCAGACCGGCAAATCAAGGGATTCATCGTTGAGCAGTCGACGCCCGGGTATTCCGCTGAGGTTATTCGGGGCAAAGGTGCGCTTCGGGCAATCCACCAGGCCGAAATTTCACTGAACGAGGTCCGGGTGGGCGCGGAGGATCTGCTTCCTGGCGCATGCTCGTTCAAGGACGTCTCCCGTGCGCTCATCGAAACCCGAGTTAACGTGGGTTGGTCCGCCCTCGGCCATGGTACTGCGATGTTCGAGGCCGCGTTGTCCTACGCGAAGCAGCGAAAGCAGTTCGGTAAACCGATCGGCGCACATCAGATGGTTCAGGAACGCCTGGCCAAGATGCTGGCCGAACTGACCAACATGCAGTTGCAGTGCCGTGCTGTCAGTGAGCTGCAAGCAAATGGACGAATGACTTCCACACAGGCATCCATGCTCAAGTACCACAACACCCGGGCGGCGCGCCGAATCGCGTTAATTGCACGCGACATGCTGGGCGGAAACGGGATTCTGCTCGAAAACCACGTCATACGGCACCTGACCGATGTCGAAGCCCTTCACACGTACGAAGGAACCGAATCGGTTCAGGCACTCATCCTTGGGCGCGATCTCACCGGCATCAGCGCGTTCGCCTAGATCCAACCCAAGTTACGCCAGTGAACGCCCGGCCCTGGGCACCGCCGCCAGACCGGCGCTCCTTCGGGCAGCTGCGAAAGTGTTGGTCGGCTTGGCGTTAGGGGCATGGACATCGGCATCCACGCCCTGCGAGCAAAACCACACTGCTCGATCATTCTCTTGGCTGCGCTCGAAGGAAGTCCTTAGATCGCAGATCTGGCGCTCCGCTGTTCTGCGCACCGCTCTTGGCCCCAACCTGAAACCGCCCACCGGAATAGACGATGAGCCCGCAGGCTTGATCCATCCGAATCCCCAGATTCTGCCTGCAGCCTGAGGAGCCTCTAGAGGCCGATGCCGGCGGTCAGGATCGAAGCCAGTTCCCGGTAGGCACTTGCGTCATCCAGACCTATTTGGTCCCGGACGGCGCCCTGCTGGATTCGAACCATCATGGTAGAAACCAGATCCGCGGCAAAGGCAGCATTCACGTGCCGGAAATCGCCCTTAGCAACACCTTCGTCAATAAGCTCCTGGACCCTCCGTGCCGCAATCCTGCTGTTCTGCTCGTACACTTCGCGCGCCGGAGGGAAAGTGTCGAGATCGCTCATGAAGTCAGCTGACGCTGTCGACAAGGCATGGCCGACCGCTGACAGGTACGCGCTGATGCGCTCACGCGACCCCGCTGTGGAGGCAAGCCTGTCTTCTACGATTTGTGTATTGCGCCGGAAAAAGTGGACGGTAGCGGCCCGGACGAGCTGCTCTTTGCTGCCTGCCAGAGTGTAAAGAGTAGATTTGGAGCATTTCAGTCGCCTGGCGATCTCATCGAGGGTCAGGTGACGAAAGCCGGCGCCTAGAAACAAGTCGACCAGGTCGTCGAACAGTTCTGTGCGGCGGGGGGTGGCGAAGCTGATGTCGCGGGTCTGCTGCATACTTCTTATGGTACTGGCGGACTCCCAGGAGTCCGCCAGACGCGGGCCTCCCATTGCCCGGGTACGCGCGTCTTGGCTTGATTGGGGTGAGTCGGATTCAGCTGACCCTGAAGCCCCTCAATGGCACCGCCCACCAGTGACTCAATCCAGGCGATCACCGAAGCCCCAGTACCCCCAGTACGATAGGTGAGCTGGCGTTGCTGCAGCACCCCGGCAATTGCCCGCATGACGAAGCGCACCGCGAGGTGCTCTAAGACCACGGTTGAAATGACGCTGACCTATTCTCACTCTCTCGTGGTTCAGCTTGGTCTGTTGAGCTGTGGACGCTCTTGGCGCGGACTCTGAGTCAGAATAAGCCCTAAGGATTTCCAGCTGTTGCATTATTCAAAGCATCTACGGGAACCCGACGATACCATTGGGGTCTGTCACCTTGTGGGGATATCTCACCGACAACTTGGTGCCAACCGAAGGAAGAAGAACTTGACTCGTCCCACGCTCTCTGACGTAGCTAAACGGGCAGGCATGTCCACAGCTGCGGCATCCCTGATCCTGAATGACCGGCCCAGTCGGCTTTCTGCTGAGGCAGCAGAAAGGGTAAGAAGGGCCGCCGATGAGCTCGGGTACCGGCCGAACCTTGCGGCACGCAGCCTTCGGACAAGAAGCCAAAGCATCGGATTCGTGTCCGATTACATCACGACATCCGGAGTAGGCGGACAGTTAATTCACGGGGCAATGCTGGAGGCTCGCAAGACTGGCCACGTAGTGCTGATCATTGAAACGGAACACGATTCCTTCATCCCACAGGCTCTCGGTTCCTCAGTAATGCAGCACCTTGAACCTATTGATGAGTCCGTGGCGGTCAACGCTTTGCTGGACCGCCTGTCGGAAGGAATTATTTATGCGGCCATCCGCTCCCAACCGGTAGTGGTTCCCGAGGCGGCCAAGAGTGTTCCCGTGGTCCTGCTCAACGTCACCAGCTCCGACGATCTGGCTTGCAGCGTCCTTCCGGATGAATATTCCGGGGGCCGGTCAGTGGCTGAACTCCTCGCCGACAACGGTTTCAAGGACAAGATCGCGCTGATTGGAAGCACCGAGGCGAGAATCACAGATGCTTCCGCCACAGCTACTGTGACGCGGCGTCTCAAGGGGATATTTTCCGTGATGGGTGAGCGAGAGATGTCTTTCTCCGCGCAAGTGGATTGCCCTGTTTGGGACACACCGTCGGGGTATGCCGCCGTCAGCGGCTTGTTGGAATCCAAGTTGCCGTTCGATGCACTGCTCTGCCTTAACGACCGACTTGCCTTTGGTGCGTACCAGGCTTTGGCAGAAGCTGGGTTGAGTGTGCCGAAGGACGTTTCCGTCGTCTCCTTTGACGACGACCCTCTCGCCAGCCACCTTCGACCACAGCTCACTACCTGTGCTCTGCCATTCGAAGAAATGGGCCAACTGGCAGTTCGACTGCTATTGGATCCGGAAGCAGAGAAAAGGGAATACCTGGTGGAGATGCCATTGCGCCAGCGGGATTCCGTGTGCAAAAAGAAGAGCTAGAAAACATCGTCCGGCGAAGACCTGCATCGTGTGCCAGGCTGCCAGGATATGGTCAGCTCCGTTGGCGCTCTGAAGGGGTGGAGACCCGGGCGGTCGCAGCCAAAGAACTGTTCAATTAAGTGCAAGCGCAAGGGCCTGGATAGGGTTACCGCGCCCATCTCGGGCTGGCAGATCATCAACGAAGTGAACCTTGCGGGGTACGCATGGGCTAGCGAGCTGGGTCCTAACCAGCTTTGGGGCTTAACAACCATGTCTTCGCTGCCGTCTAACCCCATCGGTGAGAACCTCATAAGCTTCGAGAACATCGCCACAGAGTCGTCCGGGGGGCCAATGACGGCGCATTCTTGGACGGACGGGTGACCGGCGAGGATGCTCTCTACAGCGAAGGGGTCGATCCGGTATCCGGCAATGATGATCACGCCGTCGCCGCGGGAGGAGAAGTAGTAGTTTCCGTCTTCCTCGATTTTTCCTGCGTCTCCGGTGAGATACCACCGCCCGTCCAGGTTGAGTCGTTCAGCTATTTTTCCGGGCACTTTTGCAGCCCTTGACCACATCAGGGGACCTTCAGCAACATCAACTGCGACGCGGCCGATTTCACCGGGTCCGGCCGGTTCATCGATATTGTCCTGTAGAACCGCAAAGCTCCAGCCGGGGATAGGGCGACCAATGGAGCCCGACTGGAGGTCAGTCCGGATGTCGTCGTGCCAGGCGTTGAAGATCATCATCCCGTGCTCGGTTTGCCCGTAGTGGTCCCGCACGGGATTACCGAAAGTTTCTTCAGCCCAGGTGATCACTTCTGGTGTCAGTGGTTCCCCAGCAAAGAATGCCGGCGCAAGCGGATGTTTCTCGCCCCGCCTTCGAACTTTCGATCGCATGATCCGGTATGCGGTTGGCGCGGCCGCGGAGTTGGTGACGCCCGCGACTGGCAGGAGCTCTCCTCGACTCCTGACCGGGCCGCTGATGATCCGGTCGATGAACCTTTGGCCATTCGACCCGTGCTGCGGCATACCTTACGTTCGCCGTCGCCAAACTACTTTGGAGTTCGACGCCGCCATACGGGTTACGCGGTGACGCCGCGGTGGTCGGCGGCATGGGTTCTTAGTGCGCCGATAACTTGATCCCGCCATGCCACTGCCTCCGGGAGCAGCTTCGTGAACTGGGAGGAGCCGTGGATGTGGCCTTTCCCGAGCGAGAAGGTCGCTTGCACCCCGGCTTCCTGGAGCCGCTGTGCGTAGCGGGACCCGTCCATCTGCAGTGGGTCGAACTCGGAGCTGATAATGAACGCGGGCGGGAGGTTGGACAAATCCTCAGCCAGCAGCGGTGATACGTAGGGATTGTTGGCTTCTTCTGGGGCCCGCAGGTAGCCGGTGACACACAGGTCGATTTCAGACTTCGGCAATGGGTAGTCGCCACCGCCATACTGCTCCACGCTCGGGCTGCCCAATGTCAGATCCAAAGCGGGGACTTCGAGGACCTGGAAGCTGATCCTTGGCCCGTTTTCGTTCCGAGCTTTCAAGGCAATGGCGGCGGCGAGGTTTCCGCCTGCCGAGCCTCCGCCGATGGTGACGTATTCCGGGTCGCCGTCGTAGTCTGCTGCATGCTCAATGGTCCAGAGCAGCGCGGCGTAAGAATCTTCCATTGGAATGGGGAACTTGAATTCCGGAGCTAAGCGGTACTCGACTGCCACAGTGACGTACCCTGCAAGGGCAGTACGTTCCCTGCAAGCGTTGTCGACGAAGATCTCCTCGATGGTTCCCGCCATCCATCCACCACCATGATAAAAAACGTGCATCGGGTGTGGGCCAGGGGAGGCCGGCTGGTAGATACGGACTTTGATCTCGCCGCCGTCAACCGGCACCATTGCCGTGTGAACTGAGCCCACATCAAGAGGCTCGAGTGCGACAAGTGCAGCGAGGGCGTCGGCGCCCTCGAGTCCGGCTTGCCGAACGGACGGGAGGTCGGCCAGATCGACTAGTCCGGTGGAGGGCATGCTGTTCAGGAGGGCCTGGAGTGCTGGAATGACGGGCATATCACTGACGCTTTCTTGGAAGACGGTGCGGGGAGAGGTGCGGAGATTGGCTGCTATGTCACTGGCGGGTTAGCTGCGAGGTCGCGGTCGGTTTCCTGCTCGTGCTGAAACTCGTTGGCGATGCGGCCTCCGCGGAATCCGGCCCACGCAACCATAATGCCCAGGACGGCGGCAATGGCCGAGGCAATATAAATCAGGCTCGGGGAGAACGCAATGACTGCAGGAATGATGGCCGAGGTACCGGCGGCCATCAGACGGCCAAAGGTGAAGACGAAACCCTGAGCAGTGGAACGAAGCATCGTGGGAAACGCTTCATTCCCCCAAACCCGGGCGATGGGTTCGCCGCAACTGGTCTGCCCAATGGAGCCGATCAGGAGCGCACCCAGGATTGTCACTAGGGTGAAGCCAAAGAAGACCGGGAGCAGCAGACCGACGACAGTGATGGCCCCACCGATGAGGAACAAAGGCATCCGGAGGTGAGTGTCAACGTACTTCATGAAAAGGAATAATGCGATGAAGGCCAGGGGGAACAGCAATATTGTGAAGGGTACGACCTCAGTGACTGCCAGGCCAGCTACATTCACTGCCACATAGGTTGTGAAGGAGCCCAAGACGGTGCTGGCGGACAGCACCAGGGCGTAGAAGAGTGACAGGATGATGAACGGGCGGCGGAACGGAGGCTGCAGCAGGTCACGAATTCGTGCTTTGTCTGCCCGGACGGTGTGAATACCGAGACGACGTTCGTCGCGGGAGCGCAGCCACAGCGGCGACTCGGGAACCGTGAGTCGCAGGACCAGTCCGATGAAGGCGACTACGACGATCAGGCCGTAGAGGATTTGCCCGCTAAGCCGTCCCATCCCGCCGGTCGCGGTAGTGATGAGTACAACGGTCAGAGATGCAGCGATCCACATCACCTGCGTGAAGACCAGCATCTTGCCGCGGTTTTTCTCCGTGGCAGCTTCCGCGATCGTGGCCAGCGACACCGGCAGGTCCGATCCGACGCCCAGACCCAGCAAAGCGATGCCAGCAAGCAGGGCCGTGAAATCCGTGGAGAAGGTGGGAGCGAGGCTGCCGATCGCTATGACCGCCATCGTCACGATAAAGACCTTGCGGCGGCCGTAGAGGTCGCCCAGACGACCGCCGAACAGCGCCCCGACCGCCAATCCTGCTGTCACGACGGCCGTAAGTAGGCCTACTTGATCGGCAGTAAGTCCAATCGTCTGCTGGTAAATCACCAGTGCAATGCCGTTGACGGTTAGCGCTGCACCGTCGACGTACGACGCGAGGCCGGCAATGACCGCCACCCGCCAGGGGTGTCTGTATGAGCCCATTTGAGCGCCGGGGGCCGGCGGCAACCCCTTTGCTGCAGGGGTAATCGGACTGGACATCTAATCCTCCTTGATTAATCGTGTCAACCACTCTGATACCAAAGTTATGCGGTAGGCTTAATCGTGTCAAGCACTAGGAGGAAAATGAGTTCCACTGCGTTGACCGTCAGCGACGTCGCGAGAGAAGCCGGCGTCTCCAGGGCGACGGTGAGCTATGTTCTTAATAACCGCCGCGACGTGCGTGTCAGCGAGCCGACCCGCCAGCGTGTCATGGATACTGCCCGCCGGCTGGGTTACGTGGGCTCGCCTGCTGCCCGTGCGCTGCGCAGCGGCCGGGGTGATGTAGTCCTCCTCCTGATCCCTGACTGGGAAGTGTCGGGCCAGCTCGAGCTTCTGTTGGAGGAAATCGGCCGCTTTGTCGCAGCCTATGAATTGGTATGCCTTCGCTACGAAGGCGAGCACTGGCAAGGATCTCTTCATAAACTGCTCTCACGCATCCCGTGTGCATGCGTTGTTACCTTCGACCCGTTGAATGCCGATGATGCCCAAGCTCTCGAATCCGCCGGCGTGCCGGATATATCAGCACGTCTACTCGACTATCCCGGAATGCCGCACAACACCGCGATCGGACAAGACGCCATTGTGGCCGCGCAGGTGGACCACCTGCTTGCGCAAGGGTACAGGCGCCTCGCCTACCTCGCTATTGAAGAGCCGAGGGGTCGCGCTTTCACGCAAGCACGTGTCGCCGCGTTTCACGACATCTGCACTGGGCGCGGCATCAGAGGCGCTGTTTCAGCCACCATTGCCAGCAGTTTGGACGGAATCTCCAGAACCGTGCAGGCATGGTTCGCGCATTCAACTGAACCACTAGGGATCGCCGCTTGGAATGATCTGGCTGCTTTGGGTATCGTCAGCGCGGCGGCATGCCAGCAAATTCCGGTTCCTCAACGACTGGGCGTTGTCGGGGGCGATAACAGTCCCATCGCGGTCCTCGCGCATCCACCCATCAGCAGCGTCAAGTTCAACTTGCAGTCGGAAGCCGAAGCAATAGCAAACCGTATCGCGGACGCCCTTGGGTGCGTCCGGACCGATACCACTGAAAGGCTTGTTGCCGCGGTGGAAGTCGTCGCCCGGCTCTCGTCATCCGGTCCAGGCTGACTGAGCGGTCGGTTACCCGGTCCTAGTTGGGTTGCGCACGAATCTTGAGTTGTTGTTTCTTGAAACGTATACGAAGTGGCGACCGGGTGGGGTTGATGAAGCGACAGTGCGCGGGCAACCGAAGGTGGCCCGAGTGTGAAGCATAACGTTCGGTTGGGGAGCGGGGGCGGGGCGTCCTCAGGACGTCTTCGTGGCTCTAATTCCCTTATTGTTCCTTCAAGCGCTTGACGGATTTCAGTACGACCCAACCGTAAGAAGACGCCGACCCGCAGATCAGCCGCCCGTTCTAACGGGCGGCTGATCATGTTTCTGTGGAGGGTTGGGAAGGCACTCTCAGGGCTTGGGTATGGCAGAGTCGCCCGGAATACGTCAGGCCCTGTGAGGCAGGCTCAACGCCGTACGAGTCGAGCTACAGTCGTGATGGTGCCTTCAGCGGTTCCATCCCGGTTGGCCGCCCGGAGAGTGGCGCTGAGCTCGCCGCTTGTAGTCAGGGTTTGATTCGCCTTTGATGTCAGGCGCAATTGCAGTTGAGCTCTTGCCCCAGGTTGCAGAGCGTAGCTGATTGTGTCGGAGGTGGCATCGCTGCTCAGGGAACCGGTACAGCTGGGGGCGGCGCCGAAGTGCATCTGCGGGCAGCTGATCGTTGCGACCAGGCGGTTGGCGTCAACAGAGACGTCTTCGGCAATGATGGTCGCTCGTGCCCTCCGCGGGCCTGGTGCCGGCAGCGGCGGCTGGACAACTGATGAGCCGGTGAAGAAGGCGTCCTCGGTGCTGCCGCCGTAAGCCTTGTGTTGGATGTCATCTCTGGGGGTCAGGTGCGGGCTGGGTACGGGATCCTGGAGGGCTCCCAGAACCATGTCAAAGAACTGGCGCCGGGTTTCTTGGGAGGTAGGCGTCGCCGTGGCATCGTCTCCGCCGGCCCGCACCACCATGAGATCCTGGGTGGGAAAGACGGTGACGAATTGGCCCGCGGCTCCTTGGAACTCCCACATGTCCGAGGGCAGTCCCAAAAATGGTCCCGGTGCTGCGGTAGTTCCAAACGCTCCGTTGCATTCGGAAAGGGCGGGGCGCCATATGAGCGCGGCCGAGCAGGGGTACGGGGCCGAGGGGTTTATCGCGTACCGGATGTATTCCTGTGACAGGAGCCGTTGGCCCTTCCAGACGCCATCTCGACGAAGGAGCTCACCGAAACGTCCATAATCGTCCACTGTCATTGAGAGTCCGTAATAGCCAGCCGTGTGTCCCTGGCTGTCCCTGAGCCAGCTCCATCGTTCGCGGGGAATCCCAATCGGCCGAACAGCTCGGTTTGTGCGTAGTCTTGGACATCCTGCCCGACAGCCCGGGTAACAGCTTCGGCAAGCAGCGAGACCCCACTTTGCCAGTAGTTGTAGTACTGGCCCGGCTCGTGGATAAGTGGAATGGTTAGGGCGTCACGAATGCGATCGGGCATCGCAACGTTAAAATCATGCGTGAGCGTCTGTTCATTCCCGGAGGTCATGGTGGCAAGGTTGTCAACATTGATTTTGCCGTGTGCATAATCGGCTTCAGGGAACAGCGAGCCCACAGGATCGGCAGGAGATATCAGCCCTTGCGTCCATGCCCTTCCCATCAGCATTGAAGTAATGGATTTGGCCACAGAGTTTGACGGAGTGGGAAGCGCCCGGCCCTCCGGTAAGACCGCATCCTCGGCTACGAGACATCCAAATCTGTACACACGCACGGCGGCAGATCCGCTAAGAGTGGCGTAATTAACCGCTTCCTGGAGCTTCCGAGCATCGAATCCAGCCTCAGATGGGGCCGCTCGCTCCCATGTGCTGCCAGGCTCCCCGCATTGCGTCGTGCTGGCGTCCGCTGCAACAGAGCCGAGGAGCTCGGTCGTGGCAGCAGCCGGCGCCTCGGAGATCAGGTACGACGCTCCCGCAGGTGGAGCGGCAAGAGAAAGAAGAAACGTTGCAGCAACCATTGACGCGCCGGCGCGGAGCAACTTCATTTGGCGCTCTGGAAAGGAGGCACCAGTCATTTTGCTGGGGACGTGTTCACTGGACTGGCGTTGGTCACAGCGTTCAAGCGATTTCTTGAGATGCATGTCGCTCTCGACTCCTTCGTGGATATTCTCTGTGATCACAATCAATTAGGGTTTGGATAGTTGCCACATAGGCTGGACAATCGGGGCCAATTTCGTGGCAGCTTGTCAGCGCAGGAAGCTGACGACGCTGGTGCGCAGGGTGGTTGTGGCGCCGAGGGTGTATTGCTGGTGCTGGTTGGGCTGGCCGAGGTCCACAGTGACGGTGATGCGGCCGGTATTATCGGGCCTCAGGGTCGTGGGCACGCCGTTGACCAGGACTGTGAGGGGTTTGTTCCCGTGGAAGATCGCCGGCGTGGTGATGCGGGTCGCGCCGCTGCCGGTAATGGTGAACCCGGTGTTGGACACGCTGCGCAGGCTCAGGAATTCTGCAGCCCGGTCCGGATCAGCGGTGACGGACCAGTCAAATCGACTGAACTCCGGGTCGGTGGAGCGGTAGTCGAAGGTGGCCGGCGCCGGCGTGTTTCTGGCGAAGACTTCGGTGAAGCGGGGGAGGCTCTCGGCAATTTGCTGCTGGAACATCGCCGGGCTGTGGCAGCCCCAACTGTAAGCGGAGTACTTGTGCGGGATGCCCTGCCCGACGAGTGCGTTATGCAGGCTCTGTGTCTCCGGCAGGATAATGCCGGCCTCAAGCGGGCAGCCAGTCGACGCGGTGGGCTCGCTGATTTCACTTGCACCCAGGATTCCATTGCCGGTGTAGAACTGGAGGTCCACGGTGCGCAGGTTGGCGGCGAGGTCCACGGGGTTGTGTCCGCGCCAGTTGACCTCATTCGTTATCCGGGGACCGTAAATCGAGTCCGGAATCGCCGTGTCCAGGACCGGGCTGATACTGTGCACGGCGGCGCCCGGAAGCCAGTTAGTGTCCACAGCCCCGGAAAGGCTGGACGCTGCCACGAACAGGTCCGGGTTACGGGCCGCAAGCATCAGCGCGCCGTAGCCTCCCGTTGAATCCCCAAGGATGGCGCGATAGGCGCGGTCGTTCAACGTTCGGAAGTTCGCATCAATCAGCGGTATGAGCTGCTTGGTCACAAACGTCTCGTACATAGGCGGACCGCCGGCGCCGTTGTTGTACCAATCACTCCAGTACCCGGCGTCGCCTCTGGAGGCAACAAGGAGCGAAGGATACGACGATGTCAGCGCTTCTCCGTTATATGTGGTGCGGAATAGAGTCTGGTCGTGATTTGTCCCGTTCGTGTAGTACGTGACCGGCCAGCTGCGGGAGCTGTCCTCCCCGTACTCGGTGGGCAGTATCACCTCGACCTGGACCGGAGCGGTGAACGAGGGCGAGGCCACTGTGAACTCCAAGGTGCGCTGGGTGAGCCACCGCTGCCCAATAATCCTCGCTCCCGAGACAGCTGTACTGCCAGGTTCAGCAGGGAGGTCCTCAGCCACCGAAACCGGTGCAGCCACCAAGAGCCCGCTCAGGCCAAGGACAGCGCTGAACGCGACCGCCATTACACCCATCCGGGCACTGTAAACCGAAGTAAATTTCAAAGGCATAGTACTCTCCAAAACAACGCTGGAATGGACGAAGAATGTACTGCTCTCGGGTCCCCGCAATGCGAAACGGGCGACTTTACCCGGATAAATCCTTTTATCAAAGGTAGGGACGCGAACCTTCGCATGTCAAGAGTGGACGGGGGAGCGCCCCGCCAAAGCCAGGACTGGAACCGCCAGGGCCAGGAGCCGCCTTCTGCGCAAACTCTGGTGAAGCCGACATGCGCCGACCGCTACCCGCGGCCGAAGGAGTTGCTCTCTCGTCCGGACCGCGTTGTTCACCCGCCTCGCCGGGAAGGCCGCCGCAGCCGACTTCCCCAGTTTCGAAAATGAACTCTTCCCGCGAGTCTCTAGGAGCGCAACCCCCGGAGACCGCTCGAGGTGCCGCCGGACTGTTTCACCGTCAGGGTCACCACCCAGTTGTGTTAGCAGCGGAAACGGCACCTCTAAGCCGTACGAGCCCTACTGCCACGTTTTCCGGCGAACCTCCTGGATAGCTGGTGGTGCACTGTGGTATCTAAATCCATGTGCGCTGCACCCACAACGAGGATAGGGGTGAGTTTAATGCGTTGTCTCCCAGTAGTTGTGGTCGTGCCGGCCTGATGCGGCGGCTGCTCCACCACCCCTTTTTCTTGTTGCCGACGTTGGCCAAGTCGGAAGGGGTCTGGATTATAGGCATTTGAGGAGGGCCTGCGATAGCAGTTCCGCACGCGGGTCATTCTGGTTTCCTGCCTGGACGGTCTGGTAGGCGAATCCGAGCCGGTGTTGTCGACTGGCGAAGGCCAGCTGGCCACCGGCTCCGTCATGGCCGAAACTGCCGGGTCCGGCCATTCCACGGCGCCGGGAGTGGAGCATGAAGCCCGTGCCCCAGATGTTTCCCTCATCGGTCCAGTAGAACGGTCGGCCCTCGGACAACGGCTGGAGTGCCTCGAGGATGGAAGCGTCATTGAGCAGGCGGGTTCCGTCGATATAACTCACTGTCGCAGCATAGAGGCGCGCCAGATCGCGGGCCGAGGCGACGAGGTTTGCTCCGGGGCTTTCGCTACCGAGGAAGGTCTTGCCATTGGCGCCGTTAAAGAAGTCGGTGTCGTAGGCGCCGGACATGGTCATTGCTTTTTCCGCCACGACCTGAAGTTCGGGCGGGTAGGGCGTGATTTCTTCGGTGCCAGGCGGGAGGATGGGTGCGAAATCCGGGCTGTTCCCGTCGGCACCGAACGTAATGCTCAGGCCCAAGGGTTCAGCAATGTAGGTGGCGAGCCACTCCGAGGGCTTCTTGCCTGTCGTGCGACGCAACACCTCGCCAGCCAGAAAGCCCATAGTAAGGGGGTGGTAGGCGAAGGTTTCGTTGGGGGCCCACTGAGGGGCCTGGCCGGCTAAGGCATCTACAGTGGGCGTCCAGGTGCGAATGTCCGCTGGCGACAGGTGTACGTCGGGGTAAACGAGCCCGGCACGGTGGGCGAGCAGCTGACGGACCGTGATCTTGTCTTTGCCATAATTCCCAAATTCTGGCCAATAGCGCGCCACTGGCAGTTCAAGGTCGAAGTAGCCTCGTTCCGAGGCCATGATGAGGCAGATGGCGGTGATGCCTTTGCTGACAGAGAAGACAACGCTCCGCGTATCCCTTGACCAGGGCGTGTCGGGACGGGCATTTCCGGCGAAGAGGTCAACTACCGTTTTGCCGTCGATGACGACTGCGCACGCTGCGCCAACGTCGCCGTGCTTGTCAAAGTTGGTCTTGAAAGCTTCAGCAACAGGACCAAACTCTGCAGCTACATCCCCGGTGATGTTGAGCATAAGCACCTCTCCGTACAACGTTTTAGCTTAGAAGCTAAAAGGATTTAGCGGATCCTAGTTTCATGTTCAAACACGAATGTGTCAAGGCTTGTCTTCGAGGGAACGTATGACTGGTCACAAGAAAGCGACAGGTCCTCGGAGCACCTTGGCCGATGTGGCTGAGTTGGCAGGCGTTTCCCCGACCGCAGCGTCGTTGATTCTGAATGCCCGCGAAAATACCCGGCTCAGCGAGGATGCCAGGCACCGGGTCTTCGCGGCGGCCGAGACTCTGAACTACCGTCCCAACATGATGGCGCGTGGCTTGCGGATGGAGAAGTCTGCAACCATCGGATTTGTTTCTGATCTCATTGCAACTACGCGCTATGCCGGCCCCATGATCCGCGGAGCGCTGCGGGCTGCTCGGGGCGAAACCATACTCTCTTCGTCACCGAGACCGAAGGTGACCTCCAGGAGCAGGAACGGGCAATTGAAGCCCTGCTGGACCGCCAGGTCGATGCGCTGATTCTGGCCACCGTGACCGGACGAGTCATCGTGCCTCAACGCCGACTGCCTGTGCCGGTGGTGGTCCTCAATGGTAGCACCGGCGCAGGGGAGTACCTTTCGGTCTTGCCGGACGAAGGGAGGCGGGCAGCAAGCGGCCGAGCACCTCATACGTTGGGTCACCGCCGCGTACACATCCTCGGTACGTCCGAGCCGCAGCACTGGACCGTCGCGGTGCGTCGGCGTATCGAAAGTCTCCTTACGGAATTCTCGAAGGCAGGCGTGGACGCAGTCCACGTATCACTGAAGCGACCTTTATGGGACTTTGAGGCCGGGCGGGAGAAAGCTTTCGAAAGGAGTTCCGTCAAGCAGTTCAGCCTTGCGCTCTGAGGAGCAGAATCCATAGCAAGGTTTGCTGCTTCTCGTTGCGCCGGTTGAAAGAGATCCCCCGCACTGGCACGCCAAGTCCAGGACGAGCTGGTGCGCCGTCACGCCTGGCAGCCAATTCGTCGTTATTCTCTTGCCCCAACGGCGGGGCACAGGAGTCCGGTCCAGCTTCTAGCAGGCGGGAACTGGGCAAAGCGGACATAAATATCGGTGTCTTTTTCGATAATGCGCCGTGGAACTGCCCCGTTCTGTTGCAGCCAGAGCAGACCTCCGTCTTGCGTAGCGCAGTCCACCGTCCCGACGTCCACCAATAGCCCGCGATGGTGAATTTCCACTAGGGAGCCTGCCAGAGTACTCCAGTCGTCTGTCGGCCGCGAGCCATGGTGTCCTGCAACGGCACAAGTTTCGGTGACCGACCGGTTCACCGCGGCCGATTGGTCGAGTACCACCGTGATCCTGCCTCGCATTTCTCTTAGTTTCGGTATCTGGGTAGTGCTGTAGCTGCAGTGAAGATTTGCCAGCGGATCAGGGGTGTGTACCGGCTGCACTGTCCGACGCTGCGGCTGTGTGGACTTGGTAGTTCCGCGGCGTGGATAAGTTGGGCGAGGAATGGATTCCGCGCGGCTTGGTCTGGGTAGCTGGCAGTGTCTGCGACGCAGGTGGGGCACCAGTGGCCGGCTGTCAGGACCAGCCGGGGGCTGGCATCGAAGGCATGACCAAATGCGCACCGCCACTTGATGGGCTTGGTGAACTGTCCCGTGGCGATATCCTGGGTCAGCAGTTGTCCGCCTCTGAATTCGGCGGCAGAACGGTAGTCGGTTTCCGTCCATTCGGATGGTTTCTTGGCTTCGTTGTACCAGTGGTCCAGCAGCACTGGTGTCCGACCAGGCACAGGGGGCTGGAATGTGGACCAATCCCCGATCGAGTGCCAGTTTGCAAGGCACCCGAAGTGGGCGTTGATTTCCGTGGGGTTGCCCGACCTCATGGCGTGCATGGTCCCGCGTGGCTGGCGGGTAAGGGGTTTCATGACCAGGTGCTTGATGAGCCAGCCGGGCACTTTCCCGGCAGACTTTACGGCAGGGGGCAGGGAGGCGACGGCCCGGGACAAAGTTTCGGGGAAAGTGTTATGGCGGAAGGGTACTAGCGCTTGAAGGCGGTCGCTGTCGGTGTACCAGTGGCCGTGAAAGTTTCCGGTGGCGAACCAGTTGCGGTCATACCAGCGCCTGATGTCCTTTACTCCCAGCGCATCAGCGATCGCGGTTTGGAGTTCCCAGTTGGTCAACCGCCACGGCGCTCCGCCGCCAATGTTGTAGATTCCTCCGCAGAATTCCTCGGGGACTGTGGGTTCGCAGATGTTGGCAAGCAACCGGGCTGAGTCTTCTACTGATACCCATTCCATGACCCCGTCCAGGGTGGAGTGGGTCATGATGGGGTCGCGGATGGTGAGCATGTCGGGGTGGAATATTCCGGTTTGCCTTAGCCAGGCCCAGCGGGGGAGCCCGGAGTCGACCAGTTCCCGCTCTGCGATGACTTTCGTTTGCCCGTATTCATCGAAGGTGGACACCCGGATCGGGTCCCCGACCCGTGCCCAGTGGTGGGGGATAGCCCGGTTTCCGGTTTCGGCGACTGACCCGACGCCGACCACTTTGATCCGTGAGGGATCTGGCTGGTATTTGATGGCACGGATGATGTTGCGCATGCTCCCGATGTTGACCTTGCGGGCAAGTTCGGGGTGCCGGTCGGCGAGGGGGGATACCACGGCCCCGACGTGAAGGATGATGTCGGCTCCGGCGACGCATCGTTCCACGGCTGCCGGATCGGTCAGGTCGCCCCAGACCACGTCCAGGTTTTCCATGTCGCTGAATTGCTCCAGCGCGGCCCGGTCCCGTTCGGTGGGAAGCACGAGCGCTGTCACACTGATCCGGTCCCCGCGTTCCCTGAATTCCCTGAGCGTGGCCCGCCCCCAGTTCCCTGTGGCCCCGGTGAGGAATACACGGGTCCGGGCAGCCGTCCTGGAGCTGGTTCCCGTCTTGTCAGTGGCCATCAGGCTGCGGTTTCCTTCCTGCTGAGCTCCATCAATGACTGCAGGGCTTCAGGCGGGAAGGCTCCGTTGGTAAAGGCAAGGAATTGCTGCATGGGCATGGACTCGACCATTTTGAGTTGGTCGTTGTTCTCTTGGGCCTGCTTGGCCTGCTCTTCAGTCATGGAAGCGGTCAGTCCTACCATCAGCGCCGGGCCCACTGCAGGGTGCGCGAACCAGTCTCCAACGGTGGAATCCATGGTCAGCTCGCGGATGATGCTGTCCCCGGCGAGGGTCACTTCCTGTTCTGCCAGGACAGTGGATGCATCAGCGCAGACCTGGATGGTGTACCCGCCTGCCGGCACTACCCAACGGTCCAGTTCGATGTCCCAGTACGCGAAGGCTCGGCGGTCCAGTGTCAGGGCCACCTGTCTGCTTTCGCCTGCCTGCAGATCGATTTTAGTGAAGGCACGCAGTTCCCTGGCGGGCCGGCGGACCGGACCCGCTGCTGTTGCGACGTAGACCTGCACCACATGCTTGCCGGCACGGTCTCCGATGTTGGTGACGGTCGCGTGCACGGAATTCCTTAGGTGCGTCGGATCAGCGTCAGAAGGCGAATACTTTTAGGAATAACTGCACCTGCTGCCATAGCGCTCGTGTGAATGCGGATGCTCAATCAAGGTAGAGGTGGTCGCTACTGCTCGGGTCCTCCTTCTGCCTTCAATAGCCACGGAAGCAATACCAATAACGCTGGAAGGACGGCCAAAACATGACAAGTGGAAAGCCCAGGCAAAGAAATCCCTCCGAAGCGCCGTCGCACGTTTTTTCGCTCTGTGACTTACGATCCGTCGAGTTGGGACGCTGCCGCGAATTCACCCAAGGTTTGCATGGCTGGTAAAGATTCTATCCCTGAAAGGGTGCTGAACGCGTTTGAGTCCTTGCTCATAGAGTCGGGGGAGCGGGCCGCCACCCTGGACGCCGTCGCGAGGTTTGCAAGCGTATCGAAGGGTGGCATACTTCACTACTTTTCAAACAGGGAAGCATTGATTTCGGCGCAGCTCAAGCGGTTTGATGATCTGGTATCGGAGGATATCAACTCTATGAGGACAGCCCCGGACGGACCGGCCGCATACTTTATCCGTACATCCATTTGGAGCAACTCGCCGCTGGACAGAGCATTTGTCGCTTTACAGCGGCTCTCGCAGGTGGCGCATAGCGAGACGCAGCGAAGGTTGGTCGACGCCCAGAAAAAATGGCTAGTGGTTCTTGAAGCCGAAGTCGGCCCGGAGACAGCTTTGGCCATCCGCTATATAGGGGATGGCTTGTTCTTCAATGCAGTGTTTCACCAAAGCCAAGGAACAAACCAGAACTGCCGTGGAACGGAGGCTGCTGCCCTGATGAAAACTCTGCGCAAAGTCTCAATGTAATCCAGCGGTTAGGAGATTCCGGTTGGGAGCCCGCACGCAAAGACGGATAGGTGTACTGGATTCGTCTCCATGTGTACCTGGACATTGCTCGCAACGAGCCATCACACCGTCGAGCAGCCAAAAGCCTCACAGAGACGTCGGAACCGACTTGCTGGAAATGCGTCCCGGGTACTCGTGCCTTTTGGAGAACTCCACAGAACCAAAGATGCTGGGCGAATGACCTTTCGCGAACAGGCTTAGCCTGCCACAGGAGGGAACGAGGCTACATGGCGTTGGGTCCTGTGGCCTTACTCTCGATAGTTGACGCGGCGTTGGTGGAGTCCGGCTCTTGTATCTCCGGGTACAACCGGGCTGCTGTCATTCGGTAGCAGTCGGCCCCCGTCAGCAGTTGAGGCTCAACCCATGCTTCGTGATGCTGGGCCTTCTCGGAGACGGCGAGGGAAATTGGCGTCGGAGGCGAGCCAGAGTGCTGAGGTGTCAGGCATTGCTGCTTCGACCTTGCCGGTTCTAATGGTGACGGCATGTTGGCGTATCTCGATGGTTGCCCCAACGAGACGGTTCCAGCCCGTGTATTTGAGGTCATGGGCGCGAATCCGAAGACCGATAACGTGCAAATCTGGCTCTCGAGCGCCATATTGTCATGGCATGCCGAGTTGGTTCCGATATGCAGTGTTCTTGTTGGTGTTCCAGCCTGCGATGATGCCGGCTCCGAGCATGTGGTCGGTGAGGCGGGCGAAGCGGTAGCCGGGGTCGGTGTCGAGGGCGAGCTGGAGGTATTGGTGTGCTTTGGATCCTCGGCCTTCCCACCAGTTGATGTAGCCGATGGTGGTGAGGATGGGTGCTGCGTGTTCTGGGCCTGTGAGGGTGTAGGTGTGGGTGAGGAGTTGTTTGGCCCATTCGATGCGTGACCAGTTTGGAGCTCGGATGGTTTGGGCGAAGAGGATGCGGACTGATGGTTCGTCGATGCCGGGGATGTCTGCCATGAGCCGGTCGCGGATATGCGGGAATTGGTAGTAGGCGATGAGCTTCAGGACGCTGTCGTCAGTGGGGTAGTCCTTGGTCTCCAGCATGGTGGTCCAGAGTTCGTGGGCGTCTTGGGTGGCATTGGCTGGCGGCTGGCTAAGGATGGTTTGTTTGTAGTGTTCGACGGCGGCCGCATGCTCTTGTTTGTCCGTCGCTGTCGGGAGGGTGACTTGGCTGGTGGGTTCGATGGTGCTGCCGCGGTAGATGAATTCGGCGTTGACTTGGGAGTATTCGGTGCTGCTGATGGGTATGGCGATGTCGGGCCCGGGTGGGGTGTCGTAGGGGGAGTAGGTCTTGTCGGTGACGTAGATGCCGTCGCGGATGGTGATGCCTTCCTGGGCGAGGACTCCGGTGAGCGCTGCGATGGTGCTCCGGTATGGCCTTGCTTCGCCTGGTTCTGGGGCTTCTTTGGTGTAGAGGGCGAAGACGATGCAGTTGGCTCGTTCGTCAGTGGTGAGGTAGGCGGCGACGGTGCGGGCGAAGTGGATCTCGTGGCCTGGTTGTTTGGGGAGGTCGATGCGGAGGGTGGCGCCGACTCTGTCCTTATTGAGGGTGATGCAGACGAGGCTTTCTTGTGGCCAGAAGCCTAGGGTGTGGCCGATGAAGCTGAGCAGGTCTGCCGGGTCCTTGATGGTGAGCGCATTCATAGTCCTGTCTCCTCGTCGACTCTCGCTGTTCCTGAGGGGCCCCGTTCTGCTGAGGCTTAGCTATCTATGGACGTTTGACATTCCCTGCACCATGACGGGACCCCGCCGTCTTCGGGAAATCGTGCGCGGGCAAAAGGTTTGGCGTGCGGTTGCCGCGGATGCAGCGAATCGATTGAGCTGCAGTGCAGTCGGCGGTTTCCCTTGAGGGTTGCTTGGACGCGGTCGGTGGCACGGATGCGCCCAGAAGGTTGCCATCGAACGTCTCGCCCCGGTCCTTACCGGACAGCCAGGACCGCGGGAGTGGAGGATTCGAACATATGCGCCGTTATCGGCCGTCCAATTTCTTGGGTGGGCAAATTCGGCCATTCGGACGGCAGCCGGCCGGACGCGAGGCAACGCTGGTCCTGTGCTCTGAATGGCGGCCTGTTCGCTCTGACGTCACCGTTTTATGGGACGGTGTCCTTGAAAAAGGGCGTCTGAACGAAGCGGGACCAGCAGGGGACGATGTTGAGCCCTTGGGGCCAAGTTGACTTGCTCGTCGCCATAGATTGAACTGTGCCGACGCCGCATAGGATGAACAGATGACAAGCGAAGGCAATAGCGACTCTCATTCTACAACTGGCAAAAGCACCACGGAGGTTGATGCTAAAGCATGGTCGCTTCTTCGGGCTGTCATAGTTGGTTTGGGGTCATCGCTCGGCGCGCTAGGTCTTTCGTGCTGGTTCTTTTCATACCAAGCGACTATGGGCACGCCCGCCTGGGTGCTCGTTCCCCCTTTGAGTCAGAACGAAATGTTTGAGGTGCTGCGAAACGCAATAACCTTCGTCGCTGCTTTGGGTGTGGGCGTAACTCTCTTTCTCTCCTACAGGAAGCAACGTGCTACTGAAAGACAATTGGTGTTGACCCAAGAGGCAAACGAAAATGCCGCTGAAATGCTGAAAGTTGCAAGTGCTTCTTTGCAGGCAACGCTTGAACAGCATAGTGTCGACTATGAAGACCGCCTTCGTTCACGATACTCAACTGCTGCACAACAAATCGGAGATGCGAACGCCAGCCTAGCTGCGGCCGGCGTCATTGCCATGGCCGCAGTCGCCGATGAATGGCACAAACTAGGGCGCAAGAGAGATCGAGACGATTGTATCCGCATGCTAATTGCAGCCCTCCCTGCCGACACCCGATCCGCGGAAGACGTGGACGTGCTTCGCTCGACCTTGCAATCAACATTCCGGGGGCGGATGGGGGCTTCGGCTCCGGCAGAGATCGCTTGGTGGCGGGCTCCAATGGATTTCACCGCCACCCGCGCAAAGTTTGGAAGGGTTGATGGGTGGGTGCTCGAGCAGGGACGTGTTCGAATCAAGTGCTCTCAGCTTGCAACTTCCAATGAGACTCGTGTGATTCAGCGCGCTACTGTGGATGGAGGTCTGCTGGATGTCTCCGTGGACGAGGGGGAGTCATACCTGCTCCTCGTAAATGTGGCGCTGCAAGAAGGCGGAATCGATATCAGTTTTGATGGCTCTGTCGCTGAAACGACAAAGACAGTCTTTCGGAACTCGACGTTCTTTAAGGGTCGATTGAAGTTTGAGGAGCCAAACTTTCCGCCAATGAACCGTACCCTCGTCTTCGAAAGATGTCACTTTGAATCACCCTCAATTATCCTGCCGAATGAAAGCCAATATGACGTCACTTTTGAAAGCTGCGTGTTTGCATCTATCCCATTCATTCCCAGCAGAGGAAAGGTGGGTGAAGCAGCAACAGTCAACTTTACTGGCAGGAATGTCTTCACCGGCGGGATGCCAGATTTCTCGGCAGCCCCCCCACGAAATGCTCAGGTGGTCGCGGCCTCGGTGATGCCATCAAGGACTGGCAACTGATCGACACCATCACTGGCTGCACCTCTATCAAGCACAAAAGCTGACGGAGTGCGTTGCAGCGGGCAAACAGCCTCTTTGGACCTTGTGGTGCATTCAAGTCTGCTGAGTCACCCTGATCACGAGATTCGTTGGCACACTCTTGAACGTTCGACGCGCCATGTGGGTCGATGAGCTTACAACCCTCCTCGCCGACGCTATGGCATCCCGCAAGCAATGCTGCGAAACTCGTCAGCCTCCTGCGTCCCCGACGCGGGTGGCGGTACTATGCCAGCGAATATGCATACGTACCGACGTGGGTCATAGAGGCCAGCCCACCGACCCCGCCCCAGCACCTCGTATCCCGAGGTGCTGGCAGCCTAGTCAAAAATACCGGCCCGGTTCGATAATCGCTCGGCATCTCGGCCTGTGGGTGCATGTCCGCTGCCGTGCGCGCGATTGTGACTCTCGTGTCGGTGCCGGAGACCGCCCTGATCTTATTGGACTCGAATGGAGACGCCTGCGTTTGGACTGCTGTCCAGTACGCATTCAGCAACGCCACAGTCCGCCCCCTCGCTCCTGGCGCGGGACTGTCACCGGGTAGAGCCCGTTAGCAAGTGCTGAGAGACGAGACGATTACCCAAGCTGGTTGGCTCTGAAACTTTGGAGGCTCTTCACGGTTGATGGTGAAACGGGTTCCGTGTCTTGAAAGCTGAAGGGCTCGTAGCCCTGCTGTGATGGATGTTCTCTACGCATTCATCAAGTCAGGAGCTACGAGCCTTGATCGAGCCTACTTCCCCGCGCCTCGATGCTGCCACCGTCATCTTCAACCTGCCCGACTACCGCGTCACCGGCACCGAGGTCCTTGCCTTCGGGCAGCGGCGGATCCACGTGGTGGCCACCGCCGAAGCCGGCTGCCCGTCCTGCGGCGTAATCAGCGGCCGTGTTCATTCCCGCCGGTCACAACGCTTGCGTGACCTCCCTATCGCTGGGCCGGTCGAAGTGGTCTGGGCCAAGCGGCGGTTCTTCTGCGATGAGTACTTGTGCCCGCGCCAGACATTCACTGAGGAGACCGCTCAGGTCCCGCGCCGGGCGCGCTCGACCCGTCGGCTCCGCGACGCCCTCGTGGCCGCCGTGATCGGATCCGGCAGGGCGGCCGCCGAGGCTGCCTCCTCTTTCGGTGTCTCCTGGTGGCTCGTGCAGCGGGCCCTGGACTCCGCAGCGCTGACGCTGCCCGATGTTGATGCCCTGGCACCGCGGATGCTGGGTATTGATGAACACCGCTACCGGTCGGTGCGGTTCTTCCGCGACCCGGCCACCAGGGCCTGGAAACGCTACGAGCCCTGGATGACAACGATTGTCGATCTGGACACCGGACAAGTCCTTGGCATTGTGGACGGCCGCGACAGCGACGGCGTCGGGGACTGGCTCTTCGCCCGCCCTCTGGAATGGCGTCTGGGCGTGCAGGTCGTTGCCATCGATCCGTCAGCGGCGTTCCGGAAAGCCTTGCGGATGTGGCTGCCGCGCACCGCTGTTTCAGTCGACGCGTTCCACCTGGTCAAGCTCGGCAATGACATGCTCACCGAAGTCCGGCAGCGTCTCACCCAGCAGGTCCACGGCCGGCGAGGCCGATCCATCGACCCGGTCTGGGCCAACCGGAGGCTGCTCCTGCGCGCCGGCGACACGCTCTCGGACCGCGCCCGGGACAGACTCAAAATGGTGTTCGCCACCGACGATGCCACCGGAAAGCTGCAGGCCGCCTGGCAGGTCAAAGAGCAGCTCCGGACGCTGCTGGGCACCGGGTCCCTCGCCGACGCAGCGGATGCAAAAGACCGCCTGCAAGCACTGGTAGAAAAGGCTGCTCAGCCGGAAACAAACCGGCTCTGGCGCACGATCTGTCGGTGGTGGAAGGAGATCGAAGTCCTCATTGTCACCGGCGCGACAACAGCGAAAGTGGAAGCCAACAACACCGCGATCAAGCACATCAAAAGGACTGGCCGGGGATTCACCAACGTACGCAACTACAAAACGCGTATCCTGTTGCGCAGTGCCGCCAGAACAGCGGCATGAACATCCCTCATGGCAGAACATTCACCACGAACCGCGAAGAGCCACTTTGGACACGTGCCACACGCTTGGTTAGTCTATGCACAGAGTTCACATATGGGGGAGGTAGTCGAGGTTGATTCCCTCGTTTGTTGAAGGTGCAAAGGGGCACCAAGTACTTCCCGCTGGCGCCCACATCCTGACTTGGGCGGAGCTCGTGGATGCTTTTGCCCTAGGTAGGCCGGACGAAGAGTTGAGGCTGTCCCAGCTCGGAGACCTGCGTGACTACGTACGGTTGCTTACTGCGTATGGTCTGAGTGTGGCTAGTGTGATCATTGACGGTAGCTTCGCATCTGGCAAGACGGGCCCTGGGGACATAGATTGCTCTCCCATCATCGACGGCAGCGCCTCAGCACCGATAGCAGAAATCAGAAACAACATCACTGATAACTGGATCGCTCCCAAGGGCCGATACAAACGAACTCCTGTCCCAGGCTTGGGCAGAAATGTCGGTCTCGACATCTATGGTGTTGTAAGGATCCCAGTTGGGCATCCCAACTATGCCGTGGGTATCGAGAACGAGAAGCATTGGCGTAAGTGGTGGCAGTGCGAGGAAGGCTCCAAGGGCACTGTGACCAAAGGATACTTGGAGGTGTTAATCGATGACGCATTCTGACCCGGCTTTGAGCCGATTCCTGCGTGATGTCGAGGAAAACCTCGCTGATGCACGGCTCGTGCCAGGAGACTGGATGTCGGAGGCAACGCTTTCGAGTGTAGCCGCAATTCACGAACAAGTGCAGGACGCGTGGATCGCCCAGCGGAAGGGGCTGCGGACGAGATTTCACGCGGGAGCCGTCGTCGGTCATGCGGGTCCGGCCAATCATATTCTTAAGGCGGTGCTGTCGCTTAACGAACTTATCGTCCATACGGTGAATCGCTCGCTTGAGAGGCCCTACAAAGAGATAACGGATACCGTCCGGGAGCAGCTGGGTATGTGGGTCGTCCCAGCTACTCGTGGTTCGGTAGTACTCGAGCTGGTGTGTCCTCCGCCGGCAGCATCAACCGACGCCCACACGCACAATGCCGCGCCCGGTCAAACCACGTTCGCTGAACTAATCGATGTCTCCACTCCGGCCGACGCTGCAGTCGATACGGTGCTAGCTGTTCTTGACACGGTGGTTGCGACACGCGCTTCGGGGCCGGCGCCTCTCGAGGAGAAGCTGATCGAAATTGGGGCCGCGTCAACGACGCAGTTGAAAAAATTCGCTGAGCGATGCGTTGAGCTCGGCGTCGAAGTCGACGTCGATGATCGTCAGGGCAATCCCGTTGTTACGCTGACCGCGCAAGACAGCCGGTACCTACGCGACACCATTAGAGCTCTCGGCCTTGATCAAGTGACTATAACTCGCGAAGGCGAGTGGCGCACTGGCAGCTTTGAGCGAAACCTCTTCGATCTGAAACTTGAAGATGGCACGCTTATGTCAGGCACGTTGCCCAGGAGCCTTCGCGGACAGTCAGCAGCAGCGCTGGGACGGTTCGTCCAAGTCGAAGTAATCGAATACCATCGCGGAGGTACGGGAAGCTCGTCGATTCGAAGGGTTCTACAGAGCGTGCACGTTTTGGCATCGACTCCACCCCAAGGATGGGGTGAGACCGATAAAAACTCAGCTCAGTAATATGACAGCATTAGGCGTCGGAGGGCCGTAACAGCCTCGCGATGGTCCGTATTTCAGAAATGGATAATTCCATAGAGGTCCCAGAAGACTCGCCGCACCGGTGAGCTAGTCCGGGGGATGCTGGCAGTAGTTATCTCAGAACCGGTCGTGCGTATGCTCACGAGGGAGGCGCGTCACCGGACAGTGGTTGGGGCCTTCTCTAGGCACAGCGTCGGACCTGTCTGCTCGCCGAGCATTTGGCCAAGCCAGCAGTCCGCAATCGCTGCTGATTGCTTCGCTTGCAAACGCGACGGTCTTTCGCGCCTTCGGCTATCTTTATCGTTGGTTCTCATTGGGTTGGGGTGACGACCGGCGCGTCGGCACAAATGAATATTGGATATGATAACTCTATGCGCGGTCCAACAGCAGTCGTCTCCTCGTACATGCTCTTTCATAGTGACGTCCTCCTTGGCAACAACTTGGTGCCCGTACTGAAGCGTGCCGCCATTCTCTGTGACCGCATATTTCTCGACATCAGTGGTCTGGGTGAACCGGGAGGTGAGTACGAGAATTTATTCATTAACAAGTCTTTTGGTGGTAATGCTGAGCGGCACGACCTTGTCAAGGATAAGCAGTTCAAGAAGCTTTTGCTCCGGAAGGTAGACTTAAGTAAAGCCGAGCGTGCCGAGTTTCCACCGCCATCTGAGTACGGGCAAGATCCTATCTACTCACAGGCCCTAGAATTCGTCCGCGGTTTGGAGGACGACTTTTTTCAGCCCCTCGCTCGACCATGGCGTGGCGTTGACTATAAGGATCGTGGTTCGGTGGCGATGCAGATGTCCGAGGACTTGCTGTTTCCATCGCGTATGCGAACCCTTTTTCCGGAGGCTGTCGGGATTCTTTCACCTCTACATAAACAAATGCTAAACACCCTTCATCTGCCGTTCTTGGATGAAGCCGACCCGCTGGTTCAACTGGCAGCCATAGACGTGGTTGACTACGGAGCTTTGTCGTGGCGCGAAATTCTGGAGCTTCGTCGGAGTCCGTTCCTTTCAGAGTTTCGGAATAAGCTGGCTTTGGTCGAGGAGACCGAAGATGTGAATATGCAGCAACTGTTGTGGTCAGATCTTTGGGGTTTTGCTGCAGAAAACAAACCTTCGCCTGGCAAGACTATCCTTTCTGGGCTATTGGCAAACCTGCCCATCAGCCCTGTCAATCCTTTTTCTATAGGTGCGGCCCTAAGTGATACCGCAAAGGCTGACACTCAGAAACGCAAGTACGGTTGGCTCTACTTCGTAATGGAGGCCAACGCCAGTCTCGCCCCGAGAGAATACGAACCTGTGATCCAGATGGACGCTTCATAGTCCAGCACAGAGACCCTTCTTAGCGTGGTTTCGCGAAACCGGGGACAGTCGCCGCTGTAATGTCTACCTCGTGATGAACGAGGGCGCGGTCCATTCGAAGGCTGCTGATTGGTTGTTTCAAGCCGGCCGGGACACCGACGGCGACGTGCTGTTGGCCAGTCCGTTTCTGTCATACGAAATCTGCAAGAGACTGGCCCAAGCTGACATTCAGGCAGGTTCATCGCGTACGCTCTTTACCTGTCTAGATCCGAGTGCGGTAGCCAACGGGTACTTGAGCGTCGACGGTCTCTCGCAGCTCATTGAGTCAGGCTTCTCGGTCAGGCATGTGGACAGGTTGCATGCTAAGGCGTTCGTTCTTGGTTCCCGAGGATTCCTTGGATCAGCCAACCTGACTGGCGCTGGCTTGGGCAGCTCGGCTGCGGCCAACGTTGAACTTGGCGTCGAGTTGGGAGCTGCCCAGGCTGCCTCAGTACGGCAAATGATGGGCGAGTGGGCGTCTCGCACGGTGACACCTGCCGACTTGGACAACCTGATGCAGCGGGCCAGGAAACTGACGGTGGTGGACAGGCTGGCTGCGGAAGGTTTGGACAGTGAGTCGGTCCTTGCTTTGGTTGAGCAGCTCTTGGTGGATGCACGCGATAGTGACCGGACCTTGTGGCTGAAGTCCGAGTACGGTGAGCCGGCACTGGATCAATGGCGCAAGGCCTGGTTCTTTGGCAGTCCGGCCAAGGGGCGCCCCAGCATCAAGGAGGGTGACCTCGTGGTGATCTCGGCAAAGACCAGGGACTGCTACGCCGTTGTTGAGGTGACGTCGGAGCCGCTGCACATTCCGGATGACTACCGCGAAGAGAGGGGCGAGGAAGCCGATCGGTGGCCGTGGGTCAGCCGCACCAAGCCACGCTTCGTTCCGGACGAGCTGTTGGAGCTGAAGGCTCACGAGCTGGTCCGGAGTACAGGAGGCTTGCAAAATGGCCATATCAGGCTCAAGTTCGATCAGTTCACTTATGCGGTGCGTTCCTTGGCCAGGCTTGTAACAGACTGAAGTGTCTCCTCATCGGCTAATGCGTCGGCCCAGCACGTCGGGCGGCCTTAGGCGGCATTCTACGACTACTCGGTGACATCGAATGGCTCTGTGACTAGGGTCATAGCAAGAATACTGGTCGGTCATTGGCATGTCATTGGTGGAAGTCTGACACCATTCAGTTGTCGTAGAGCCTTCAACAACCAATTGGGTCCTGAGATCGACGCTCCGGGGCAGCAACTTGTTACTCGGATGCAGGGTCCTCATGGCTGTTGCTGGCATCTGGGTCACTGGCTGCCGCACAGTGACGAGGCCTGGTTTGTCCAAGCCGCAGCGTCATCAAAGCCAATGGCTGGCAGGTCTTCCGGGCGTCGTAGGCCGGTGGCCGCTACGACGCAGTGTCTTCCGATTGGCTGTGCGTCGTTGCGGAGAAGATGGCCGTTGGCGGATTTTTCAGCTTCAGCAGGGAGTTTGCGCCTTGGCAGCTCCGCCAATCTCCTTTGCTGACCCACAGTAGGCGATCCCGTCGCGATGATTGCTCTCGTCATGTCGCCCGTCGGTCGAATCTCTATGAACATGTGAAAGGAGGAAACTGGATGAAGGCTTCTTGGTCAGCTCTTATCGGTAGTTCCGGTAGCCGCGGTGTACTTGGCGTCGCTACCGTCGTACGTCGCGTTTCCGGGACCATGGGCAGCGACCCGGCGAGCACCGACAGGGGCAAAAATGAAGTGTGGACAATGTCCACACTTCCCGCCCCGAACTGGCCCGTACAGCCGCCGGACTGGGCCGAATTCGGCATGTTTCCGGGAGTTCCCAGCAATGACAAGGCCGGGAATCGCGTTCGAGTCCCACCTCGGGCACGGCATAACCCCTCGTCAGAGGGGTTTTTGCTTTTAAGTGTGTACAAAGCTTGACAAGTGCCTCTGCCTCATCGTCCCGGCTGGTGCCTGGCCGCCGGGTGCGGCCTGTTCGGTTTGGGTGTGGGAGCGGGCTCAGCGTCTTGGCTGGTGGGCGCTCCGCTTGCTGGGATCTGCGGTCAATTTGTGTCCTTTCCTGGGTGTTCCGGCGGCCCCTGTTGGCCGCTCAACACTTCATGGATTCTGGTTGTGGTGTCGACATGATTTGGAGGAGATTGCCTCGGGATTTGTTTGGTGTCTTGAGTGCGCGTCGGTGCCCGAGTCTGTCCGGTGGGCAGTTATGTCCTGCCAAACGGTGTGCACATTTTGTGCACACTTATATCGGTTTATAGTTTTCATGGTGTCCGCCCTGCCTTTGGGTACTTCGGGCTCACACCTTCATGGGCACGGACAAGCGCTCACGACATGAGCTGCGGCCGCTACTTCTGCTGCGCGGACTGGTCATGACTGCTGCGGGTCATTGGTCCTGCAGGCGTCGGCGACGCGCCTATGGCTTTCAGGGCCATAGTTTTGGGACGCATGTTTCGGATTCAGTCACGTGCGAGCGCATTCCCCCCCCGGGGGGTACAGACACGCAGTGCCGTCGAGGGCCAGAGGTGTGAAGCGAAAGGCAGCCCAGGTGGCAGGCGTGCTGCCACCTGCGGCGAGTACTGCTCGCAGCGCCACCTGTTGTCAGTATGCCGACGTAGTCAAAGAGATCGAAGGGCAGGGGACAGGGGTTTCTTTGAGAGTCGTTTTACAGTAGCGGATTGCAAGGGTTCAAAGCTCCCGGCTTTAGTAAGCTAGCGTGTTTTAATGTTGCTCCGCTATTAGGACACCGGGCATGGTTGCTACAACTGCCTTGTAGATGAGGACTATGAACAGGACGGTCTGCCAACAGCTTGGCAATCACCAGGTGACTCCGTGAACAGATCCCTAAACTCGAACTCAAACTATCAGCCGTCATCGGTTGCCATTCGGAAGCGAAGGTAGGACCTGACACCACTCTCACTAACACCATGATCGACGAATCGGATATGACTGCGCTCAACGAGGATACGAACCTTCGAAATCTCGCTCACTGCACGCAACGAACAAGTTGCAGCCGTGGCACGAGTCAACAGCCACCGGTTGACACAACTCGAGGGAGCCCGCCATGGCCAAGCCTGAGCACCATTTCATCCTCAGTGATGAAGACCTCATCAAAGTAAAAGATGCAGCCCGAGTTGTTGAGGAGCTTGAAGCAGCCCGCCCCGCGGAGATGGCCGAATTCTTCTACGCGGGCCATTACTGGGATCTGTGGGACTCCCTCCGCGACGTGCTGGAAATGCTTGACCTTGGAATTACGCCCGAACACGGCGACGGCTCGAACAAGCCATGACTGACTCCAGCTAGCGCCAATGCGAAATGGATCATCGTTTACCAGAGCACTTGTCCACGTCCCGAGCGCACAATGCTACGAGCCTGTCTCAAAAGCGGTAAACAGACTGTGGCACGTATGAACGAGTGCTGCTCGGCGGCACGATGTCGTATTGTCGAGCAGCTGAGCCAATTACCTCGGCTTTAGGTCCACAATTGGACCAGCAGGCGCCGGGGATGCCATAGGCTGACGTCTGAGGCTGATAGGCCGATAAGCACCTATTTGTCGCGCTGACCTCATAGCGTCAGGCTTGGATTCAAGAGCTTCTCCACCCGCTGTCCAGAAAGCCCCGCCTCCGGCCCTAATCTTGGCGAGCTTTCCGCCCCTGTCTGACGTCCGGTTGGAGTGTAGCCAGCTCCCATGTATTACGGGTTTAGCCGTGGGACTTTGCGGTCGTTCACCTCCCATGTGGGAACTTACCGCCACATCCACAGCATCTCGACCAGGACAACGAACCTCGTGCGGCGGCTGGCCCTCGCTGCGGGTCGGATGCCCACATGAATGCCATCTTGTCCTGGGGAAACTGCCAGCCTCAGTCGCACCTCATCGAGCTATGGTGCCGGGAGGAAGTCAGGCGTAGCGTCGATTTTAGCGACGAAGGACGAAGGCTTGAGCGGGACTCGAAGGTTCTCCGTTGGCACCCAACTGACCAGCCGTTGAAGGGACTGCACGTGGCTGGATGGAATGCCGATACATTGGCAGGTACGCCCGGATCCGGAGCCGTTACCTTGGTGGAGGGTTCGTCCTTCTGTATCTCTTCTCCGAATGGGGACATGGATCCGGCACTTCCGCACGGATTGTTTGTCCATGACACGCGGATCATCTCCTGCTGGAATCTCACGATTAACGGATTGGCTCTTGAGCCTCTGGCAGCGGGGGGAAAGGAACCCTATAGGGCCCAGTTTATTTGCCGTGTCCCTCGAACCGACGGCCATGCGGACAGCTCTCTGATTGTCGAACGACTGCGGGAGGTGAGTGAGGGAATGTTGGAGCAGATCACAGTGCGCAACTATTCGTCGGAGCCGTTCCATTGTGTCATTCGGTTTAGCGTAGAAGCGGATTTTGCTGATCTTTTCGAGGTTAAGGAGGCGCGGATTCAGCACCGCTGGGACAAAACCCACCAAGCGAACGAAAATTCACTTCAAATTCGGGCGGCTTGGGAAGAGGTCCGCAGGGGCGTTGACCTTAATACCGCCGGTGCTGTCGTCGAGCCTCGGAGTGTGACTTATCAGGCGGTCGTTTCACCGCGCGATTCCTGGACCACTGGACTGACCGTTGTCCCCGCAGTTGAGGGAAGGGAGTCAATACCGTTCAGAGGATCGGATGAAAAGGGCTTATCCCCCCAGGATCGCCGCCGACAGGAGTGGGTAGCCAAGATCCCGGCAATGCGTATGGGCAACAGTTCTGTTGAACGCACTTTACAGCGGAGCTATGACGATCTGGGCGCTCTGAGGATTGAAGATCCTGATCAACCGGAGCGGGTTGTTGTGGCGGCTGGCGCCCCTTGGTTCATGACGCTGTTTGGACGTGACTCGTTGTGGGCTTCTGAGATGGCGCTTCCTGTGGACCCCTCTCTCGCCCTTGGCACTTTGCAGACCCTTGCCGATCGCCAGGGCAAGGCTGTAGACCCGCTGACGGAGGAAGAACCTGGAAAGATTCTTCACGAAGTCAGGCTCGGTGTCTCAAGTGGATTGTCATTGGGTGGTAAATCCGTTTACTACGGCAGTGTGGACGCCACGCCCCTCTTCGTGAACACCATTGGGGCGCTTAGTCGTTGGGGCTTTGCCTCCGATACGGTAGCTGCCCTGCTGCCGCATGCGGATCGCGCGCTGTCCTGGATTCGCGATTACGGTGACAAAGACGGTGACGGCTTTGTTGAATATGAGCGCCTTAACGAGCGGGGACTGATCAATCAGGGCTGGAAGGACTCGTGGGACGGCATCAACTTCGCCGATGGGACTCTCGCGGAACCTCCCATAGCACTGTGCGAAGTCCAAGCCTACGTCTATATCGCATATCTTTCGCGTGCTTGGATGGCTTACGACGCCGGCGATGACTCTCTGGGGTCCGAGTTGGCGGAAAAGGCTGCGCGACTCAAGAAGCAGTTCAACGAACAGTTCTGGATGCCGGATCGCGGCTATTACGCGATTGCGCTGGATGCAAAGAAGCGGCAGGTTGACGCTTGCGCATCGAACATGGGCCACTGCCTGTGGATGGGGATCGTGGATAAGGATAAGGCGCCCCTCGTTGTCGACCGTCTGATGTCGCCAGAAATGTTCAGTGGCTGGGGGGTACGGACTTTGGCGAGTGACATGGGGGCCTTCAACCCGGCGAGTTACCACAATGGTTCCGTGTGGCCGCACGACAACGCGATCATAGCCACCGGCCTCGTGCGATATGGATTCGTGGCCGAGGCACAGCGTATAGCCGTAGCTCTGTTTGAGGCGGCTGAGTATTCGGATGGCCGTCTTCCGGAGCTGTTCTGCGGATTCGGTCGGGATGAATTTCCGCAGCCCATACCTTATCCCGCCGCTTGTTCGCCCCAGGCGTGGGCTGCCACGACGCCGATACACCTGGTCATGAGCCTGCTGCGCTACGACGCCCATGTTTCCCGAGGGGGCTTGTGGATGGACCCGGCTATTCCGGAGTCATTTGGCGATCTGCACATCATCAACGCACCGACGGGCAGAGGTCCCATCACTATTGACGTCATCGGTTCCCAGGCTACCGTTCAAGGCCTGCCTGAGGGTCTGACGTTTCGACAGGGCCATCGACCCTGGATGACGGAACTGGTCGAACAGGCCCGTCTTTTCGGGGAAGGTCAGCCACGAGGAGCAAGCTAGGGATTACGGGGCAGCTGGCTGGCGATCGCAGTAGCTGGGGCCTTTACCGGCGAAGCGCTGGTCGTTGTTGTGCAGCGCTTGGTGGGTAGGAAAGCCATGCTTGGTAGGCCAGCCAAAGGGCAGCGAAGTCTGCAGAGGTAGAGGTGTCCCGCCCCGTTGTCTCTTTTATTTTGGCAAGCCTGTAAGACAGTGTCTGTCGATGGATGCCCAGCTCAGCGGCAGTTTCGTTCCAGCGGCGGTCATTCTTCAGGAAGCTAAAGAGGGTCTCCCTTAGGGCCGTCGTTTTCGGGTCCAGGTCTGCAAGGCTTCCGAGTACCTGCCGGACAATACTGTCTGCTTCTTTCCTGGATCTTGCCAGAAGCGATACAGGTACGCCGGTGAAGTCGACCCAGTTGTCGTTCGTCCCGCCGGAGGACAGGACTTTGTGTGCTTCCTCGGCTGCGACTTTTGCATCTCGGATGTCCAGGTATGTCGAGGATGCTGCGGCGCGGATCCCGAGATCTTCGAGAAGTTTGCGTATATCCGGAAGGGCCGGTTCCGGCACCATTAGGAAATAGGAGTGCCGCCCTGTTCCCGCGAGTACAGGCAGGGCAGCAATCGAGACTGCCCTCGCTGTTTTCGGACCGTCTTCGGTCTTGATGGCTATTAGTTTGTATCCCTCCGCCATCGCATTCGGTTTGAGGACGTCGTCGATATTCTCAGGTATCCGTCCTTCCAGAATCGCCTCAAGCATGACCTTAGAGCGATCGGCCCTTTCCCGGATTGTGGTCAAAAGTTGACTTACGGCTACGTCAACGACCTGCAGGATGTGAATGAGCAGGAAGCTGCTGACCTCTTCCCCGGGGAATTCTGCAACTACTAACTTCACGCCACGCTCACCAGGAAGTGTATAAGAGCGTTGCCGTGCCGTTGATGTCAGCGTGGGCAATGGTGGTCCTTGTATGATCGTCAATCCGGTCTGGGTGTCAAGTACGGTGAGCCTGGACCTAAAGAGTGCCTGCAGGTCGTCCATCAGGCGTTCTGGGTCCGCATGGGCATAGGTCGAGAGCTGGTAGAGCTTGCTCAGCTTGAGGACCTGGAGTGTCTGGGTGGTGGCCGTGGCGGCTGCAACCGTGCGCCCTATCGCGGCAAACGGTGTTTCCTCGTTTGTCAGCAGGACCGGGAATCCTAATCTGTCGGCCTCGTCGAGGAGTTCTTGTGTCAACGGGGGCAGGCTGGGGTGGTCACCTAGTGCGACGCCTGCCAGCCCGGATTCATTGAGTCTTTGAATGAAGGTGCTCTGCTCCTTGGCACCATGCGGGACGCAGAGCCCGACGGTCATCAGCAATTCATGCGGACCGAGCCACCTTGCCGGGTCGTTAAGTTCGCAGCTATGCGCCCAGAGAACCTGGCGTTCCAAGCCGGCGGCTCCGGCCAGTACGCGGGTGCCCAAGCTTTGAGTGCTAACGAGATCGTTGACGGTCAACACTGACTGTTCCATGCAAAAACCTTACTGCAACACTAATAAGCATCAAATTTCTTACGTCTGTACCATACTTCTCTTGCGTTGCGGTTACTAGTGTGAGTCACACAATAAATAGAATCGTCAAAGGAGATGGCTCCGACATGTCACCAGATACTGCACCTTTCTCCATGCAGCGGACCGCAGTATGGCGAATCGGTGGCCAAGCGCGAACGGCTTTGGTCCACACGATGAACGTTGCATCATGAGCACCCTTCGTCAGGGTTCCCGCATCGCGGTTTTGGGAGCTGGACTTGCAGGCTTGGCAGCTGCTACGCAGCTAAGAGCCGATGGCTTCGATGTGACCGTTCTTGAGGCCAGGGACAGGTCCGGGGGGCGCGTCTGGTCAGAATCAATCACGGCCGGGCGCGAAGAACCCTGCGTTATCGAACGGGGCGCCGAGTTCGTATTGCATGGTTACACGACGATGCGGCGCCTGCTTGATTTGACCGGCTTGTCCCTGGTTGACACCGGCATGAGCTACTACGTTCGTGCTCTGGCGGACACCCCCGACATCAGCACGCAAGACGTGGTAGAAGCAGGCCGAGCAGCTGCCGCCATCGCCCGAACCTACCCCTCACCACCATCCGCAGAAAAGGTCCTGCAACGTTTGGACTGCGATGATCGGCTCGTGGATGCACTTCGCGCTCGTATCGAAATCTCCACCGCTGTCGCGGCAGATCACGTCAGCGCTGACACTCTTGAGCACATTGCATCCTTCGAGCCGCGTCCGAGTTGGAGGATCAGCGGCGGAAACCAGGAGCTTCCTAAAGCCTTGGCTGCCCGTCTCGGCGACTCGGTGCACTACCGGGAAACCATTCACGCGGTTACAGACCTCGGCGAAGAAGTCCTCGTGGAAACATCGGCAGGCAGCGCGACTTTCGACGCCGCCGTCGTAGCGCTCCCATTGTCCATCGTGCGGGACCAAGCGACTCTTGCCCTGTCGGTTCCGGAATGGAAGACCAGCGCACTGAACCGGGTACTGCAAGGGGATGCGGCCAAGCTTCACCTCCCGCTGCGATCCGTCCCGGCAACGAGCGCGGTGATGTCAACGAACGGCCGCTTCTGGACATGGACTGCGCAGGACAATACCGGTTCGGTCACTCCTGTGCTCAATTCCTTTATGGGCTCTCCCGGCGCTTTGGACCGGGCACAAGGCGACGGGGATTTCAACGCGTGGATAACCCATGCCCGGCACATTCGCCCGGAACTGGACTTCAGTGAGAGTGACGCCGTCGCCACGGTTTGGCGCAACGATCCTCTCGCCCGCGGCGCTTATGCAGCTTTCGCCCCAGGCGGAGGAAGAACTGATTCGGAAGAACTGGAACGCCCGGTAGGCAACCTCCTCTTCGCCGGCGAGTACGCTGATCCTGACTTCACCGGCCTGATGGAAGGCGCACTCCGCAGCGGCGAACGAGCGGCGGTCAGGATCAGGAATGCTGTCCAGGGTCTCAAAATTGAGGCGGCCAGCGCATGAACGCGGCCGTAGCAACTACAGACGATATCCAGTGGCCCGAGCAGGTGCCTATAAGCCCGGAGCGCGTCCTCTCCGGTGCCCCTTCGGCAAGCACTCTGGTCCTGTACGGCGACCCTGGCACGGAAGCCGGCCTTTGGAAGGTCACTCCTGGTGAATTCACCACCAAGCTGACTGGCTACAGAGAGTTCATTCACATCGTTGACGGCCAGGGTCAACCTATCGATGACCAAGGGCAGGAAACCAACCTGCGGGCGGGGACAATTGTGGCTCTCCCTGAAGGCTGGGCGGGCCGCTGGAGCGTGCAAACAGAGCTCGTCAAGTCCTACTCGATCGTCCGGGCACAGTAGAGCCGCCGGCAGCGCCCCAACCACTCTTTGCCTATACCAATGAACAATGTAAGGAACCACTCATGAATGCCAATCTCGAATTCGCTCGAGTTAGCAACACCTTCTTCCATAACGGAGAGTACATCCCCGTATCGCAGGGCCGCGATGTCGTGGACCCTTCCAACAATAGAGTCATTGGCCAAATGGCTGAGGTCGGCCACGACGACATTGAAGCCGTCGTTGCTACCGCCAACGCTGCGCAGAAGGCATGGTACGCCTATACGGCACTGGATCGTGCCGAGATGCTGCACAAAGTGGCAGCGGAGATGAAGAAGCTCGCACCCGAAATTGCTGAACTGCTGACCCGTGAAACGGGCAAGCCGTATAAGGAAAGCTCTGACGAAATGGCTTGGTCGGGTTCTGCAGTGGACTATTACGCAGAACTCGGTCGGCACTCGATTGGTTCGGTTCTGGGCACCTCTGTTGTCGGCCAGACCCACTACACCTTGAAGGAGCCCATGGGCACGGTGGTGAGCATCCTTCCTGCGAACTTCCCCATTCTGTTGCTGATGTGGTCCGCGGCAGCTGCCTTGGCAGCGGGCAACTCTGTGATCGTCAAACCCTCGGAAAACGCCTCCCTGACGACTCTTTCCTTCATGCGGGTCTTCCGGAACCTGCCTACTGGGTTGGTCCAGTGTGTCTCCGGTGGTGCCGACACGGCGAAGCAGCTAGTCTCCCACAAGAACACCCACATGATTGCCTTCACCGGAAGTGTAGCGACCGGCCAGGCTGTTTCACGGGCCTGTGCTGAGCACTTCAAGCCGCATCTGATTGAAGCTTCGGGCAGTGATGCTTTCCTGGTTATGCCGTCTGCCCCTATTGACGTGGCAGCCCGCGCGGCTACCTTTGCGTCCTTCTTCAACGCCGGCCAGGTGTGCACCTCTGCCGAGAAGATCCTTGTCCATGAGGACGTTTACGACCAGTTCATGGAAACGTTTGTCGCTAACGTGAAGCGGTTGCGGATCGGCCACGGCCTCGACAAGGTCGATTTCGGCCCGATGGAAAACGCACGTGAGGTTGCCCGCGTAGAGCAGCTGGTCGCCCGGGCCGTTGAGCAAGGCGCCGCCGTCACCATCGGCGGAAACAGGTTGAACCTCGGCGGGGAGCTGCAGGACGGGTTCTTCTACGCGCCCACAGTGCTGGAGGGCCTGCGCCCGGACATGGACATCTTCACCACCGAGGTGTTCGGACCCGTTGCTCCGGTCTATAAGGTCTCAAGCTTCGAAGAGGCCTTGAAGATCGCCAACGACTCGCCTTTCGGTCTCGGCGCTACCTTATACTCCAAGGACATCGAAGAGATCACCCGAGCCACCAACGAAATCGTTAGCGGCATGGTGTGGGTCAACGCGCCGATCCTCGACAACGATGCAGGACCCTTCGGTGGCCGCAAAATGTCCGGCATTGGCCGCCAGCTGGGCGCCGAAGGGCTCGACACCTTCCGTCACACAAAACTCGTCATGATCGATCCGGCAGCTTCCAGCCACGACTTCTGGTGGTTCCCCTATAAGGACAAGGAAGCCTGGCATGGTGCACAGGGCAGCGAAGAAGCTGCCGTCCAGAACTCCCACAGCTACGTAGCCGCTGGAGCCTGACCCCGCAACAAGTGAGGTCATCGGACGACAACAAGTTTTCAAACTTGTTGACAGGACTGGATGGATGACCTTCCAGGTGCAACGGTGCTGGTGAATCCAGAACCTCCTGCCGCCGTGTCTTGACTGGAATTCCTATTCAGAACACGGCGGCAGTACTTTCCCCACGGCTGCCCGGACTGGTTCAACACCGGGACGTTTATCCCCTTTCCCAAAGGAAGAATCCCATGATCTCCACGATCAACCCGGCTACGGGCAAACAACTTCAAACGTTCGATACGCACTCATACTTCCAGATCGACGGGATCCTTACTGCCGCCTTTGACGCGCAGAAGGCCTGGCGGCTGGTGCCCGTTGAGGATCGCGTACAGATCCTCCGGAACACAGCCAAGATCCTGCGTGAAAACGTCAACGAATACGCGCACCTGATCACGCTGGAGATGGGCAAGCCTATTTCCGAGGCTCGGGCCGAGATTGAAAAGTCCGCCGTCGCCGCGGACTTCTACGCCCAAAACGCCGTCAGCTTCTTGGATTTCGAAAGCATAGACGCCGACGTCAAGGAAAGCGGTGTGGTCTACGAGCCGCTGGGCGTCGTGCTGGCCATCATGCCATGGAACTATCCTTTCTGGCAGTTCTTCCGCTTCGCGCTCCCGGCGCTAGTGGCCGGGAACGGCGCGATCCTCAAGCATGCGAACAACGTGCCCCGTTCAGCGTTGGCCGTACAGGACATTCTCGACAAGGCGGGTTTGGCCCCTGGTCTTTGTGCCACGGTCCTGATCGAACCAGAGAAGGTCGCTGCTATTATCGCTGACGACAGGATCGCCGCGGTCGCGCTCACCGGTTCCACTCAAGTCGGCGCCATCGTCGCTTCCCAGGCCGGAGCGGCCCTCAAGAAACAGGTCCTGGAGCTCGGTGGGTCCGATCCGTTCATCGTTTTATCCGATGCGGATATCAAGGACGCCGCACGGACCGCTGTTAGGGCCCGCTTCACCAACGCGGGACAGGCATGCATCAACGCCAAACGCTTCATCGTCGATGAAGAGATCGCCGACGAGTTCGTTGCCGAGTTCGTGATCCAGACTCGGGAACTTATCCTTGGCGATCCGTTGGACCCTGCCACCGACATGGGACCCATGGCCCGAGAAAACCTGCGCGCCACACTTCACGATCAGGTCCAGCGCACCATGGAGGCAGGAGGACGGCTTCTGCTGGGTGGAGAACTGCCTGAGGGCCCCGGGTATTTTTACCCGCCAACGATCATCGACCGGGTCATTCCGGGGCACGCCGCCTTTGACGAAGAGACCTTTGGCCCGGTAGCTGCTATCACCCGCGTCTCGTCCACCGAAGAAGCAATCGCCCTGGCCAACCAGACCGAGTTCGGACTGGCCGCTTCCTTGTGGACCCGAGACACGGACAGAGCAAAGGCAGTCGTGCGCCGACTGGATGCCGGAGCGGTTTTCGTCAACGGAATGGTGGTCTCTGACCCGCGTCTTCCTTTTGGTGGCATCAAGAAATCGGGGTATGGACGCGAACTCGGCCGCCAAGGCATCCGCGAATTCACCAACATGAAGACCGTCTGGATCGGCCCTGACACGACCGGGACGAAGGGGAAGAAATGGGCACAGTGAACCGCCCGTTGGTCAACGAGATCTCCGACTGGACGGACCTCAGCCCGGGTCAACCGGTTCAAGTGGATAACGGTGATGGCCAAGTCTCCCGTGCACTCGTGGATACGCTTTTTGAGGAGGGAAGCATTATCTGGCTCCGCAACGAACCGGGGTCGCGGTCGCTGCACCTGCGAGACGATCCCTTGACCCTCTACGCAATCTGATTGTCCGAACCTGCAGCGCCGGCCTTGGAACGGCCGGCGCTGCAGCGGTTTAAACGCCTCTTCACAGCAGCAGGCTCGGGCAGAGACGAGAGATGCCCCGCTCCCTAAGGGGCGGGGCATCTGTTGCGACGACCTCAATTTTCTTGAGCCGTCGCTGTTCGTCGTGGGCTTGCGCAGGGTTCATGTGGGTGAGCTTTGTTGCGAGCTTCGCCTGCCGACGACGAATCCCTTCTGGTTTACTGTCCGTTCCGAGTTGTTCGTGCGGCTATGTCCACGACATTGACGAGGAGCATGGCCCGGGTCATGGGACCAACACCACCGGGATTCGGTGAGTACCAGCTGGCGACCGCTTCGGCGCCCGTCTCGACATCACCTTGCAGCCTGGACTTACCGGTGGCCCCGTCAACGCTCCGAGACACTCCCACGTCCAGAACAATCGCTCCTGGCTTGAGCTGGGGGGTCTTGACGATAGCGGGCACGCCCGCTGCGGCAATGACAACATCCGCGCGGGCGATCAGTCTGCCCAAGTCAGTTGAGCCCGTATGTGCCAAGGTCACAGTGGCGTTGATGGCACGACGTGTCAGCAACAGGCCCAAGGGCCGTCCGACAGTTACGCCGCGCCCGATCACGAGCACTTCCATCCCGGTCAGGGCAATGTTGTACCGTTCGAGCAGCTCGACAATGGCGCTCGGTGTGCAGGGGAGGGGTGAATCGATGGTTTCTCCGACGTTCAGTACGAGTCGGCCCAGGTTGGTTGGGTGCAGCCCGTCGGCGTCTTTGTTGGGGGCGATCTTTTCCAGGACGGCGTTCTGGTCGATGTGTGCCGGCAAGGGAAGCTGGACGATATACCCGGTGGTGGCAGGGTCCTCATTGAGCTCTAACAGGACTGCTTCGAGGTCTTCTTGTGAAATGTCGGCAGGAAGATCCCGGCGGATGGATTCGATCCCGACCTCAGCGCAATCGCGATGCTTTCCGGCTACGTAGGAGTGGCTTGCCGGGTCGTCTCCGACCAGAACGGTGCCTAGCCCGACAGCGATGCCGGCGTCTTTGAGCGCAGCGACGCATCCGGCCAGTTCTGCCTTGATGCTTGCTGCGGTTGCTTTGCCGTCGAGAAGGCGGCCCGTGCCGCGCGGGGCAACGGATGTTTCACGTTCCATCAGATTCTCTGACAATGGTCAGTCCTTTCGTGTGGCTCATAGGGCTCCGCTGTCCGGGCCCTTGAAGGGGGAGTCCGCAGCTCCCTGAGGGGAACTGCGGACTGCCTCGGGTGTCAGCCGCGCAGACGTTCACCCTTGGGGTCATAGAACGGACGGCGCGAGACGGTGGCCGGGTACAGTCGGCCTTTGCATTGGACTTCGAATGAACCGGTAAGGTCCGTTTCGGGGTCGATTGCTGCAATGCCTACCGCACGGCCAAGTGTGTGGCCGTAGCTTCCGCTGGTCATCCGGCCGACGGGGATGTTGTTGCAATAGACGGTTTCGTCGTGAACAAAGACCGGTTCGGGATCGTCGATGGCAAGATACACGGTGCGATGCTCGGGTGTGGCGGGGTCGAGTTTCAGCAGCGCCTCTTTGCCAACGAAGCCGCCGGGTTTATCCAGGGCAACGGTGAAGCGAAGACCGGCCGAGTAGGGATCGTCAATGGGGCCGATGTCGTGTCCAAGGTGCCTGAATCCCTTTTCGCTTCGGAGCGAATCGAGGGCGTGGTATCCGGCCAGACGGATGCCCAAGTCCTGGCCGGCGTCCCAGAGGGCATCGAAAATGTTCACTGCAAGATCAGCACTGGGGTACAGCTCGTAGCCGAGTTCACCTACGAAGCTGACCCGCAGGCTGTAGGCGTAGCCGTCGGCAATTTCAACGGTCCGGCCATGGGTGTATCCTTGGGCGTCGTCGGACCAGTCCTCCGGTGAAATCCGGGAAAGCAGTTCCCGGCTTTTCGGTCCCATGACTCCGATCGTGGCCAGGCCTGCTGTGCAGTCGAACACCGAGGCGGCCCGGCCCTTGGCCAGTCGCTTCAGATAGGCAAGGGTCTTTTGCTGTGTAAAGGAGGGAGTGACAACGAGAAAGCGTTCCTCTTCGAGGCGCGTGATGGTGCCGTCGAGCTCGATTCCTGCAGCGTCGTTGAGGAACAGGGTGTAGACCGCCTTGTTCACCTCAACGTCGACGTCGGCGGTAGAGGCTTGCTGGCATACAGCCAGCGCGTCAGGCCCGGCCACCTCGAATTTTGCGAAGGGGCTCAGGTCAAAGAGCACGACTCCTTCGCGGGCGGCTTTGTGTTCCTCCGCGACGCGGGAGAACCAGCCAGGGCGGCCGTAGCTATAGTCGTAGGCTGGATACGTGCCGGGGTCTCCGTACCAGTTGGCGCGTTCCCCACCGTTGACCTCGCCAAAGCATGCTCCGAGTTCGGCCAGCCTGGAGTGCAGGGGAGTGCGGCGTACGTTCCTAGCTGTGTCCATTTGAAGGTTTGGCCAGTGCATGGCATAGAGCCGACCAAGCCCTTCCTTGGTGCGGGCTTTGAGGTACCTACGGCTATTCTGGTGCCGGGAAAACCGCTGCACGTCTACGCTGGATGAATCGAAACGGGGCGTCCCTGAGATAATCCACTCTGCGAGTTCCTTGCCTACGCCGGGGGCATAAATGATGCCTTGGGAATTGAAACCGGCTGCGACATACAGATTCGATACCTCAGCGGTCTCTCCGAGGGCGAAATTTGCATCGGGGGTGAAACTCTCGGGAGCGTTGAGAAAGCGGTCATAGCCAGCTGTCGCCAGGGCGGGCACCGTGGTTTCAGCCCTCGCCCGGATGGGAGCGAAGTGGTTCCAGTTGGCGTCGAATTCGGCAAAGCCTGCTGTGGAGATATCCTCGACCGGGCGGGGTAGCCCGTCGGGTTCAAAAGCACCTACCAGCAGCCGGCCTTGTTCATGGCGCAAATAGTAGCTGCTGTCCAGGTCCCGGAATACCGGCAGCTGCGGCGCTGCTCCATCGATCTGCCCGGTCCTGACGTGTACATGCTCGGCTGCGTACAGCGGCACGTGAACGCCAGCTGTTGCGGCCAAATCCCGGGTCCACAAGCCACAGGCGAGGACCACACGATCACAGTGGACGGCGCCCTGGTCAGTGAGGACGCCAACAATCTTGTTGTTCTCACGCAGGATCTTCTCGACCGTGACACTCTCACGGATCTGGGCGCCCAACTGATGGGCAAGCTTGGCGAAGGCTATGGTGGCGTAGCCCGGGTTGATGTGTCCGTCATCCGGCAGCAGAAGCGCACCCAGGACGCCTGCGTGGCTGGCCAACGGCCACACCTCATGGAAACGGTCTTCTGTGAGCCACTCCGTGCGGACGCCTTGCTGTTCAGCTACGTCCTTGGCGTAGAGGAGTTCATCGACGCGGCCGGGCGTGCGGGCGACGCTGAGGGAACCGGACCGTTGGAAGGACACGTCAATCCCGGACATCTGCTCCAACTGGGTGTAAAACTCCAAGCCGTACTTTGAGAGCTTGGTCATTGTGGATGATCCTCGGGCGCCGGTTACGAGGCCTGCCGCGTGCCAGGAGGTGCCGCTGCCGAGAACATTGCCTTCAAGTAAGAGAATGTCGCTCTCGCCCGCAGCAGCCAGGTGGTAGGCGATGCTGCTTCCTACAATCCCACCTCCCACGATGACGGTCCGGACCCGGGGCGGAAGCGGATCGCGGGAGGTCTCGGTGAAGGCTTTGGCGCTGATGGAGCGGTCGACGAGGCGGTCCATAGGAATTCTCACTTCTGTTTGCTCGGTGCACCGCGAGGGGCGCAAGGGTGATTTGTTAGTTGAAAACGACAGTGCGGTTGCCGTTCAGCAGCACCCGTTGTTCGGCATGCCATTGCACGGCACGTGCCAGGGCTAGCCGTTCAGCATCTTGTCCGGTGACTGCCAGTTGCGCCGGGCTGTAGTCATGTCCAACCCGAAGCACTTCCTGCTCGATGATGGGCCCTTCATCAAGCTCGGCGGTCACGTAATGAGCGGTGGCGCCGACCAGTTTCACGCCGCGGTCGAACGCCTGGTGATAGGGCTTGGCACCCTTGAAGCCGGGAAGAAAAGAGTGATGGATGTTGATGGCCTTGCCAGCAAGTTCGCTGCAGAGGTCATCGCTGAGGACCTGCATATAACGGGCCAGGACGGTCAGATCGACCTGATGTTCGGCGATCAAGGCAAGAAGCTTTTCTTCTGCTGCCTCTTTGGTCTCGGGTGTCACAGGGATGTGGAAGAAGGGGATACCGTGCGCTTCGGCCACGGGTTGGAGTGTTTGGTGGTTGGAAGCGATGAAAGGGAAATCGACTTTGAGTTGCCCGGACCGCCACCGGAACAGCAAGTCGTTCAGGCAATGTTCAGCCTTGGAGACAAGGAGTGCGACCCGGGGCCGGTCGGCTGCGTCGGACATGGTCCAGTTCATGCCGAACTTGTCCGCCGTCGTCTGGAAGGCCGCCTTCAGCTCACCAACGGCGACCTCGGAAGGGTAGGTAGCTTGGACGCGCATGAAGAACCGGTTGATGGACGAGTCATCGAACTGCTGGCTGGCGAGAATGTTGCAACCGTGTTCGACCAGGAAGCCTGAGACGGCGTGGACGATGCCCACGGTGTCTTGGCAGCTGAGGGAAAGAATCACTTCGCGGGTGGTGACGTGCTCCACAGTACTCCTAGAGGATTTCGGTGCGCACCTGGGCGGCCAGGAAGCGCCCTCGGGTAATTGGCAAGAGAGCATCGGATAGACAAGCCATATCCGGTAGCTGAACAGACTCGAACTTACGCGAGCAAGACCACTGCAGCGATGCTGAAAATGCCACAAAAGATCATCCTTTTCATATCAATGCCGGATCCGTCGATTTAGTGGAGGGGGTGAGCCCGTGGCAAAGAAATGTTGGAGCCATCCAGCCTCGACACACGAGCCCTTCACTCTGGGATCGTTCCCATGTCCCAGCGCCGAAGTCCCAAACCCGTGGCCTGAACCAGGTCTGCCGTAACGCACGGCTAGCCTTAGACATCCGTATGAAAAAAATCAAAGATATGTAACTTGCCACTATTGGTCTGCTGTAGGTCAGGTGGTGTTCTTGATGTAAGAAATGAGACCCAGCGCACATTCGATCAGCCGGTACACCACTAACGGCGTCGGTGCCGACCTAGAGAACACGAGCATCAGCTGATCCTGAGGAGCGTACGGGTAGGCAGCGCACACAACATGTCGAGACGCAGCCCGGCCGGCCATGCCGGCATCGACTGCATTCCCTCCGCAGCAAGGCCCGGCTTACCCCGGCCATAATTTTTGGAGCATAGAAATGACAACTGTGAATGAACAGAAAGAAATCCCTGAATCGCCGCCTGGGGAAGTGGCGACGAAACGGCTTACCGGCAATCTGACAACATCGGGGATTGTCTTCACCGTCCTGGCCTTCAATGCGCCTCTTACTGTCTTCGTGGGCCTGATACCCTTCATCATCGGCTCCGGGAATCAACTCGGAACCCCCGTCACATACTTGGCGGCGTGCGCGTTGGTGCTTTGCTTCGCTGTCGGATTCACGAGCATGGGCAGGCGCCTGTCCAATCCAGGTGCGTTCTACGCATATATCACTGCAGGACTCGGCAAACCGCTCGGACTCGGCGCATCGTTCCTGGCCCTTCTGGCTTACTTCTTTTTCCTCGCAGGCGCGTTCGCATTTGGTGGCGTATCCCTGGAGTCGTTGGTCACGGACGTGTTCTCTGGACCTGACATCCAATGGTGGGTGTACACCTTCGTCTTGATCGCCATCGTCGGAGTGCTCGGTTACGTCGAAATCTCCCTCTCGGCCAAAATATTGACCGTCTTCATGATCTTCGAAGTTGTCATCATCGTTGCCTTCGACGTGGCTTCGTTCGTCAATGGCGGCCCCGAGGGTGTGAGCGCCGCGCCTTTCCTGCTGTCGAACATTTTCTCCGGAAACGTGGGCCTGGCTGCTCTGCTGGGCGTCATGTGTTACGCCGGTTTTGAGGCTACGGCAGTCTTCCGCGAAGAGGCGCGCAATCCAGAACGTACGATTCCGCGGGCAACTTACATCTCCATCTTGTCCATGGGATCCATGTATGCGATCAGTGCCTGGGCCCTTATCACCGGAGTGGGGGCAAGCAGCGTCGTTGCCGCATCTGCAGAAGACCCGAGCGGAACCGCCACCGGGGCTGTCGCACTTTACCTTGGCAAGATCGCCTTCGATGTCGTCCTGGCCCTGGTTTGCACCAGCATTTTCGCGGCCATGATTGCCACGCACAATATCAGTGCCAGGTACATGTACTCCCTGAGCATGGACCACGTATTCCATGCATCCCTACGGAGGATCCACGTGAAGCATGGTTCCCCCCATGTGGCCTCACTTGCCACGAGTCTTGTCGCTCTGGTCTTCATCGCGGTACTGGCAATTGCCGGAGTAGATGGAACGTCCTTGTTCGGCATTCTCGAAGGGATCGCTGCTTATCCGCTGATCCTCCTGATGCTTCTCACCAGCGTTGCTGTCATCGTCTACTTCCGCCGGAATCCGCAGTATCAGGTGGGGGTATGGAGGAGCTTGCTGGCCCCAGGTCTGGCCGCTATCGGGTTTGCCGTGGTGGCCGTGATCGGCACGCAGAACATAGCCCTTTTGATCGGGGGCAATGAGGTCCTGGCCGGCATACTTCTGACGTTGTTCTATGGTTCGCTCATAGCAGGTATCGCTCTCGCTCTGATCTATCGCAGAAAGAACCCCGGGGTCTACGCCCGAATCGGCCGGCAGGGAGCCTAACCCGGCCAGCTGCCCCTCGAGGCCTCTCAAATCAACGAACACCTCCCGCTGAAGGGCCAGTGTCGACGCGCAAGCGTTTGCCTGGCCCTCAGTCATGCGCAGGTACAAGAAATCAGCCAACCAGACGTGCCCAAGAAGGCTCCTGTCACGGATGCGGCCCTAATAGAAGCGCGTGTCGATACTCGTCCGCTTTTCCACATCGGCATCAAGGGCCAAAGTTGTCACATCGTATGACCGCGCCTCACTGAGTACGGTGGGTCAGAAAGCCACCGTGGACCCAACTGCGAAGAACTTGGTACACATGCCGGATATGGCACTGAAATTCTTGCAAACGTACTATTCGAAGGGTCCTCGCCTAGGCGTAAGGTGAATCACATTGAGAGCTACTGAAGGAGATCACTGTTGGATGGGTGTGGGCCACGCTGGTTCCTTGGCCCTGCCCCGCGAGAGATCGAACTCGGCGTGCGGAAACACGTGAAGTTCGGTCATAGATAGATCAGTCTATGTGTACCTGTTTCGCGAAGATGCAGCGAACTACTAGCCAGCACGCCGCTGCAGCAAGGCTGTCGCAGATCGGCCAAACGGCAGACGGACTTAACTATGAGTGTTTGCCAACTATGAACCCAAAAGTTGAGGCCATCTGTGGTCTCAAAACCACCAGCCGGAACCCCGCCAGGCTGCCACGTCCGATCAACAATCGCCGTGAACAGTGTGTTGACGGGCTGGCTCGTCGCTGAAGTAAGAACAAAGAGGAGATGACCAAAATGGAGTCATTTGATGTCGTTGTCGTTGGATGTGGATTCGCTGGTGCAATCGCAGCCCGCGAATCAAGGGCTGACGGGAAGTCCGTGCTTGTGCTCGAAGGCCGCGAACGCCTCGGCGGACGCACCTGGTACAGGAAGTTCCAGGGAACAGACCAGGGAGTTGAAATCGGCGGCACCTGGATTGCCCCCGACCAGCAGAAGTTCGTACAGGCGGAGCTGGAACGCTATAAGGTCCAGACGTTCCAAAGCCCCGTGGCATCAAACTTTGGCTGGGGCCTCAACGGTGAGATGCTGAACACAGCCTTCCCCATCCCAGCCGACGAATGGGCCGCGCTGGAGCACGCCATCGTGCAGATCGACAAGGACGCAGACCGCATCCGCTTTTATGAAGCACCCCTTGGGCAACCAGGTTTGGAAGACCTGGACATACCGTACTCGGCTTACGTTGATGCCCTCAACGTCCCGGCCAAGACACGCGACTTCCTTCTGGCTTGGCCCACCTTCTACTTCGGCGCCTACCCTCAAGAGCTCTCCGCCCTTCACGTCATCTCCTGGGTGAGCGGCTTCGGAAGCTCCGTGGGCTGGTACACCCTGCTGACTGACAAATTCGTCGGGGGAACGAAGAGTCTTATCGAACACATCCTCGCCGAAGCTGAAACCGAGGTGCGCTACAACACGGTTGTGGCATCGATCGCGGATGAGGGTACGCAGGTACGAGTCGTCACCCGGGACGGCCAGACGATCCTCGCCAGGTCCATCATCGTAACCGCCCCCCTCAACACCTGGGAACGAATCAACTTCGTCCCCGAACTCCCCCACGCGCACCGTGCCATGGCCACCGAAAAGCAAGCAGGACAGTCCGTGAAAGTCTGGGCACTTGTGCCCAAGTTGGAAAGGGACTTCTACGGCATCGGCATCGACACCACATTCAAATGGATTGCATCGGAATACACAACCGATGACGGGACCTACCTTTGCTGCTTCGCCAGCGCCGAAGCTGACATTGATGCAACGGACCTGGACGCCGTTACCAATGCCGTACGCCAATTCCTCCCCGAAGCAACCGTCCTCGCGGTGGACTCGCACGACTGGAACAAAGACGAATTCTCTTTGGGAACGTGGATGGCGTACCGGCCAGGCCAAGTCATGAAGTACTCCAACCATCTTCAAGTACCCCACGGGCGCATTCACTTCGCCAATTCAGACTTGGCCTCCGGCTGGGCCGGGTGGATTGACGGTGCAATAGAATCCGCATTCACGGCAGCAAATGCGTCGAACCTCATGCTGGCCTCCGAGCGCATGCACATTCCCAATCCTCCGAAGCAGGCGAAAGTACCAACCCCGTAGGGCAGACCAGTGACGGGAATGCCAGCACTAGCCCTCTTCCGCTGCGGCTCCCATTGGAAAGAGTACCCGGATCGTATCTCGACAGGTCCGGGCGCTCTTCCCCGGCTGGCATCCTGCACTGCGAAGTCGTTAGCTCCCCCGCAAAGCCATGTGCAGGCTGAACTGGACCACTTACGGTTTCGTGCGGCGAGTGTTTCAAGCCAACATTCGCCCCACCAACCATCGCCAAGGCGCTCCACGCCGTAGCGACAATTAGCACTACTGACGGTCACCGAATGCAGGGATGACTTAGAGAGAACTCATCCCATTTTACAAATATTCTGCGATTCTTAGCCATTAGGCCGCACGAAGCTCCCGAGGAAGTCGATGTGGTCGACGTCGAGACCAGCCGGTCCAGCGCGGTCGAACGAGCGCGGCAACGATGGTGGTCCGGAAGGCTGAACAACCCGGCCATTGGGCGGCAGGATCGTCCCGGACGCCGTCATCGACCACTGCTATCTGACAGGGGCGGAGTCCGACCGCGCCGCCAACGCGCTGAAACTCGCCCAACTGACCGCTGAGGCCGCCGGGCGCGGGACCCTGCGGCGGTTCGACGTCGATCAGGCCACCGGCGAAGTGCACTCCAGTACCGTCACCAACTTCGAATAGAACAGTCACGGTGCCGGCGCTGGCGTCAGAATCGAACTGAATTCGGTTTCCCGGACGGCCGCTCATCATCTTCTTCCATCTCATCCCGACAGTCGAATGGTAAGAAAATGAGATGGAGCAGGGCCCGCGAACAGGGAAGTAGCCCAAAGAACACGGACTTGATGAGTCCACTTCGAGCCGCTCGGTAGGCATGCACACATCCTGACTGGTCGGACCCCTGATAAATATGAGAGTCTCGCCGCTAGCCAAGTCCGCCCCACGTCAGACCACCTTGACGTCAGTTTGGGGTGTAAATAACCAAGGCGGGGGCTTCTGGCCAAGACGCTTCCTCTGATACTTATGCTTTGGCCGCGGCACGGGACTGTGTGCATAGCGCGGGGCTGAAGCTCGGAGAGTCCGGAGAACCGTCGTCGCACCTCTCCAACCTGCGCGTTACCAGGGTGAGCCCCGGCGGGAGTCCTACCCGGGCCGGAGAGCGTCATTGGATGGCGGCGGACGGATTCCAATTTCCTGGCCACGGCGTGGGTTCCCAGCGTCGACTAGACCCTAGCTCCCATTTCGCTGCCGGCCGACTCGACTGAAGGCTTACTACTACGAGGGGATGAGATTTCCCGGGCGCCGTCACCCCTTGGATGCTCTACCGCTGTGCAGGAAGGACACTCGTTGTGGTGCGTTAGTGCGACCACGCACCACAACGGGTGTCACCGGGCGGCCGGTGCACAATCAGCTGCCGCGTCCATTTTCGGACTACAGTTGCAAGTCGCTGGTGTTGGAGGGTTTGCCGACATGCTGCTTGGGTAGTTTGCCGAGCGGGTACTTGAGTGGTTCCGTCTTCTCGACGTAGTTCCGCAGGGCATCACGAACGGCGAAGTACGCCGGCTTGGGGTTGTAGTTCTCGTCGAACAGGCACGGTTTCGCTCCCGGGAGCCATGTGTAGAGGTGCTTGTCCGTGAAGCCCCAGACGCTGATTTCCTTGATGCCGGCGTTGAGCGCCTCAGTGACGATGTTGCCGTAGATCTTTGCTTGGGAGACGGGGTCGTATGTGTGCACGTCCAGTTCCGCGATGGAGACTTCGAGTCCCAGCCCGTGGAAGAAGTTGGTCATCTCGGTGATGGCTCCGGGCGGAGGCCCCTGGAGTGTTTCGTGCATCTGCAAGGCCACGCCGTTGATCGGCACCCCGTCGGCAACGAGACCGGAAACGAGGTCGTACAGTTCCTGCCGCTTCCCTGGGAGTGATTCCACAAGGTTTTCGTTCAGGAACAGCTTGGCCTTCGGGTCCGCATCATGGGCGATCCGGAACGCGTCTGCGATGTAGCCTGGGCCGAGGGCGTTGTAGAAGTCGTTGTGCTGAAGGCCCCCACCCATCGTCTCCAGCGCCTCGGTTACGACGTCCCAGCGGTCCATCTTGTTCTTGTAGCGCTTCATGATCGTATTGAAGTGATTGACCATGGCGGCGCGGAACGCGACAGGGTCATTGACCTTAGATACAAGGTAATCGGGGTTGCAGCAACCCGAGATCAGGCCGTGGCCCTTGACCTGCATGTCGTTCGCTTTACCGAAGGCTGCCAGTCGGTCCAGGCCCTCGAAGTCGAAGATGCCCTCTTGCGGCTCAACGAATTGCCACTTCAGGTCGTTCTCGGGGGACAGGCTGTTGAACTGCTCGGCCAGCACCTCCGCGAACTGAGGTTCTGCCAGGTAGTTCGAGGGCCGGCCATCGGCCGTTGATGTCATGCCCTTGATTGAACCGGATCCGATGATGAGGCCAGCCTTCACGGCCTCCTCCCGGAGCGAGCCTATGCCACCCTCGGCCCCCACTGCGGGAAGCGCGTCTGAGGTTGGGCTTGGCGTCGTCGTGGCGGTTGCAGCCTGGCTGGCGAATGCCGACATCGTCAGGCCAAGACTGACCGTGGCGAGCATGGCTAGAGTTTTTCGCGTCTTCATTGGGGCGAATTCCTTCGAGTAAGTGACTGCCAACAGCGCGTTCGGCCGCAAGGTGACTGCTCGAAATACGAGCCAGCTTCCGGTGCGCTGGGATGGTTTCTGACCCCGGGTGGGGGCAGCCGTGCTATTCCGCCGCGGCCCGGTAAGGCGGCGGCACCGAGTTCTGCTTCGGTGGTGAAAAGGTAACCCGAAATTGTGACGGGTGCAACAATTTCTTTTGTTTGCTTGCCTGCGCACGTTGATTTGAAGCGCTGAAGACATGCGTGGGGTTCTTGCGCAAGGCGCGGGGGTCAGGGGGCCCGATCCGGAGGAAGAGGCCCCTGATCTGCCTCCCGAGGTTCAGCGCGGAACCTGTGAACCCGCCATTGTCTGTGTCGTCGGGGTCGGCGCAGCCGTGTTCCGGACGTGCTTTCCGGGTATGCCGATTGCCTTGGGGTCTATCTGCTGGCGTCGTCGTGTCGCTGGCGGATCAACCCGAAGGGGACAGCGGGATGAGCACGCACGATATATCTGCCCGTCTCGATCCGTGTCACGAGGATCCCTATCCGGTGCTTGCGTGCGGCCTTCTGCACGACGGATATCGCCTCTTCCAGAGCGTTATCCACCTCAGAGGCGTCCTTGACCTGTACCTCCAGCATGCCGGGCTGTTCCAGCTCTCCGGTCGTGATTTCCATGTGTTCCTTTCACCGCATCGAGTGCGGCGGTGCGAGGCGAAGCGAGGGGCGCTACGGCGGACGTGGGCCAAGCTTGATGCAGCATCCAGCGGTTTGCAGGGGAGCCGGGGTCAAGAGCCCTTGGACTGGTGGGGCGTCGGGGTGAACGGGTGGGTGGCCCCGAGGGAGCTGTTTACAGAGGTGCTTTGTGTCCGGCCGGGTAAAGACATTTATCGGCTGCGAGGCCAGTGTCCGGAGCGACGGTCCGGACGTCGTTCATTGCCATTGGCAGTGCGATTGGCAGCCGTCCGACTGGTGTGATTTCGCCACTGAGGACCCGCGATAATGCAGAATCGGATACTCCAAAACTGGCCGTGAGCGCGGATGTGATCGTTGAGATCGGGGTAAGGATGGCGCCACGGTCAAGGGCGACATCCACGATCAGGGGTATGCGGGAGGATATCGCGTTCAATCGGTAGATGAGGCCGGGCCGGAATTCGAGCCCTCCCTGGTGAAAAAATGATTCGAGGAAAAGGTCGTCTCTGGCGTCGAATGGTGCAGTGATTCTGATAATTGCTAGATCTGCTTCCTCCGGCGTGGGGACGATAGTTCCGAGCGTGCCGGCTATGGCGGGATCGATTCCCTCTATGTAGAGACGTTGGCCCGGTGCAACGGGAAGGGTCGGTTCAGTTCCGTGGAGCTTGTTCTCGAGGACACAAACGGAGCGTGATTGCGCCAGCTCGCCCGCGGCACGGTGTTGCGGGCTGCCAACGACGCGGGCCGCTGTATCTTCGTCGACGAAGGGGTTGTCGAAAAGCCCGAGCCGGAACTTCACCAGCAGCAGTCGTCGAGCCGAAGCGTCGATCCGGGATTCCGCTACGAGACCTTCATCGACCAGGCTGCGGAGAATTTCGACGCATTCTTCGCCGCCGAACTGGTCCGCTCCTGCTTCAAGGATTTTCAACATGCGGCCCCGGGCGTCGAGGTGTTCTACTCCCCAGGCCCGGGCGGGTAGGACCTGGTCGCCAATAACGTTGTCGTTGACGAGTTCCCAGTCCGTCACAATGACACCTTCAAAGCCGAGGTCCTCGCGCAGGAGTTCCTGAAGTATCTGGCGGTTGTAGCCGAAACCTACTTCTTCCGCCGGTTGCCCGTTTATTTCAAGACCCACCGGCATCCCGTAGTACGGCATGATTGCCGCGGTGTCATGCTCGATGGCAGTCCTAAAAGGTGCCAGATGGTCTTCGAATCGGCCGCCCGGGTACACCTGTTCGCGGCCGTAGGGGAAGTGGGCGTCCTCGCCGTCCTTTTGCGGTCCCCCGCCCGGGAAGTGTTTAGTCGTGCAGGACACGCTGCCGGGACCGAGCGTGGCGCCTTGGAAGCCATCCAGGTAGGCGGCCGTATGGACTATGACCCGATCGAGGCGGGAACCGAAAGTTTGCAGTTGGCGCCCCCATCGGGGCTCGGTGGCTAAGTCGATTTGCGGGTGAAGCGCAGCACGGATTCCGACCGCAGTGTATTCGGCGCGGGCGATCTCGGCGAACTGGCGGGTGGTTTCAGGTTCATCGATCGCGGCCAGGCCCAGCCCTTCCGGCCATTGCGAAAACGGGCCTGCGGAAAATCCGACGCCGACGTTTTCGGCGAATGCGTGGCGAGGGTCCGTGGAGATTGTGACGGGAATTCCGTGAGGCGTTTGAGCTGCGAGTTTTTGCAGGGCGTTGTTCCACCGGGCGGCTTCGCGTGCGTCGTCGAGTCCGTGGACATTGAAGTGGGTCATCTTCTTCGCCAGAACCACTACCGAGGTTGGTGATTTGCTGATGTGCCCGGCTGTCTCCAGCAAGGAGCCGCCTGGTTCTGATTCGATGACGGTCTGAAACAAGAGGCCGATTTTTTCGTCTAACGAGAGCCGGTTGAGAAGGTCTTCGGTGCGCTCTTCGGGTGTTCTCCGCGGGTCCTCAAAGGGGTCCATGATCCCGTTCCCGTTCAGGTCGCGGTACTGGATTCCGTCAGGTGTTGTTGCCAGATTTAAGTGGGTCATGTGGATCCTCTCCTGGATGGGCGGTTTGATTCTTCGTTTCGGCGAAGACGCGCCGAACCCCGAGATCGGAGCGAGTTAGTGCGCTTTTAGTGAGAAGGCGAGGGCACGTCCGGCAGTGTCTTTGCCGTAGTGATCGTGGAAATGGACTTCACTACCCGTCCCGCAGCGAACTCACCACTACCCCTGCGAGCCGTGCGGGCGATCCACACGCACGCTGCCCGGTTCCGGCCCGCTCATGGAAGGATCTCCTCGTTGAGGGGTCACGATGTCGTCGCGACAGCACAAGCGACATCGCCCACCTTACGACGAAATTGGAACGACTGTTACATTTTTCGGAGTTATGGTTCCGCTAAGGCCGCACTAACCACCCGGCACTGGAGCGGGGTAAAGAAGGATCGGGCAGGTTACCGGGCGGCAGGTCGGTCCGGAACGCCGGGGAGATCCTTCACCGATTCCGGAAGGGCCCATTCAAAGAACGCCCTCATGGATCTGGTCATGTCGGCGGTCGGGTCGATGAGCCATTGCAGCTGTATGCCGTCCCACGTGCCAATGAGCAGGCGGCTGAGGGTGTGTGGGTCCCGGGCCGGGTTGATTCTGCCTGCGGCCTGGTCGTAGGCGAAGGCGGCCGAAAGCTCTTCCGTTTTGCGCCGGTAACGGGCGACAAACCAATCATGCGCAGGGTGCGTGGGGGTGGAGGATTCCGCTGCCAGAATAGCGAAGAGGCGCAGCAGTTCAGGCCGCTCGATGCTTGACTCCACCCGCTCCAATGTGGCGGACGCGACCCCCCGCTCCGCGCAAACGGCATCGAAGTCGAACTCCTCGTTCCCAGAAGTGGTCCTGTCGGCCCGCTCGAGCACGGCCTCGAGAAGCTCGTACTTGGACCCAAAATGGTGGACGATGCTGGTAAGGCTCAGGTTGAGGGCACGTGCGATGTCCCGCAATGAACCGCCATGGTAGCCGTTCGTGGCGAACACAGTGGCGGCGGCATCGAGGATGTCACTCGATCGCTGCGCCGACTTCGCATACGGGCCCCTGGCACCGGGACTCTTCTGTTCACTCATGCTAGTGACCTTACTAACTATCGCCGGCGCCTTGGACAACACCGGTCCTTTGAAACTTCTTAAACAAAATTGTAGCAACTGTTCCGTTTTCGTGTAATGATGATCACGATCACCAAGGCGACCCGGTTCCGGGCGCCCCATGTCACAAGGAGGTAGACATGCCCAAACCAGCAGCAACATTCAAGCGGCGTACCTTTGTCGCAGGCTCGTTCATTGCAGCAACAGCCCTACTTGCCGGGTGCACCGCCGGCGGCGGTGGCGCCAGCAGCCAGTCGGGGGAGACCACTTTGACCGTCATGGTCGGAGCCAAGGATCTCAGCGCGGAACAGGTTGCCGAGTTCGAGAAGAACAACCCTGGCATCAAGATCAACCAGGTTCTGTTCGATGCGACCCGACTGAACACCATGCTTGCTTCGGGCAACCCGCCCGACATTACTGTCGGCGCCGCCGTCGGCAGCGCCAACTTCAACGCGCGGGGATTGGCTACGGACCTCACCCCATACCTGAAGAAGAGTGAGGTGCTTAAGGAAGACGACCTTCAGCCCGTCAACAACAGCTTCCGCTGGAACGGCACCAAGAGCGGCGAAGGTCCCCTCTACGGCATCGTCAAAGACTGGAGCCAGGACTCGACACTCTGGTACAACACCGCCCTTTTCGACAAAGCCGGCGTCCCCTACCTGAGTGACACCGAGGCAACCAGCTACGACAACCTCCTGGACATCGCCAAAAAGCTCACTGTCACCGAGGGCACAACAACGAGGACCTTCGGACTGGGCGTCGAATGGGACTGGTCCCTCTCCCAGCCCATGTCGGCGATGGTAATGCAGCAAGGTGGGCAGCTGTACAACGAGGACCTGACCAAAATCGACTTTACCTCGGCTGCCGCCAAGCGCGCCTTCCAGTGGTACGTCGATTTCGGGAAATCAGGGGTGGGCCCGACGTCCCTGAACCCGCTTCCGGACGGCTCTGACTACTCGACCTTCGCCGCACAGCGCATGGCGATCAGTCAGGATGGCTATTGGTATGGCGGCAACTTCGCCGCCCCCGATGCGCTGCAGACTGTCCGGATGGCTCCTTCACCTGTAATGGGGGACACGCGCGTCGCGCCGACGTTCTCCGGGCAGGGTTGGTGGATCCCGGAGAAGGCGAAGAACAAGGATGCAGCTTTCAAGCTCATGGAGTATTACATGGCCGGCACGCCGGCCAAGGAGCGTGCCGCGAGTGGTTGGGGCCTTCCGGGGCTGAAGTCGCTGAGCGATAAGTTGCCGCAGGATCTTCCATTCCAGAAGCAGGCGTACCAGGTCGCGCAGAACGAACTGCAGTATGCGAAGCCCCTGCCCGATTCGCCCTACATCTCCGTGGACCTGATGCAGAGCACGTTCAAGACGTACCTCGAGAAAGCCATCAAGGGTGAAATGAGCGTTGATCAGGCATGCGCGGCGCTCACGGATGAATTGAACAAAGCCCTCGCGCAGGGCAAGAAGCAGATTGGTTAACTAGTTATGGCACGCAAGTGGTCCCGCTACCCCAAGAAAGCGTTCTACGCATTCGTCGGGCCCTGGGTAATAGGTTTCGTGCTGCTGACGGCGTTGCCCATGGTGTTCGGGTTGCTTGTGAGCCTCACCAACTTCGACGGCAGCTCTCCCCGCTTCAAGTGGGTTGGCCTGGATAACTACGTCGAACTGTTTACTGACGGCGAGGCGTGGATGGCGCTGCTGAGGACGTTGCTTTTCACTGCCATCGTTGTCCCGCTGACCATCGGCGGATCTCTTGGCCTGGCGATGATCATCAACCGGCGGCTGAGGGCATTGGGACTGTGGAGGACGCTGTTCTTCCTGCCCTCAGTCGTCCCGGTTGTAGCCATGGCAATCATGTGGAAGCTTGTCTTCAACAGGGATTCAGGAATCCTCAACGCCATCCTGGGGGTCGTCGGCATCCAGCCGATCGCGTGGCTTCTGGACCCTACCGCCTTCTACGCTCTGGTGATCCTGATGCTCTGGGGTCTGGGCGCAGGCATGATCATCATGCTCGCCGCTCTTCAGGGCGTTCCGGCCGAGCTCGAGGAAGCGGCCACCATCGACGGCGCGGGACGATGGTCTGTCTTCCGGCACGTGACAGTACCGATGATTTCGCCCATCCTCTTCTTCCAGGTGATCACGGGCGTAATTGCGGCGTTGCAGGTCTTCATCCAGCCCCTGCTCCTGACCAGCTCGGCCGGGATCTCGAAGGTCAGTGGGGTGCCGGACAGCAACAACCTGTACATGGTGCAGGTGTACAAGGAGTTCTTCCTCAGCAACCGTTTCGGCTACGGATCGGCAATGCTGTGGATATTCTTCCTCATCATCCTCGGTCTGACGTTGCTCTTCCTGCGCTCGAGCCAGTCATGGGTGTACTACGAAGTCGACACGGAAGCCGAGAAAGAAGGAGCAACCAGATGACCACGACCGAGCGTGAAACACCCGCCGGGCTGGCACCCGAGGCCAAACATATCCGGAAAGCCGAAAAGGTCCGGAAGGACAAGCGGCCCCCGGCGATCCTCTACATTTTGATCCTGCTCCTGTCGGTGTTCTTTATCGGCCCATTCCTGTGGCTGATACTTGCGGCGCTGAAGACACCCGCTGAATGGGCCTCGTTTCCGATCCAGGTCCTGCCTGATAAGGCGCAATGGAACAACTTTGTCGACGCCGTTACCCAAATGGACTTTCTGGCCTACACGGCCAACTCTTTATTCCTCGCGACAACGTATTCGGTGCTGATCACCATATCGAGCGCTACGGTCGGCTTCGGTTTCGCCCGGCTAAGGGCCCCCGGGAAAAAGGCCCTGTTCCTGGTTCTGCTCTCAACCATGATGATCCCGCAGATTCTGACGCTGCTGCCAACGTACGTTCTCTTCTCGCAAATCGGGCTGGTGAACACCTACTGGCCCTGGATTTTGTGGGGGCTGGCCGCATCACCGTATATGGTGTTCCTCTTCCGCCAGTTCTTCTCGTCGCTCCCGCGCGAACTCGAAGACGCGGCAATTATGGATGGTGCCGGCTGGCTGAGAATCTTCGTCCAGATCTTCCTTCCCCTCTCCCGCCCGGTGCTGATCACTTCGTTCCTCCTGTCGTTCACGTGGACCTGGGGCGATTACATTGGACCCGCACTGTTGTTGGACACGGACCACACGACCCTCGCGGTGGCCATCACCGCGTGGTATCAGGACCCTAACGGAAACACCATTCCCACCGTGCAGGCCGCTGCTGCCGTGCTGTACATCCTGCCCGTCCTGTCGATTTTCTTCTTCGCCCAGCGCTACTTCGTCCGCTCCACCGTCTCCTCCGGAGTCAAGGGCTGAAGTCCGGGCCAAGTAGATACGTCGGCGGCCGGTAGCGACTCCTCCCCGACGTTGGCAACCGGCCCGGCCGCCACACCACGACAGCAGATGCCTCGGGCTGATCACCGTCCAAGCGAGAGGCCACCTCGGTGAGCCACACAGCAAGAAACTTTAGGAGCAAAAAGTGGAGGAAGCGCGCTTACGGGCCGTCGATCTGATCAAACGAATGACAATCTCCGAGAAGGTCGCACAACTATCTTCGCTGGTGCCGACGATGCTGTTCGACGCAGATGGCATTCGCCCCGGAATCGCCGCCACCAAGCTCGGTGATGGGATCGGGTACGTGGAACCCCATATGGGGGGATTCCCGCGGACTGCTGCCGAGGTCGCGCGGCTCAATAATGAGGTTCAGCGATACCTGGTAGAGAATACCCGTCTGGGGATTCCCGCCATCATGCACGTCGAGGCACTGAATGGTGTCAACGCACCGTCATTTACCTCGTTCCCCACAGGGATCGGCCTTGCGGCGACGTGGGATCCAGAAGGGGTCGGTGAGATGGCCGCCCTGACACGCCGGCAGATGCGCTCGGTTGGTTTCCACCACGCGCTTTCGCCGGTCCTTGACGTTGCAAGAGATGCAAGGTGGGGGCGAGTACACGAGACGTATGGCGAGGATCCCCACCTCGTGAGCGCTTTTGGAGTCTCGTTCATCCGCAACCTGCGTGGAGCGTCACTGAAGGATGGGGTGATTGCCACTGGCAAGCATTTCCTTGGTTACGCGATGAGTGACGCAGGGCTAAACATGGCGTCCGTGACCCTAGGCGAGCGAGAGCTCCGGGAGGTTTATGCGCGTCCGTTCGCTGCCGCCATCACACTGGCCGGCCTGGATTCGGTCATGAATTCCCTCTCCGATTGGGATGGCGTGCCCGCTGCGGCTGACCCGCGGATATTCCGCCACCTGTTGCGGGACGAACTGGGCTTCGAGGGGACAGTGGTCTCCGACTGGGGATCAATCGAGAACCTGGTCGTCCACCACCGGGCCGCGAGCAATGCGCGCGAAGCAGCGGTGCTGGGACTTCGCGCTGGCATTGACGTAGAGTTACCGGCTCCCTTCGGGTACGGGGAAGCCCTTATCTCCGCCATCCAGGACGGGGAGATCAGTGAGGCACTTGTAGATGAGGCGGTCTTGCGGGTCCTCACTCACAAGTTCGAGCTCGGCCTGTTCGAGAATCCGTATGTGTCCACCGATCAGGTCACGGTGATGTCAATTGCCAAGGAGGGCCGCGAGCTCTCGTCGCGGCTGGCGCACGAGTCGGTCACGCTGTTAAAGAACGACGGTGTCCTGCCCGTCGGCAATGCACAACGCATAGCCATCATTGGTCCTCACGCCGATGCGGTGGGTACCGCATTTGCACCATATACGTTTCCCGCATTCATCGCCCTGACCCGCGCTCTGCGCAGCGGAGTAGCCAGCTCCATGGTCGGAGTGGATGAAAGTACATTCCAGCCCGATAACTCCTACGTTGAAGGCGAGATCGGCGACCTCCTGGCAATGGGCGAGGACGAATACGCACAAGCCCAGTACGACGCCGTGTCGCTCAGCGAGGCCCTGCGGACCGCACTGCCGAACGCGACGATAGCGGTATCCGAAGGTTGCGATGTTGACGGCGGCATCGACAAAATCCCAGCCGCGGTTGACGCGGCACGCGGCGCGGACGTCATCATCCTGGCACTCGGCGGACTGGCCCGCTGGTTCTTCGCCGAGCGAACCGAAGGCGAAGGCGCAGACACCTCCGATCTGCGACTTCCCGAATCACAGCGCAAACTCGTCGATGCGCTCCACGCCCTGGACACACCGATGGTGGGCGTCCTCTTCTCAGGCAGGCCCCTCGCGTTGGGCGACATCGAACCAAAGCTGAACGGGCTCGTGCTCGGATACTTTGGCTCCGAATTCGGCACACGTGCCGTCGCGGACGTTCTCACCGGCGCCAGCGAGCCGCAAGGACGACTCCCGTATACCATGCCGCGATCAAGCGGTCAGGTACCAATCCACTCCAGCCAACGATTCGGCAGCGGCTACCGCCGCCGCGAAGGCGACGACCATGGCGGATATGTCGATGAGGCCGCCACACCACTGTTTCCGTTCGGGCACGGTCTTACCTACACCTCCTTCACGTACTCAGCACTGGCCCTCAGCACGCCATCAGTCGCCACGGACGGAGAGGTCGAGGCGACGGTCACGGTGACCAACAGCGGCAACCGCACCGGCACCGAAGTGGTCCAGCTGTACGTCGAGGACGAAGCACTCGGAATCTCACGACCTGCGCTTCAACTTGCCGGCTTCCAGCGCATCACGCTGGAGCCTGGCCAGGAAGCAACACTGGTCTTCACCCTGCAGCTGGCGCTCCTGGCCTACCTCTCGCTTGAAGGCAGGTGGATCGTTGAGCCAGGCCCAATGTCCATTTCAGTCGGCGCGTCTTCGGACGACCGCCCACTGCGCACTCTGCTGGACGTTACCGGCGGAACTGCGGACGTGACGGACAGCAGGGCATACCTGACTGAATCGAAGTCTCTGACCCTCACCGCGGATTTGCCATGAACCAGCCGCTGCATCGGAACCAACGCGGTCACACCACCGACGCGAAAGGACTGACCATGTACCACGGTCTCCTCGATACCGGACACATCGATTTACCGCCCTCGTTCATTCTTGGCGCCGCGACCGCCGCCTACCAGATTGAGGGCGGCGCAACCGAAGGGGGACGGGGCCCCTCCATTTGGGATACCTTTAGCCACACTCCAGGGAAGACCGAAGGGGGCGCCACGGGAGACGTCGCCGCCGACCACTACCACCGTGTCGAGGAGGATCTCGGGTTGATGGAGGCCCTGAACCTAACCGCTTACCGGTTTTCGATCTCGTGGTCCCGTGTCATGCCGACCGGTGAGGGCGAGGTGAACGCTGAGGGCCTACAGTTCTATTCACGCCTCGTTGACAGTCTGCTGGCGCGCGGAATCCAACCGGTCGTAACGCTCAACCACTGGGACCTTCCACAAGCGCTGGAAGACAAGTACGGCGGCTGGCGCGAACGCGAGACCGCCTTCGCCTTCGAAAAGTACGCAGAGATCATGGGCGCTGCTCTCGGTGACCGCGTCTATATCTGGTCGACCCACAACGAGCCTTGGAACAACTCCTTCTCCGGATACGGCAGTGGAGCGTTTGCACCCGGTGGAACAAGCCATGAAGATGCGCTCATCGCAGCGCACCACCTCAACCTTTCGCATGGACTTGCCGTCAAAGCGCTCCGGCGAACCATCACCCGGATCGACGCGCGAATCTCTGTGGCGCTGAACATCTTCCGCGTAGCCGCTGAAACCCCGGAAGACGCAGAAGCTGCGCGCCTGTTCGACGCGGTGGCGAACCGCGTCTTCACCGGGCCCATGCTGAACGGGCAGTACCCTGCCGACCTTCTCGCCGACACACGGAAATTCACGGACTGGAGTTTCGTCCTTCCCGGGGATTTGGAAACCAGTCATCAACCGATCGATCTCCTGGGCGTGAACTATTACGAAGTCATGCATGTGCGCCTGAACCCCGCCTATGACCCGGAAACCGAAAAAGACGGCGGCACCGCCTTCCCGGGCTCGGAAAGAATTGAGTTCCTTCGACGAGGAGACCTCGAGCGGACCGGGATGGACTGGGGGATTGAACCCCAAGGCCTCGAAGACCACCTCGTGGCACTTTCTGCTCAACATCCTGGTTTGCCGATCATGGTGATGGAAAACGGAGCAGCTTTTCCCGACACCGTCACCTCGCTGAATGGCAACAACGTTGTCCTAGATTTTGACCGTACCCGCTTCCTCATCGAACACGTCACGGCAACTGACCGCGCCCGCCACCGCGGGGCCAACGTTGTTGGCTACCTGGTCTGGTCACTCCTGGACAACTTCGAGTGGGCCGCCGGATACGGACCGCGATTCGGCATCATTCACGTCGATTACGACACCCTCCAGCGGACCCCGAAACTCAGCTCCCACTGGTTCTCTCAACTCTGCGCATCAAAAACCATCCCAACCCTGCGCGAGTTCTCACTCGACAGCAGGCCCGATCAGAGCCGGGCGCCTACTACTCACACAGAGGACGCCCTCGTGGCCAACCTGAGTAAGGATTAGGAATGCCGTGATCTTCCACGGCGTGGATTACAACCCCGATGTGGCGTATGTCCTCCTGCACGAGGACATACGCCACATGCAGCAAACCGAAGTCACCATGGCCACGGTCGGCTTGTTCTCCTGGGCACAGATTCAACCGAAGCCGGGCGTTTGGGATTTCACCTGACGCGACACCGTGCTCGGCCGACACAATGTTGACGGCGTCTGGATGCCCCTGGCCACCACCGCGAAATCCCCGCCGGTGGATGGAACCGCAAGCTCCGGGCGCCTCTTCCTGAAGTATTTGGACCCCCACCTGGTCAAAAGGAGAACAACATGGACGTTACCGACAAGGTCTTCGTCGTCACGGGAGGCGGCAACGGCATGGGCCGACAGGTCGTGCTGGAGCTGTCGCATTGCAACTCCTGCACACCGGATTCTTCAAAGACATCGCCCTCATCATGTCGGGCGTGCTCATCTCGGTCGTGCCGTTGCTGGTGCTGTTCTTCATCCCCGGCAAGCAACTCGTCGCTTGCGTTATGCACGGAGCCGTCAAGGGATGGGGCAGCAATCCGCACATCAAAAGACTGAAAGAACGCCCCGTAACAGCCGAAACAGGCTTCCGGGGTTCCCCGGAACAACAGCTAACCCCGATGTTTCAGAACGACCCGCAAAAGGAAGAACAATGTCCTATTCAATTCAGCTCTACACCCTCCGGGATGCTATCTCCGAAGACCTCCCCGCAACTCTCAGGAAGGTTGCGGAGATCGGCTTCACCCACGTTGAGCCCTACAACTTCGTCGCTACGGCCAAGGAGCTCGGCGCCGCGCTGAAGGACAACGGCCTAACGGCGCCCTCCGGCCATGCGCCGCTGCTGTCCCAGGACCAGGATGAAATTTTTACCGCGGCGAAGGAACTGGGCATCAGCACCGTCATTGACCCTTACCAGCCAGCGGACCAATGGCAGAACGCCGAAACCATCCAGGCCACTGCGGCCAAGCTCAACGCCGCTGCGAAGAAGGGCGCCGAGTATGGCATTCGCGTGGGTTATCACAACCATGAGTGGGAACTCGAGTCCATTGTTGACGGGCGAACGGCGCTGGAATACCTCGCCGAGCACCTCGATCCCGCGGTAATCCTGGAGGTGGATACCTACTGGGTGGCCGTGGGCGGCCACGACCCCGTGGATATCCTCACAAAGCTCGGCGACAGGGTGAAGTTCATCCACATCAAAGACGGTCCCATAAACAAGGACAACAAGGCACAAAAAGCAGCAGGGCAGGGCAACGTCCCGGTCCTGGAGGTGATCGCCGCGGCACAATCCCTCGAAGTTGGCGTGGTGGAATTCGATGACTACTCCGGCGACATCTTCGACGGCATCGCGCAGAGCCTGGCCTTCCTGAACAGCAACGCGGCCAGCGCCGGTACGGGCGCTACCGAAGGAGCCAACGCGTGAGCATCCCCGCAGCATCCAGTCCGTCCACCTCGTCTTCCCTTCGGGGGCCGGTGGGCGTCGGCGTCATCGGCGCAGGCAACATCAGCAAGGCGTACCTGGACAACCTCACGGTTTTTCCGGACCTGAAGGTTCTGGTCATCGCCGACCTCTTCGAGGACGCCGCCGAGGCACGCGCCAAGGAGTACGGCGTCCCCGGGTGGGGCGGCCCGGAAAAGGCGCTGTACCATCCCGACGTCGAAATCATCGTGAACCTGACCATCCCGGCAGCCCACGTCGAGGTCGCCACCGCGGCGGTCAACGCGGGCAAACACGTCTGGACGGAGAAGCCGTTCTCCCTGGACCGCGAGTCTGGACTGGGCCTGTTGAAGGCAGCCGACGCTGCGGGGATGCGGCTTGGCACGGCGCCGGACACCTTCCTCGGTGCGGGCCTGCAAACCGCTCGGAGGATCATCGAGCGCGGGGACATTGGCACCCCGTTGACCGGGATGACCACGTTCCAGACGCCGGGCCCGGAGTCCTGGCACCCGAACCCTGCGTTCTTGTTCCAGCACGGCGCCGGCCCGTTGTTCGACATGGGCCCGTACTACCTGACGGCCCTGGTCCAGACCTTCGGCTCGGTGCGTAAGGTAGCCGCCGTCGGCTCCTCAGCGAAGGCGACCCGGATCATTGGTTCCGGTCCGAAGGCCGGGGAGGAGTTCGCCGTCGAGGTCCCCACACACGTCTCCGC
>NZ_JBHZPI010000049.1:0-5344 GCF_042788025.1 Paenarthrobacter sp. YIM B13468 | reverse complement strand
TTGGTTCCTGGAACGGTTGTTGTTCGGGAACCACATAGTGGACGCGTGCAGTGTTGTGTGTGGTGTAAGTTGTTGGCCTATTAGTACCGGTCAGCTTCACGAGTCTTTGGTCCTCGCTTCCACATCCGGCCTATCAACCCAGTGGTCTGGCTGGGGGCCTCTCACACAAATTGTGTATGGAAATCTCATCTTGAAGCGAGCTTCCCGCTTAGATGCTTTCAGCGGTTATCCCATCCGAACGTAGCTAATCAGCGGTGCACTTGGCAGTACAACTGACACACCAGAGGTTCGTCCGTCCCGGTCCTCTCGTACTAAGGACAGCCCTTCTCAAATTTCCTGCGCGCGCAGCGGATAGGGACCGAACTGTCTCACGACGTTCTAAACCCAGCTCGCGTACCGCTTTAATGGGCGAACAGCCCAACCCTTGGGACCTACTCCAGCCCCAGGATGCGACGAGCCGACATCGAGGTGCCAAACCATGCCGTCGATATGGACTCTTGGGCAAGATCAGCCTGTTATCCCCGAGGTACCTTTTATCCGTTGAGCGACGGCCATTCCACAATGTACCGCCGGATCACTAGTCCCGACTTTCGTCCCTGCTTGAGATGTCTCTCTCACAGTCAAGCTCCCTTGTGCACTTACACTCGACACCTGATTGCCAACCAGGCTGAGGGAACCTTTGGGCGCCTCCGTTACTTTTTAGGAGGCAACCGCCCCAGTTAAACTACCCATCAGGCACTGTCCCTGACCCGGATCACGGGCCGAAGTTAGATGTCCAAAGTGACCAGAGTGGTATTTCAACGATGACTCCACCCGAACTGGCGTCCGGGTTTCAACGTCTCCCACCTATCCTACACAAGCCACTCCGAACACCAATACCAAACTATAGTAAAGGTCTCGGGGTCTTTCCGTCCTGCTGCGCGTAACGAGCATCTTTACTCGTACTGCAATTTCGCCGAGTTTATGGTTGAGACAGCGGGGAAGTCGTTACTCCATTCGTGCAGGTCGGAACTTACCCGACAAGGAATTTCGCTACCTTAGGATGGTTATAGTTACCACCGCCGTTTACTGGGGCTTAAATTCTCAGCTTCGCCCGCAAAGGGGCTAACCGGTCCTCTTAACCTTCCAGCACCGGGCAGGAGTCAGTCCGTATACATCGTCTTGCGACTTCGCACGGACCTGTGTTTTTAGTAAACAGTCGCTTCCCCCTGGTCTCTGCGGCCCACACCCGCTCACGGAGAGCACGTCTCCATCACGGGGCAGGCCCCCCTTCTCCCGAAGTTACGGGGGCATTTTGCCGAGTTCCTTAACCATAATTCTCTCGATCGCCTTGGTATTCTCTACCTGATCACCTGTGTCGGTTTGGGGTACGGGCGGCTAAAACCTCGCGTCGATGCTTTTCTTGGCAGCATAGGATCACCGGATCCCCCCAAACGGGAGTCCCATCAGATCTCAGGATCGTGCTCGAAGCACACAGGAACGGATTTGCCTATCCCTGACCCTACATCCTTGGACCGGGGCAACCATCGCCCGGCCCGGCTACCTTCCTGCGTCACACCTGTTAATACGCTTACCTCCCGGGATCAGGTCCCGCGCTCGGCCAAAACCCACACACCACAAGGGTGGGCGGGCAGGCTCCGGGCGGTTAGTATCCCCCGCTTGGCATGGGCGGTTTTTCGCCGGTACGGGAATATCAACCCGTTGTCCATCGACTACGCCTGTCGGCCTCGCCTTAGGTCCCGACTTACCCAGGGCAGATTAGCTTGACCCTGGAACCCTTGATCATTCGGCGGACGGGTTTCTCACCCGTCTTTCGCTACTCATGCCTGCATTCTCACTCGTGTAGGCTCCACCGCTGGTTTCCACCGCGACTTCACTGCCCACACGACGCTCCCCTACCACTCCACACCCCTGAACCACGAAGGCTAGGGTACCGTGTGAAATCCACAACTTCGGCGGTGTACTTGAGCCCCGCTACATTGTCGGCGCGGAATCACTTGACCAGTGAGCTATTACGCACTCTTTCAAGGATGGCTGCTTCTAAGCCAACCTCCTGGTTGTCTTCGCAACTCCACATCCTTTCCCACTTAGCACACGCTTAGGGGCCTTAGTTGGTGGTCTGGGCTGTTTCCCTCTCGACTATGAAGCTTATCCCCCACAGTCTCACTGCTGCGCTCTCACTTACCGGCATTCGGAGTTTGGCTGACGTCAGTAACCTTGTAGGGCCCATCGGCCATCCAGTAGCTCTACCTCCGGCAAGAAACACGCAACGCTGCACCTAAATGCATTTCGGGGAGAACCAGCTATCACGGAGTTTGATTGGCCTTTCACCCCTACCCACAGCTCATCCCCTCCATTTTCAACTGAAGTGGGTTCGGTCCTCCACGACGTCTTACCGTCGCTTCAACCTGGCCATGGGTAGATCACTCCGCTTCGGGTCTAGATCACGCCACTACACTCGCCCTGTTCAGACTCGCTTTCGCTACGGCTACCCCACACGGGTTAACCTCGCGACGTAACACTAACTCGCAGGCTCATTCTTCAAAAGGCACGCCGTCACCAGAATCAGACTGGCTCCGACGGATTGTAAGCACACGGTTTCAGGTACTGTTTCACTCCCCTCCCGGGGTACTTTTCACCTTTCCCTCACGGTACTGGTCCGCTATCGGTCATTAGGAAGTATTTAGGCTTATCAGGTGGTCCTGACAGATTCGCACGGGATTTCTCGGGCCCCGTGCTACTTGGGATCCTCTCCAGGCGGCACACAACATTACGGTTACGGGGCTCACACCCTCTCTGGCCGGCCTTTCAAGACCGTTCACCTATGCCTGCACCTCACCCCACCAGTCCGGCAGAACCAGTACGGAAAGTCCCACAACCCCGCCCATGCAACGCCCGCCGGCTATCACACATGAAACGGTTTAGCCTGATCCGCGTTCGCTCGCCACTACTAACGGAATCACTCTTGTTTTCTCTTCCTGCGGGTACTGAGATGTTTCACTTCCCCGCGTTCCCCCCACGCACCCTATGTGTTCAGATGCGGGTCACACAATCACCCTGCGGCGTTGTGCGGGGTTTCCCCATTCGGACATCCTGGGATCAACGCTCGGTTATCAACTCCCCCAGGCTTATCGCAGATTCCTACGTCCTTCTTCGGCTCCTAATGCCAAGGCATCCACCGTGTGCCCTTAAAAACTTGACCACACACAAACCAAACTTACGTTCAGTCATGCATCATCTATTCGAGAGAACCATGACCACAAGGGCCAGGTTCATTCATAAGAAATTGCTGTAAGAACACACACCCACCAACCCGAAGGCCGGCACAACGTGTGTGTGTTCTAGATGCTCGCGTCCACTATGTAGTTCTCAAACAACAACCCCGTCAACCACCCCCACCACCANCCCCCCCTGCATTGCTGCAAAAAGGTCCTGTTGCCTCAGGACCCAACAGTGCGCCAAACACAACCCCCACAACCACGCCCCGGCACGTTCCCAACACCACCACACCCCCACAGGGGAAGCAGCAGCACCGTACTAACACCAGGACACAACCAGCAAGGCCATGCCAAAAAAACTTTGATTTGTTGATATTCCACCCATGAGCACCCACCGCAGAACAAACGCCTGCGCAATGGGCAACACTGACAACCACCACCACCCCATGCAGGGCAACAGCAAGTTGTTAGCAGCTCCTTAGAAAGGAGGTGATCCAGCCGCACCTTCCGGTACGGCTACCTTGTTACGACTTAGTCCCAATCGCCGGTCCCACCTTCGACGGCTCCCCCCACAAGGGTTAGGCCACCGGCTTCGGGTGTTACCAACTTTCGTGACTTGACGGGCGGTGTGTACAAGGCCCGGGAACGTATTCACCGCAGCGTTGCTGATCTGCGATTACTAGCGACTCCGACTTCATGGGGTCGAGTTGCAGACCCCAATCCGAACTGAGACCGGCTTTTTGGGATTAGCTCCACCTCACAGTATCGCAACCCTTTGTACCGGCCATTGTAGCATGCGTGAAGCCCAAGACATAAGGGGCATGATGATTTGACGTCGTCCCCACCTTCCTCCGAGTTGACCCCGGCAGTCTCCTATGAGTCCCCGGCCGAACCGCTGGCAACATAGAACGAGGGTTGCGCTCGTTGCGGGACTTAACCCAACATCTCACGACACGAGCTGACGACAACCATGCACCACCTGTAAACCGACCGCAAGCGGGGCACCTGTTTCCAGGTCTTTCCGGTTCATGTCAAGCCTTGGTAAGGTTCTTCGCGTTGCATCGAATTAATCCGCATGCTCCGCCGCTTGTGCGGGCCCCCGTCAATTCCTTTGAGTTTTAGCCTTGCGGCCGTACTCCCCAGGCGGGGCACTTAATGCGTTAGCTACGGCGCGGAAAACGTGGAATGTCCCCCACACCTAGTGCCCAACGTTTACGGCATGGACTACCAGGGTATCTAATCCTGTTCGCTCCCCATGCTTTCGCTCCTCAGCGTCAGTTACAGCCCAGAGACCTGCCTTCGCCATCGGTGTTCCTCCTGATATCTGCGCATTTCACCGCTACACCAGGAATTCCAGTCTCCCCTACTGCACTCTAGTCTGCCCGTACCCACTGCAGAACCGGAGTTGAGCCCCGGTCTTTCACAGCAGACGCGACAAACCGCCTACGAGCTCTTTACGCCCAATAATTCCGGATAACGCTTGCGCCCTACGTATTACCGCGGCTGCTGGCACGTAGTTAGCCGGCGCTTCTTCTGCAGGTACCGTCACTTTCGCTTCTTCCCTACTGAAAGAGGTTTACAACCCGAAGGCCGTCATCCCTCACGCGGCGTCGCTGCATCAGGCTTTCGCCCATTGTGCAATATTCCCCACTGCTGCCTCCCGTAGGAGTCTGGGCCGTGTCTCAGTCCCAGTGTGGCCGGTCACCCTCTCAGGCCGGCTACCCGTCGTCGCCTTGGTAGGCCATTACCCCACCAACAAGCTGATAGGCCGCGAGTCCATCCAAAACCACAAAAGCTTTCCACCACCATGACATGCGCCAGATGGTCATATCCGGTATTAGACCCAGTTTCCCAGGCTTATCCCAGAGTCAAGGGCAGGTTACTCACGTGTTACTCACCCGTTCGCCACTAATCCCCCCAGCAAGCTGGAGATCATCGTTCGACTTGCATGTGTTAAGCACGCCGCCAGCGTTCATCCTGAGCCAGGATCAAACTCTCCGTTGAAAACAAAAAATCAAACAGACACAACCACACCCACCGGAAATAACGGCAAGAACGCGGCTGCACAAAATTCGAAACCAGCTGAAAACCAGACCACCACACACGGGGGTGCGCAACGGCCCGGC
>NZ_JBHZPI010000048.1:0-8340 GCF_042788025.1 Paenarthrobacter sp. YIM B13468 | reverse complement strand
GGAACTCCCCCCTCCCGGCCCTCTTATTGTTGCTGCTCCTGGTGCACCGTCAAGGGCGCCACGCGTCACTTCGTGATGAGCCTTCGGCCGACCCTTGACGGCTCACCCTGCGCAGCATTTCGACCTTTATCGGGATGGGGGGAACTGCGGACTTGGGTCACAGAAGAAGCCCCTTCCGAAGCCACTTCCACAAGTGATAGTTAACTACCGATAACGGATATTACGTAAAGCTAGGGTGTTTCCGGGACTTTTAGGGTGAAGTCGATTCCTGTCTCCAGAAGCTTCTTCATGGTATCCAGACTGGCGCTGAACGGTTCGTCGATGAGCATCTTATTGACGGCGTTTATGGCCCACACGAAGGGTGCGACGGCTGTCCCCAAGTGATCATTCAAAGCTTGGTGTCGCGCCGGGAAGTAGACTCCAACTTCGCCGTCGCCGTCTTCGTCGATGTAACTGTTGGAGACTCCCAACGAGGCGTGAGTGTACTCGCTGTACATCCTGTAAATGGCGTATAGCGGCGTTGCACCCGTGTCCAATGACTTGACCATCAGATCGAATCGCCGAGCCTGTTCTGCCCTGGAGTTCTTTGGATGCGGCTCCTGCGACGTAACTCTCGCGATAGTCGCGCTCAACTCCTCGTTGGTGTCGGCTCCATTCATCTCGTTCGCCAGGTTCTTCTTTTGTCGCTGCTGGTCCCATCGCAACGCCTCGAACCCTTCCAGGCCAGTGAGGGAAAGCCACACGCACGTGACGCCGAGTTCAAAGATCGAGCGAGCCAGGATACCTCGCGCTATTCGATCGTTGGGGTTGGTGTTCAGGTAGGTTCGCATGCACTCGGCAGCAGCATTGGCGAAGCCAACGCAGTTGAGAAATGCGTTTACGTCGTCACCGTCGTCCATCTTGGCTTTGAGGCCAGGCTGGGAAAACCAGGCATCGATCAGGCGCTCGACGTGGCGCTGCAGATTGGCGTCTGTTGTTTTCGGGCTCAACTGTTGTCCTTGAAGCGGCGGGCTGTGGCGTCCGGCGCCGGTACGCCGTCCCTGATCCAGCCTTCGAGCTGGGCAGCTTCTTCCGCTGCCGGCGAGTCGATTTCTCCCCTGCGGATCTCGGCTTCGATACGTTCGGAGAATGTGCCTTCCACGTTGTTACCGTCCGAAGTCTTTGCCACTCTGAGGCCGGCTGTTGTGGCGCGTAGCTCGTGTTGTCGAGGCGGCACGAACGGCCGCCAGGGTGTCGCTGTCAACGAGGGGTCCGCCGGCCTTGGCGCGGCCCTGCGTTGTCTCCAGCTTGGGGCTGGCATCCCTGTCCGCAACTCGGTAGACCTGGTACTCACTGACGCACCCGTAGTCGGCGGCGATTGCCGCTGCGTTAGCGGCGCAAACGGATTCTGTGTCGCTCGGTTCGTTGAACAGTGATGCGGGGAATGACTGTGGAACCCAGCGCCCGCCCAGCTCGGCGTCGAGGCCGGCGGCCGTTCCGTTTTCGGCGTCGAGGTAGCCGCGTTCCCAGCGGCCCATGGTGCGCGCCTCACTGACGTCCTGCGTTGTCTCGACGTCGGCAACCAGGACGTCGTAGCCGGCTGCCTGCAGGCGGTCCAGCAGAATCCTGGCCTGCTTCTCGTTGCCCAGGGTGCCGTCGATGATGACATTCATCCCTGACTCCAGCGCCTCGTTGCGTGCCTTCTTGGCGAGGATGGATGACTCCGTGTGGACCAGGGCTGCCAGCTCGCGCGGGTAGAACTTCTCCCCCGCTGCTTCCAGTGCGCGCACTTCGTCCGGCACCAGGTAACTGTCGTAGCTTCCATCCTGGCGGGCCTGCTGCAGCAGCTCGTCCTTGAAGTCGTCTGCGTTGATCGGCAGCCAGTGCTCCGGCTGCGTCCGGGTTGCCTGGATGAGGGCCGCCTGCGCGGTGGACTTGCCGGCACCGGGAGGGCCCGCAAGGACAATCGCCTTCTTATCGCGGCGGACCTCGGAGCGCGACTCAATGAAGCGTGCAAGGATCTCATTGTGCAACCGCCTGCGGTCCTGGCGTGGCTCGCCTCGGCGGACGTTGAACCACTCAGGGTTCTGAGCGGTCGCGGTCTTGCTCTGGGCGGTCAGCGGTCCCCCGTCTACGCCCAGGCGCTCCAAGGTGGCGCGGTGCGCTGCTGCCTGGTCTTCGGTAGTCACGCTTTACAGCGTAGTCATCAGACTTCGGGAGCCTCGTCGGAGGCATCCAGAATCTGGTCGTAGGCGTCGCCGTCGATGAGTCCTTCATCAAAGGCCCGGCCGACTTCCGCGAACGATCCCGGGGTGTCCATATAGGGCGTGGACTCCCATTCGGCCGCCGCTGCGGCCGCGCCTTCGTTCTTCGGATAAGGCCAAGCTGACAACTCGCGGATCATGGCGTCACGGTCGATATCTCCGGCCGCGTAGCGCTCTGCGATCTCGTAGGGGCTGGCACCGCTGAAACCCTCGGGAACAGGCTTCACCCCCCTGGCCTCGGCCTGCGAAAGCAGCCGGCTAATGGCCGGCTGACTGACGCCCAGGGCACGCGCGACCACGCGCTGGTCCGTCGTCTCCACGGCCGCGCGGACATTCCTGATGTAGTCCAGGCCGCCCAGCTCGCGGCGCGCACGGGCACGCCGGGCATTGGCAATAGCGTTCTCGGGGCTGGTGATCGTCATATCAACCTCCTGTATAACCTATGTTATCAGCGGTTAAGGAGACTGTCAGGTGGGATCGCCAGATGAGGCTATGCGCTATGGCTGGAACAAGAGAACAAAAAAACTAAGGACTAGAGGCAATCCGCCGAGCACGTAGAAGAAATTCAGCTTGTGGGCTGAATGCAGCTGGCCCAACCATGTGTTCCAGGGGCTGGCGTCGCCGATTGTCTTTGTTAGCGATACATCCACGCCTAGGTCTCGAAGTTTCTTTTCGAGGCTCATTCCTTCTTGCACGGATCCGACCAGCAGCCGGTGGTACCACTGTCGGTCGACAAACCAGAACCCTAGCCATAGCAGTAGCCCCAGGACCGGGACCAAAAGTGCGGGTGACTTTTGTCCCACACCCAGAAGCTCGATACTTTTGCCGTCCTTAAAAGCAACAAAAGTCGCACCAAGCGCGAACGTCAAGGCGGTCAGCCAAAGGGCTCTAATTCTCCAGCTGAGGTCGTTGAAATGCTGCTGAACCTCAATCGTCTTCTTCCAAACGTCAACGTAAGCGTCAACTGTGCTGCTATCTGGCAGCTCGGACCGACTGGAAGTCAAAGATTTCAAGAAGTTCATGGAAGCCTTTCGCTAAGGAGTACGAGGGAACCGGCGTTACTTTTGGCAGGGACAGCTTCTCACGCTCGATATCAGCCTCTGTCCAATGTGAAACACGCCGTAGTTGCTCGTACGCCGGCTTTTCATGGCTCACGCCGTACTTGGCATGAGCATCAATGACTCCTACATCCTGAGCCATGGCAATGTCCTTGTGGAGACTGTCGCCAATGTAGGCCACTTCGGAATAGGGCACGCCGTAGGGGGCCAGGATCTCCCGCAGCACTTCGGGGTTCGGTTTTACCGCTCCATCCGCCACGTTCTCGTGCTTAGTCTCGGCCAGTCCATAATTTTCGGCCGAGTACCGCCGAAGACTAACGGGATCAAGCCCCTTCGGGCTGTCATGGTCCCGCGGAGACCAGACGGCCTCTAGCAGCCCGTCGAGCTTGAGCGTCCTCAGCCGCCACTCTGTCCAAAACCTGGGAGACTCTGTATAGCCCACGACAGGTACCCCGGCATTGTGGAGAGCCGTCAACGTTTCAACGACACCCGGATACAAGAATGTTTCCTTGAGCCGTGCACTGTTCTGCTGGTGGAGGGCATCATCGAAGGCCTCCCTCGGGGTGACTTTGCCAGAAAGTTCCTGCAGGCAAGGAAGCTCGTCTACAAGCCATGAGTACTCCGTGGTTCCCCTTCGCCGATGAATGGCCCGCGCTTCTTCTTCCAACACAGAACGCTCAACGCCAGAGGCGGCGACCAGACCGTCCAAGAGAGCGCCAAATGACGCATGCCAGGCATGAAACCAGTCCCACAAGGTGTTATCCAAGTCGGTGACAAGCAGGGCCACCCGTGGTTTGTTTCCATCCTCATTAGTCATTTCCGGAGTATAGGCAGAGAGGCGCATCGTTTCCCCCGACGAAAGACTCACGGGCGCGGAACTTCGCGGTAGCCCTGCCTGGAAATGGCGCTCTGCGCCTTCTCCAGCTCGGCGCCCAACTCAGCGGCCAACTGGGCCGCCCGGGTCAGGTGGTCCGTGGCGGTGGCCACGGAGGCAACGGGGTCGCGGTCGTCGTCCTCGTACACGTCGTACTCATCCAAGGATCGGCCAAGAGATTTGGCCAGCTGCGTGCATGCCTGGGGCAGCAAGTGCCCTACTCCCTTGAGGTTGCCCAGGACGCTGTATACCGTGGGTGCCGCGTGAACCTGAGTGATCGTCAGGTGATTGATCGTGCGGATTGCCTCGTAGGCGTCATCCGCCGCGCGGATGACTTCGGGGGTTTCCTCGTCCATGGTGCGTTCCTCTCTCGCAGGTAATGGGGGTCAGCTGCCCAGGGGCTTTCCCTGGGGGATCTCGCGGGCGGCCAGGGGCGGCCATTCCTGGCCGCCGTTGTAAGCCTGCTCCAGGGCACTGACTTTCTCGTCAATGGCGGCGTTGATGAATTCGCTCAGGGAGCGGTAGCGGGTGTGCAGCTGCGTGTTCAGGTACGCGGCGCGCATCCGGTCCGCGTCCTCTTCCATCTGGTAGAAGCTGGTCTTTTTCGGGGCGGCCTTCGCCGGCCGATCCGCCTTGGCCGGCTTACCGGTTGGTTCAACAGGGGCCGGTGCAGCGGCGGCCTGTCCGGCCAGCTCGCTCACGACGTCACTGGCGGCCGCCTTGCGCAGCCTCGACGGGCCGGCGGTTCCTAGAGCTGCCAGGGCGTCCTTGTCCGGGGCACTCCCCCGTCGTCGGTTCTCTGCCATGGTTCTAGTCCTCCTTCGTGATGGTTCGTGCGATCTCTTCCAGACGGTCCAGCAGCTCGCGGCCGTTCGGGCCATAGTGGCGCAGCGGCACGGCCGCCGAGTTCGCCTTCGCGAAAGCCTCCCGCTCGGGCAGATACGGCGGCAGCAACTGCGGGCCGTAGTCTGCCTCCAGCTTCTCGATCCATTCGGCCTGGTCGCTCTTGCGCTTGCTCACGCGGTTGACGATGATGCCGGCCAGCGACAGGCCCGGATTGAACAAGCTGCGGACGCTGCCCAGGGTCTTGACGATCTCGGACAGTCCTTCGACGGAAGATGCGCGAGGCTCCGTGACCAGGAGCGCGCTGTCAGCGGCCACCAGGGCGTTGATCGTCAGCTGGCCCAGGGATGGCGGGCAATCCAGCAACACGACGTCATAGCCCTCTGTGGCTCCGTCGAGTGCAATCCGGAGCCGGTGCTCCCGGCCCATCATCTGGTCCTGCTCCCGGCCCGCCAGGGCGCGCTCAGCGGCCACCAGGTGAACCGCCGGCCACTCCTGGCCCTTCTCGGCGTCGGCCTGCCACTCCGCGCCGGCCGGCACGGCTGCATCGGCCATGACTCCGGGGATGACCTCGTTGCCCTCTCCCCCGGCCAGGACGTCGTTCAGGGTGAACTCCGGGCCACTGACGCCCATGTTGCTCGTCGCGTTGAACTGGGGATCGACGTCCACCAGGAGAACCCGCTTGCCCAGGCGGTGGGCCAGCACTTCGGTAAGGCCCGCGGTGACGGTCGTCTTGCCGACGCCGCCCTTCTGATTGCACACGGCGATGATCTGCGCGCTCATATGAATACCTCCAATACTTCTATTAGTAGTTTTAGGGGTGAATCTTGTCCAGCACTTCCGCGCAATTTCACCACAGTTCGTGCGGTCGTGCTTGATAACCTCTATCACTTCTAATAGTACTATTAGAAGTGATAGAGGGAAACTTTAGAACACGGCCGGCTGGTGGCCGGACAGCTCGTGGTACGGCACCGTGTCGGTCCAGCTGCCGGCGACCATGGAAGGGATGGTGACTGATTTGCGGTTGACTCGCCGGACCTCGTACCAGTTGCCCCGGAACTTCACCTGGTCCCCCTTGTTGATCGACTCCGGGCCGTAGTTCCCGGCCATGCCTGCGGCGATCTGCTCGGCCCTGACCCCTTCCCAGTAGCTGATTTGGTCCTGCAGCTCCTGGATGCGCGCCTGCAGCCGCTCCGCGTACTCTCCCTGGGCCGGCTCCGACGCCTCCACGTAGCGGGTATCCCCCATCTTGTAGAGGGTGCGCGTGTGGCCGCTCAGCTGGCGCTCTGCCCGCCGCAGATCCGCTCCAAGGGTTTGCAGGCGATTGGCGACAGTAACGGGGTTGTAGCGCCGGATGGTGGCCAGTGCTGCCGTGTCCGCCTGCTCGGCCGCCTGCTTGGCTTCCTGGTCGGCGGCGATAGCGCGGCGGGTCGCCCGGTTGGCCCTGGCAATCGCATTGCGGTGCCGGCTCTCGGAATGGTGGCCGATCTTGATCGGTTCCCCTCCCTCGGGAAGGCGGGCGTCAGCCGCGTGTGCCAGCTGCTGTGCGTGCTCCGCTGCCGATTCCCTACGCACTGCGCGGGCGGCCAAAGCTTCGGCCCTCTCCCCCGCGCGCTGCGCCTTGTCCTGCTCGACGGCGGCCGCCGGCCTGGCGGTGTCGTTGATTTCGACTTCCACGGCAAAGCCGGCTTCGCGCAGCTGCTCGGCGGTGTTCATGATCAAGTGCCGGCGTGCTGCGCGGTCCCGGGTGTGCGGCACGTACCAGGTGCCCAGGTTCCGGGACCAGCGCCAGCCGGCCGCCTTGAGGACGGCGTTGGAGCCGTCGCCCTTCGCGGTGCCTTCGATGAGCGTTCCGGCCTCGCGGGTGTGGGTGATGATCGTCATTTTCGATCTCCTTTCATCAGAACCTCTAACAGTTCTAATAGTACTATTAGAACTGTTAGAGGTCAACGTTTCGATACCTTGGGTATGCCGTCACGTTCCCGGCCCCATAGCGAACCGGCTGCGGGAGTCGGCCGGCCTCGGTGGCCACCAGGCGCTCGGGCGCATGATCCCTCACGCCGTCGTCGCCGGCCCATTCCCAGGAGCTGTAGCGTGCCGCCAGGGCGTCGATCTCTGCCTCACTCGGCCCTGCGGTCAGCTCACAGGTGACGGGGGAGTAGTAGCCGTCAAACTCGGTCGTCGTCGGCCGGTAGGAAATTTCCCAGCCGATGACCGTCTGAGTGATGCCGGCCCCGTTGGAGGCCCGGACAGTGAATGCGGTTCCCGGGTACGTCGCTTTCAGCTCGGCCCGGATCAGGCGATTGGTTTCCGCCTGGCTGTACTGCTGCGTGGTTTCGGTCATGACTGCCTCTTTCACTTCTAATGGAACTATTACGGGCATTCGATCTTGAGGGCGGCGGCCAGCTGGCCGATCTTGTCGGGCCGAAAGCCCGACCAGTGGTTTTCATCGTCTGCATTGACGACGACGACCGGCGCCTGGGAGTAGCCGAGATCCTGGACGTACTCCAGGGCTTCGGGGGAGGCGGTCACGTCCACCGACTCGTAGCTGATGCCCGCCTTATCCAAGGCCCGGTAGGTGGCATTGCACTGGACGCACACCGGTTTCGTGTAGACCGTGACTACTGCTGTTTCCGTGTTCATTTCAGGCTCCCCTCCATCGTTCCTTTCACTTCTAATAGTACTATTAGAAGCATTAGAGGTCAATGGCTTTCCTTGATTTCTCGGGGTTTTCCGGCTGAGTCTTGGCGGTTTCGTTCCTGCCGTGCGCGGCGCGTGGTGGGTGTGGTGCAAGAACGGACAGCACCTCAGCGTAAATCCCCTCCAGCGCTTTAGAACCCAGCCGGCCCGGTGGTTCCTGTGCCTGGTCAAGGTGGCCCCGCCTCGCCGTCCTGTGTCGTCCAGGCTGAAAAGAACCCGACCCCAGCGGTGGGGGAGTCGGGCGCTCTTGTCTTAGACCATGGGGAAGTCTGCCGCTGCCGGCGGCAGCCGTCAGGGATACTTGCTGGATCATTCGGACGAAGGAGAAACGTGGGAAAAGCGAGCAGGTTGAAAGCCGAGCGCCAGCAGATCAAGGTGATACGCGAACCGGTCAGCGTGACACATGAGCCGGAAGTGCCCAACAACTGGCCGGACGGCCATGTGGGCGTTGCGCTGACTGGTGACGACCAGGGGGAATGCATCGAAGTCACGATTCATGGTGTCCGGCACTACCTCCACTCAACAACTGCACGGGAGCTGAGCAACATGCTTGGCTCCCGGATTGAGGAGTGGAACGTAACCGCCAAGGCGGCCGGGTTCCAGGAAGTGTAGGACCCGTTTT
>NZ_JBHZPI010000047.1:0-8369 GCF_042788025.1 Paenarthrobacter sp. YIM B13468 | reverse complement strand
ATTCCGCCATCAACGAAGATCGTCTGGCCATTGACGAAATTGGACGCCTCCGACGCCAGCCACACAGCAGGCCCGGCAAGGTCAGCGACCGTCCCCCACCGGTGGGCAGGGGTCCTGCCCAGGATCCAGGAATTGAACGCCTCATCATCGACCAGGTTCTGCGTCATTTCGGTATGGATATACCCCGGCGCGATCCCGTTGATCTGCAACCCCGACGCAGCCCACTCCGCCGTCATCGCCCGGGTCAGGTTACGCAGCCCGCCCTTTGCCGCCACATATGGGGCAATCGTCGGGCGTGCAAGATCCGTCTGGACCGAACAGATATTGATGATCTTCCCCCTGCCCCTGGGAATCATATGACGGGCCGCTTCCCGGCCCACAAGGAACGCGCTCGTCAAATCCGTGCTGATCACCCGGTCCCAGTCCCTGACATCCAGCTCAAGCATGGGAACCCGGTGCTGGATCCCGGCATTGTTCACCAGGATCTCCAACGGACCAACATTGGCCTCGATCCACGCCACCCCCTCGGCAGCCGACACCGCATCCGTCACATCAAACGCCCGGCTGTGCACCCTCCCTGCAGGGAAGCCAGCCGCCATAGCGTCCCGTGAAGCTTCCAAACGCTCGGGATTGATCCCGTTCAACACCACCGTCGCACCAGCATCAGCCAAACCCCGCGCCAACGCGTTACCAATCCCCCGGCTCGAACCCGTCACCAACGCAACACGGCCGCTCAGGTCAAATAGTCCACTCATGTTTCTTTTGCATTCCTTCTTGTCTGGACAGGTACTTTAGTTGGGGCCGGTACTTAGTTGGCAGCCGAAGACATGGCAAGATTGGCTATCGCCTGGCGGACGACGGCGAGGTCCTGATCGCCAAGTCCTTGGCGTTTGAGTTCGCCGTAGAGCTGGATTGCCGCAGAGGCCATGGGTACCGGGGAGCCCACACTTTCGGCGCTTTGGACCACGAACGCCAAATCCTTGTGCATGAACTTGGCCGGTCCGGTGGGCGTATAGTCCTTGGCCGCCAAGCGTGGCCCGACAATCTCCAACACCCGGCTTGCTGCCAGGCCTCCAGCGAGGACTTCATACAGGGCGGCAACATCCATTCCGGAGCGTTCGGCAAGTTCAGCAGCCTCCGCGAGTGCCGCCGTCGTGGTTCCGACAATCAGCTGGTTACACGCCTTGGCGAGCGAGCCCGAACCCAGCAGCCCCATGCGGCGGACCGTTGTTCCCATAGTTTCAAAGAGCGGCTGAAGCCGTTCAAAGTCCGCTTCGGACGCCCCTGCCATAATGGCCAAGGTTCCGTTTTCGGCGCCAGCAGTGCCGCCGCTTACTGGCGCGTCAACCACCACGGCGTTCCCGCCGCTGGCCTGATGGACCCTTTCGCCGAACTGCCGGACGTCCGTTGGAGAAACGCTGCTCATAATCACGACGGCGGTGCCCGGCTTCGGCGGTTCACTCCGCCAGGCATCGAGCAAGTCTGTTGCGGCCTCTTCGATGAACGGTAGATCCGGAAGCATGAAAACGATGGTTGGTTCGTCCCGGAGTTCGGCAACACTGCCCACCCGGTTGATGCCGGCAAGGCCTTCGAAAGCAGAGTCGGAACGGTTCCATGCCCTGACAACCCATCCTGCTTTAGCGATGTTGGCAGCCATGGGAGCCCCCATGAGGCCCAAGCCTACGAAACCCACACGTTTGCTGGTCATGTCGTGAAGAACCTCACTTCTTTGTGTGCATCAAAACGAAATCTGTTCAATATCCTAGCCTCCATTCAGTATGATGAACACCATGACGACTGATGAACTTACCATCGCGATCGCTGTGCCGCTCGAAGTTGAGCATGTGGAGCGCATTCGCGCCGTAGATCCCTCCGTAACTGTCCTGTACGAACCAGACCTCCTTCCGCCCGAGCGATTCCCGGCCGACCACAGTGGGGACCCGGATTTCAAGCGGACGCCGGAGCAGGAAGAGCGCTACTGGGCCATGCTCAACCGGGCCCAGATTCTGTACGGCTTCCCTAATGAAAGCCCGTCCGGCCTTGCCCGGATTGCCCGGAGCAATCCCCATCTTCAATGGATTCACGCCATGGCCGCTGGGGCTGGCGGAGCCGTCAAGGCTTCGGGCCTCGATACTGAGACGCTCCGAAAATTCCGCGTCACTACCTCTGCCGGAGTCCACGCCTTGCCGCTCGCGGAATTCTCCGCCTTTGGCATCCTTAACGGCTTCAAGCGCAGCGCCGAAATGGCCCAGGACCAAGCGGCCAAGTTTTGGCCCCAATTGCGGACACCCACCAAGTTGGTCAACGGATCCAAGGTGGTCATAGCCGGGCTTGGCGAGATCGGCATGGAAACCGCACGAATCGCCCGCGCCCTGGGCATGAAGGTAAGCGGCACCAAACGTAACGTCGAGGCCATTGAAGGCATCGACGAGGTCACCAACAATGACGGCCTTGCGGCTCTGGTTGCCGACGCTGACGCCGTAGTGAACACACTTCCCGGCACTCCGTACACAGAGAAGCTGTTCAGCACCGAGATCTTCTCCGCAATGAAGCCGGGTAGCGTGTTCGTCAACGTTGGCCGTGGCACAGTGGTGGACGAGGACGCCCTTCTTGAGGCCCTCAACACCGGTCAGGTTGGCTATGCCTGCCTGGACGTCTTTGCAATAGAGCCGCTCCCGCAGGATAGCCCCCTGTGGAACCACCCCAAGGTACTGGTATCGCCGCACACGTCCGCACTGAGCTCGGCCGAAAACCGCCTCATCGCAGAGCGTTTTTGCAGCAACCTCCGTACATTCCTGGACGGTGGCGACCTTCCCCACCTGGTGGATCCGGTTCACTTCTACTAGGCCCCAGCAAGTCCTGATGCAAAAGGCTCCGACCCCAAAGGGGTCGGAGCCTTTTTTGTGCCAAAGTTTGGCGGCTACCGGCGTGCTACCTGGCGTCCTCAAGTGCAAGCAGGTCCCGTCCTGCTGTTTCAGGCGTAAAGAATGTCGTGATGAAGGAAATCAGGGCCAACACGAGCGAGTAGACCGCGAGGACAACCCAGGAGTTATGCGTGGCCGCCAGGAGGATGGCGCCGAGCAGGGGCACAAGGCCGCCTGCCAGCACCGCAGAGATTTCCCGGCTGAGCGCAACTCCGGTGAAGCGGTACTGGGAACCAAACAGTTCAGGTAGCAACGGGCACTGCGGGCCCAGCATGGACTGGACACCCAGCGCGATACCAACCACCATGACTACCCATACGAGCGTCACGTTTCCGAGAGTCACCAGATAGAACGCGGGGATGGCGAATACAGCCTGGAACAAGGCGCCATAGCGGTAAACCCGCACGCGGCCAAAGCGGTCAGACAGTGCTCCGAACGTCACCACCATGACGGCAGCGAATCCAGCGGCAATCAGAAGTCCCACAGGGCCAATGAATTTGTCTCCAGGGAAGACACCTTCCTTGACCGACATGAAGGAGATCAGCAAGGCCGAATAGATGGAGGAATTGCCGTTCTCTCCCATACGGAGTCCTATACCAACCAGCACGTTCCTTCTGGAGTGCTTCCAAAGTTGGCCGACAGGGTTCTTGACCACATTCTTGTGCTTCTCCAATTCCTGGAATACCGGGGTTTCCTTCAACCTCAGGCGAATGAAGACGGCAACAATGATCAGGACGAAGCTGGCAAGGAATGGCACCCTCCAGAGCCATGCCTCAAAAGCATCCTTATCTGCCAACTGCAACAGTGCGAAGGTTCCGGCGCCCAAGAGGGTTCCGAGTTGAATGCCCACGAATGGGAGTGACGCGAAGTAGCCGCGACGCTTCGGCGGAGCGACTTCTGATATCAGGGTTGTGGCTCCAGCCTGTTCCGCCCCGGCGCCCAAGCCCTGGATGATTCGCAAGGTCACCAGGAGTACAGCGCCGAGCATTCCGGCCTGCTCAAAGGTAGGGAGCAGGCCGATGGCAAAGCTTGCGAGGCCCATCATGCCAATTGTCAGCAAGAGGACCATTTTGCGGCCAAACCTGTCTCCGATGAATCCGAAGAAAATACCGCCGAACGGCCGGGCCGCAAATCCCACGCCATAGGTGGCAAAGGATGCGATCAAAGCCCCGCTCTCCCCCAAAGGTTTGAAGAACAAGGGGCCAAAGATCAAGGCCGAGGCCAGGCCATAGATGTAGAAATCGTAGTACTCCAGGGCAGAACCCACGGAGCTGGCCAGCGTCGCCCTGCGAAGCTGTTCCGGCTCAACCACTGAATCGTCAGCCTCAGCTGCGAGCTTTGCATTAGTACGAGTTGTCACAAGCACTCCCTCAAAATCACCCCAGGCCCCCGTTGGCCCGACGAGATAGTGATGGCATCACCGCCAAGATCACTATGATGAACAGCGTACAGCTTGATGAACACGCTGCCAAGATTGAAATCAGATTTATTCAAAACCCGACGAATGTGACGTGCAGCACGGCATTAACCCATCGGATTCCCCAAGGAACGGGCTAGGTCCTTGAGTTCCTTCACCATGAGCGCACCCTGCTCCTCTGAATAAGTAGCCTTCAATGCGGTAACAGAAAGTCCCAGGCTAGGACCATGTGCTCCGTGGGTGGGCACGGGAACGGCGAGGCAAACCACGCCGACCGTGGATTCTTCGTCCTCAAAGGCAAAACCTTGCTTGCGGATCGTGGCGATCTGCGCCTTCAGTTCCTCGGCCGTGCGAAGCGAATTCGGCGTCATGACCGGAAGTTCCATGCCATCCGGGAACATGGCGTCGATGTCGTGATCATGCAATTGCGCCAGGAGCGCCTTTCCTACGCTGCAGAGGGAGACGGGCATCTTGTCGCCTATGTTGGACGTCAGTCGAACTGCAGGATGACCCTCATAACGCGCCAGGTAAATGACGTGGTCCCCGTCCAGCATGGCGATGCGGACAGTTTCTCCGGACAGGGTGGGTGCTTGTTCACAGTATTTGTAGAACTCCTGCACTTCGTCCAAACGGCTCAAGTAGGCTGCACCCAGCTCCACGAGCTTTCGCCCCAAGCCAAAGTCCGCGCCCTGCCTGGTAATAAGCCGCGCTTCTTCCAGCGCCAGCAGCAGATTGGACGTGGAAGACTTAGGGATTCCCAACTCCCTAGACAGATCACTAAGGGTGAGGCGGCCCGACGGCGATTCTGCCAATGCTTCCAGAACGGCCGCTGCGCGGGTCACCGCAGGCGCTGGCGATGAGGCGCCCAGTCCTTCGGAGCGGGCAATGCGGGAATCGGCCATGATTCTCCTTCGTCATATCAAACCGGACGTCGCGTCGAACCGGCTGTTCAATCAGCTGAACACTACCCATCATAGTGTGACTGCCTGCTCTGCTGCCGGGAGGAATGGGGACTTTGCCGACACACAAGGCCTCAAGGCGGGCTTTACTTTCCAAACCGAAAAGTTCGCTGTATATTCATTTTCGAGCTCTCCACCGCGGCATCCCCCAATAGTCGTGGTGGAGAGCTCATCCATTTCCCGGCGCGAATCCTACGCAGCCGCCCGCTCATCGCCACGCAGGTACCAGCCCCCACCGCTTCCGTCCCGCACGAGTTCCCAGGTTGCCAGGCTGGATCTGGCATTGGTTCCCAGCCGCACTTGGACTTGCAGGACCTCAACATCCACGCGGCCCTGCCCCCGGGGCATTCTCTTGGAGCTCTCCCACCACGGCACCCTCTCGAACCATCGGAACGGCTCTTCGGCAATCTGCCATTCCCGGCCCCTCCGGACCACTGTAGTTGCCGTGCCGCCCCCTGTAGTGCGGATGTATACCTGTTCCATGAGCCAGACACTAGGGGCGGGCACTGACTTTTTGCGTCAGGTACTTTTCGGGAAAAGGAAAACCCCGCCATTCCGAACCGTTGCGGCCCAGGATGGCGGGGTTTCTTGGTGGGTCCTACCGGGATCGAACCGATGACATCCACGGTGTAAACGTGGCGCTCTACCAGCTGAGCTAAAGACCCAAAGTTCAGTTTCAGTGCCTTAGCGCTTCAACCAACGAACAATGACTCTACATGATCACTCGGGCGAAACACCAATCGAGTCCCCCTCTTCAGAAAGGTCGGGCAAATTCCGCGCGAGATAATCCAGGGCGCCGCTTACTCCCACTTCAAGTTTCAGGGCGGCAAATTCATCACCTCGCGTGGATCCCCTGTTGATGATGACCACCGGCTTGCTTGCCTTCGCCGCATGGCGCACGAACCTCAACCCACTCATCACAGTGAGCGAGGAGCCGGCAACCAAGAGAGCTTCTCCTGCGTCCACCATGGCATACGCCCGTTCGACGCGGGTTTTTGGAACATTTTCGCCAAAGTAGACGAAGTCAGGCTTCAGCGTGCCACCGCAGACAGGACAAACTGCCACCACGAATGACTTTATAAGCTCTGGATCTTCCACGGTGGCATCGGCGTCTGGTGCCATCTCCACCACGCCCGCCTCAAGCGCTGCTGCTACGAACCCCGGATTCAGCTCCTCAAGGATGGCGGCGAGCAGCCTTCTGGAAAAAATGTGTCCGTTCTCAAGGCAAATCACCTGATCGAAGCGCCCATGCAGATCCACTACATTAGTGCTCCCGGCGTCCTCGTGGAGCCTGTCGACGTTTTGGGTGATGAGCCCGGTCAGCAGGCCCCGCCGTTCCATGAGGGCGACGGCGGCGTGGCCGGCATTTGGATCAGCATGCCGCAGGTGGGACCAGCCGATATGGTTCCGGGCCCAATACCGCCGTCGACTGGCAGCACTGCCGATGAATTCCTGATAGGTCATGGGGTTCCGTGGCGCTGAACCAGGTCCCCGATAGTCAGGAATTCCCGAATCGGTGCTCAGTCCGGCACCGGTGAGCATGGCCAGCCGCTTGCCGCCAAGGATGCCCAGGGCCTCCTGCAACGCCGCCTCGGCCCCGGTCTCCAAGGTGGCAAGGGTAGCCGGCTCCATGCTGGCGAAGCCGGTCATACCAACACCGGGCCGCACTTGGTTCACCCCTGCTGCACTCTCAATTCAGAGAGCGCCTGGCGGTAGCCTGCGAGGTCCCTCGCTTGTCCCCGTGGATTGACCACCACATACCGGATCAATCCTTCGGCATCAATGATGAACGTTCCCCTAAGAGCCATCCCACTCTGGGTATCAAAGACACCGTAAGCCTGTGCCACAGCTCCATGTGGCCAGAAATCAGCCAAAAGATCGAACTCGTATTGTTCCTGCTCCGCATACGCGCGCAAAGCAAATTTGCTGTCCACAGAGATCGCCAAGACCGTGGCGTTCGAGTCTTCGAAAGCGCCGATATTGTCGCGAATCTCACACAGTTCTCCAGTGCAGATGCCGGAGAACGCGAACGGATAGAACACCACCACAACGTTGCGACCCCTGAAATCCGATAAACGGACGGGCTCGCCATATTGATTTAGCAGTTCAAAGTCAGGCGCTACCTCTCCGACACTGGGAACGAGTACGGGGGCCGGCGCTTGCTGGACTTCCGTCACTTGTTCTTCTTCGGCACCAAGCGGGTGGCGCTCCAGTCCTTGGATACCCCGGCAGAAGTGGTCAGGTGCAGCCCCGACGTGGGCGCCGCGTCCTGGATGTCCGCCGGAGAGACGTAGTTGTCGCGGCCGGATTTGGGGGTCAGAACCCACACCACGCCGCCCTCTTTCAAGGTGGTGAGCGAATCCATCAGAGCATCGACCAGGTCACCATCGCCGTCCCGCCACCAGCAAATAACAGCGTCTACGACGTCGTGATCATCTTCATCCAACAGCTCAGAGCCCGTGACATCTTCAATGTCGTCACGCAAGTCGAAATCGACGTCGTCGTCGTAGCCGCGTTCCTGAATCAGATCCCCGTCTTTGAAACCCAATCTTTCCGCCACATTTACCGATGTGGCGGCGTCGGCCTCGCTCACGTTTCCTCCTTTTGAAGTGACTTCCATTACTAACAGCCAACACCCTTTGGGCGTGTGCTTCAAGCCATTGTCCCTGCGATGACGCATATTCCGCACTACCTAGGGTGTTTCGAAGCTGTGACAATCGCGTGGCGTCCGTCACGGAGAGCGCCAAGGTGTGACATACAACGCCCCTGAAGCCCCACGGCTACGCATCCCACCGCTGTCAAAGCTAGAGTGGCCATGAGCGCTTTGGCTGCAGGGCGATCGCCCCGAGGAATTCTACTGGGCAGCCATGCGCTCACAAGACCTGCCCGGCGCATCCGACCGGGCTGTTGAAACCGAGATGTCGCACACGACGCGTTCATGACGGGCAGTTACCCTGCCAGACCTGAGGCGCCGATGCATGCGCCTAAAGGAAGGTTGGACGTGGCTGCAGGAGAAGAGACCTCACACATCCTCAGCGGGTTGACTGCCCAGCTGCCTGATCGTGATCC
>NZ_JBHZPI010000046.1:0-8810 GCF_042788025.1 Paenarthrobacter sp. YIM B13468 | reverse complement strand
AGGGCCAGGCAGCCGGGGTCGACGGTGTCCGGACCGTCTGCCCGGCAGTGGGTATCGGCCATGTACTGGTTGGGGTCGTCAGCGGCGGAGGACGTGGTAGCTCCACCAGCGCTGGGTGTGGCTGTCCCCGTCGTCGGGTCAAACTCCCATCTGGATCCAACGTCTATGGTTCCGGCGGTTTTGTTAGCCGTAGCCCAGTCCTCTTCATTCTGGGCGGCCCTGCTGAGCGGCGACGTGGCTAACAGGCCTGCGATTAGGGTAGGTACCAGAGCGAGCCTCCATGCATAATCAGCGAATGACACCCGTGTCAACCACCTTCCAGCTCGTTTGGAAGGTGGCAACCACAACAAAGGCATCATTCGTTTCTGCATCTGCCTGACGTCCCTCGGTACCGTCTGCGTTGTAGTAGTTGATGGCGTCTTGAATAACCTGGACCTGGGCTTGATGGGTGTTCTCTGTGTCGTCCCAAACAATCTCAATCGTTGGGATACGCACCTTTCCGCCCACTAGCCAGCGGCCATTCTTGTTGCTGTCCGTTGAGGCTTTTTGGAAGTATGTGCATGCTTGGCATTCGGGAGTGCTCAGTGTTCGGAGGTTTGAGATGTCGCCCGTCTCGTCGGCATAGTTACCGACTGCGTACCAGTACCGGATAAACGCCTCCAGCCCGGCCTTCGAGTTCTCCTTCGCCAACTCGGGCATCACGGGCACTGGCACATTCTCGGCCTTGCCCTTCGCGTCGGCCGGCTTGTAGACAGCGGCGGGAACGGCGCTCCCCGAAGATTCAGTAGCCGAAGGACCTGGCGAGAAGACCGCCGAGGTGGGTGACGCCGTCGTCGAGCTTTCGGAAGGAGAACCGCCGGGCTGGCCGCCCTGACAGCCAGTGAGCAGCAACGCGGCTGTGAGTCCGAAGACCGCTCCTTGAACACGGGCACGTGAAGAAAAGGCAAAAAGGCGTGACATGACAGGCTCCCCCAGCAACTGTTTGGCGATGTGTCGGCCAGTCTAGGCGGGGTAAAGGGGCGGTTTCACTTCGAAGAGGACCGCTTGTGGATAACTATCACGAATGGCCGCTAGCCGCGGAGCTTCTCCATGTCCCGCCGGTCCTTCTTGGTAGGCCTGCCGGCACCGCGGTCGCGCTGGAGAAGGCCGAGCTTTGGCGCCACCGGACGCGGCGGAGTGTGGTCCGTGAAGCAGTGCGACGCGGCCTCGGCGCCGACACGTTTCGCGATCAGTCGCCTTACTTCGAGGATCCGCTCCCAACCGGATTCGCGGACCCTGATGGTGTCGCCGATGATCACGCTTTGCGAGGCCTTCACCGGATTGCCATTGATACGGATGTGGCCAGCGCGGCAGGCAGCGGTGGCCGCGGATCGGGTCTTGTAAGCGCGGATCGCCCACAACCAGGCATCCACCCGGACATTCGCTGGAGATGAAGACGGGATACTCATGATTTGAACGAGTCTAGTCCGGCGTGGACGGGTCAGCCGAGTGATAAGAACGGCGAGATCGCCGGAAAGCTGTGAGATCGCCGGAGAACTCCCGGCGATCTCACAGTGTTCCAGCGATCTCGAGGAAGCCGGACGGACAGCCCGGACGCACAAGCCCTACCGAACTGTCACCTCAACCCGCTGGGCCATGTTGTTTCCGATGCCTTGGTAGTTCCACACCTGGTCGCTGGGCTGCAGCGCACCCGAGGAATCCATCGCACGGCACCGCAACTCGTGTTCGCCCGGGCTCGCAACCCACACCATGGTCCACGAACGCCAAGCAAAGTCACCTACTGCGGGTTCCAGGTGGGCAGGCATCCACTCGCCGTCGATCCCCACCTCCACGCGTTCCACTTCGCCGTGACCGGACCAAGCCCTGCCGCGCAGCATGACTGGGCCGGCATCCACTACACGGCGTCGGGTGAAGAAGTCAGGGATCCCGGGCGGCACCATGAGGGAGCGGACGCGAATGTGCGTCACGGGCAATCCCGGCCCATCGGGTCCCTGAAGGTAGTGATAGGCCACCGCCTGTTGGAACCCCATAAACCGTGAAGTCACTGCCTCGATGGACGTCAACCACTTCACACTTGCCATGCCATACCAGCCCGGTACCAGCAGCCGCAGCGGGAAACCGTGCTGGATCGGGAGCGGATTGCCGTTCATGGCGTAAACCAGCATGACTTCGGGGTGCATCGCCTCGGCGATCGAAAGACTGCGGGCGTACGGTTCCTCGACGCCACCCTGGATGCCGCTGTCGGCGCCCGTAAAGACAAGTTCGACGGCGTCACTCGCCAGACCTGCCTCTTCCAGGAGGGGTGCCAAAGGAGTTCCGGTCCACTCCGCAGTGCCTACGGCTCCCAGCACCCATGGCTGGCTGAGGGGACGTGGCTGCAGGAGCGAGCGCCCATTTCCGGCGCACTCCATGGTGACCGGCATGGTGACAGCTGGACGCGATTTGATGTCGTCGAGGCTCAGTTCCAAGCTGTGATTAACCGCCCCACCGAGCCGCAGCCGCCATGTCTCGGCGGAAACGTGCGGGATATCGAAGTGAATGAGCAGGTAGTGCAGGCCCGCTGGCGTGATGTCGTCGTGGAGGGCTTCCAGCGGCATTGAATGGTTGCGGCCGGAGAGCTGCAACTCTTCGTGGGTCAGGGGACCTTCGGTCGGCTGTCCCGGGATGACGGCTTTCGCCGCGTCTTGCTTGACATGGGGTTTGGACATGGGAGGCGGCGTTCTACTGGACCTGACGCTGCGGGCGTGCCGCAGCACTTAGGACAAGGATCACGCCGGGGCCCAATGCCGTCAATAGGTGACTGTGAGGCCTGCTCGACGTGCTTCACGAGGACTGAAGCGCGCAGACCGGGCCCCACAACGGGAGACGAGCTACCGACGTCGAAGTTCCGGGTACTCCAGGTGGGGAGCAACCGTGCCGGCATCCCGCTCAAGGAAGTTGACGGCGGGGGCCACGATGTCATCGATTTCATCCAAAACCGCTTCGCTGAGCACCACATCGGCGGCCTTCAGATAGTCCGTGAGATGGTCTTCGGTCCGTGGCCCAATGATCACACTGGTGACGGCGGGATGGTTCAGTGCAAAGGCAACAGCAAGCTGGATGAGAGTCAGTCCGTACCGTGCAGCCAGCTGTGCGAGTGCGTCCGCCGCATGAAGCTTGCCCTGGTTGAAGGGAGCAGTCACATCAAAACGCCCTGGCAGAGCAGAGAAGCGTGAGCTTTCGGGTTGGCCCGCGCCAACGCGGTAACCGCCAGCCAGCCAACCGCCGTCGAGCGGGCCATAACTCAAAACCCCGACGCCGTACTGCTGGGTGATGGGGAAAACGTCGCGTTCGTTGGCGCGAACCAGAAGCGAATAGGGAACTTGGTCCGCCACAGGAGGCGTCAAGTGGTTGGTGTTCGCGATCCACTGTGCCTCGACGAGCTGCGCCGGACTGAACACTGAGGTGCCGTAGTAGAGGATCTTGCCCTGCCGCATGAGATCGTTCAGGGTGGTGATGGTCTCAAGGAGATCGGTGTTGTAGTCGGGACGGTGCGCTTGGTAGAGGTCGATCCTGTCCGTGTTCAGCCGTCTCAAGCTGTCCTCCACAGCCCGGACAATCCACCGACGCGAATTTCCGGCATGCGCTGGGTTGGACCCCATCTGGCCATGGAATTTGGTGGCGAGAAAAACGTCGTCCCGCCTTCCTTGGATGGCCTGGCCCACCACGACTTCGGCCTCACCCTGCGAGTAAATATCGGCGGTGTCGATGCTGGTGATGCCCCCGTCTAGCGCCGCTTGGATGATGCGGATGCTCTCCGCAGGGCCCGTGGGAGCGGTGCCGGTGCCAAAGTTCAAAGTACCCAGGGTGAGAGGGCTGATCAGGGCGCCAGTGCGTCCAAGCGTTCGTAGCTCGTTGAGGCTCATGTCGGCTTCCTGTGGTGAGTCAGTGGTTGGACAGTTGCGGGCCTGAAGTTGGGTCAACCGTCATCAAAAAGGATGTCCAATCGAGGCTACACAGGGCCGTGGGACGCCCAAATGCAAACGGTAGAACTTCTTCGTTTTTCGTCTTGCGAGGTAATGGAAGCGGCCTTACTTCGCGACATTTCTTGACATGCGGCAACGCAAATGTCTTTCGAATCAACAAATATTGCCGTTCCCGGAAGCGGGTGAATTATGGAAAGGAACTCAGGCAACGCACGATAGGGGACAGCAAAATGACACAGACCACCGTGGAAGAAACAGCGGCCATCAAGGCTGCATTTGCGCAGTTCCCGTCCGGAGTGGCTGCTTTTAGTGCCATGGTGGATTTCACGCCGGAGGCCCTTGTGGCATCGTCCTTCACTGTGGGCGTGTCATTGGAGCCGCCGTTGGTGATGTTCGCGGTGCAGAACTCCTCCACAACCTGGCCTAAGCTCCGGCAGGCCAGCAGGCTGGGGGTATCCGTTCTTGCTGAGGGCCAGGAAGCGGTCTGCCTTCAGCTGTCCTCCAAGACCCGGGACCGTTTCGCCGGATTGTCCACCAGCGTCAGTGACTCAGGGGCCGTTCTGATCGACGGCGCGGTGCTGGGTTTCGAATGCGAGGTTGTTTCCGAGACGCCAGCGGGGGATCACGCGATCGTTGTCCTTGAGGTCAAGTCGACCACCATCAACCACGAATCCAAGCCGCTGATCTACCACGGAGCATCGTTCCGGCAGCTTGCTGCTTAGGAGTTGCGGTTGGCCCCGCTGAGCGAACCCTTGCGGATCGGGCTCGAAGACTTTCCATTCTTGGATGTGTTCGGGCCCGATTTCTTCGGGCTGTTCGCTTGGGTGGGGCCGTTCCCTTGCCCGGACTTGGTGGATTCAGGACCGGACTTTTTGGGACTGTTGCCAGGAGGCTGGTGCGCGTCCGGGGTCTTCGGGGCGGGCGGTTCGTCTTTGCTGGACGGCGGTGTTGGTTCGCCCACCTCGCGGACCGTCACCTTGATGGCGGGCGGTTCCTCTGCCTTTGCCCGCGCGGCTGCCCTCCGGTCAGCTTCCGCGACGGCGTCGGCCCAGTCCTTTGCAAGAACGGGGGGTTCTTTACTGGCGGCCACAAGCAAGGGGTGGTGGGCGGTCTGCGTTTCGACCACTTCCTTAACCTGGATCGGCCTGGGCACCTTTTTCGGGCCAACCTTCCACGCACCGTCCTTGACGGCGGAAGTGGCATCCGAGACGCGGCGTCGAAGATCGCCAAGGAGGTCCTTCTTCGGCTCCGCAACCACAGGATTGGGCACGGGATGACCTGCAACCTCGGCAGTGGAACCGGTAGGGACGTAGGCAAGATCTTCAAGAGGTGACTCAACAGCGTGACTGGAGTGCTCGACGTCGTCACTCGCCGGTGCGGGTACGTGTTCCGGAGCCGGGGGCAAGTGGACGATGGTGACTGTGTCCTTCTTGGGGAAGATGCCGACCATCGCCAAAAGAATCACCGACACAAGCCGTCCCACTCCGGCAACTACCAGAGTGATGATGATGACCAACCCGAGTCCCAAGAACATGAGGATAGCCATCCCCACTGTGCCCAAATATGTCAGGTTGATGGCGAGTGTTGTCGGATCCTCCACGTAGCCTCCCCTGGCTGTCGTTTTGCGATGCGCGCATTGCCCACCAAGCTTGCACATCTAGCCTACGGTCCAGCACCGACGGAATCACGCCCCGCGCCACCCTCTGGCAGGGTTGTTTCGAAGCTGTTATACGGCGTGGGAAAATATGTTGCCCAGCTCTCATTTTCAGCCTCAGATTGGGACCCAGTGACCCCTGATTTCAACCGACTCCGCGACGGTGCGTGCCCCTGCCTTTCCGGTGAGCAGTATGACGATTGTTGTGGGCGCTTCCACCGGGGTGAGGCCGATGCGCCCACAGCCGAGCAGCTTATGCGTTCCCGGTATTCGGCGTTCGTCATTCTGGATCCGGAGTACCTCCGGCGAACGTGGCACGCCTCAACCCGCCCGGCTTCCCTGGAACTGGACCCGGACATGCAATGGCGCAGGCTCGACATCCTGGGCACGTCCAAGGGTGGGCCCTTGGACACCACCGGGACTGTTGAGTTCGCCGCGCATTACCGGTCCGACGGCGAACGCGGAGTCCAGCGCGAACACAGCCGTTTCGTACGCGAGGACAAGCGCTGGTACTACGTGGACGGTGACGTCCTGTAGGGGGCTACCGATACTTGCGGTGCAGGTTCTCCTTGCTTGATGCGCCTGGGGAAGCATCGGCGATCCACGGTCCGGTTCCTTCGGACTGGTCCAGGACCCCGGCCTCAAGCCAGGCGTAATCCCCGGCGAGGACTTTGCGCGACAGCTGGTGATCGCCGTCGTCGGTGTTCCGCCATAGCTGGTCGAAGTATTCGTCCACCCGCACGCGCGCCTGCTCACAGTAGGCGTCGGCCAGCTCAAAGGCCGCCGCGCCGTGTTCCGGGTGGGTACGGAGCAGCATTTCGGCCCGGGAGCAGCATGCTGCCATAGCGAACAGTTCGGCGCCGATGTCCACGATCCTGCCCAGGAACGCTTGTTTGTGTTCGAGCTTCGCTTGCCAGCGGCCCATGCCGTAGAAAGTCTGCCGGGCGAGCCGCCGCGAGGATCTTTCAACAAACCGCAGGTGCTTGCCCAAGCGCCCGAACTCACCGTAGGAGCGCGGATCCATGCCTGCTCCGGCTACTAGTTTTGGCAGCCAACGGGCATAGAAACCTGAAGCCCCGACGGCGGCCCTCGCCTTGTCCTGCAAGCTGGCGTCCGCTGAGGCGAGGTCGCCCGCGGCGGCAAGGTGCGCATCCACGGCTTCGCGGGCGATGAGGAGTTTCATGATCTCGCTGGAACCCTCGAAGATCCGGTTGATGCGCAGGTCCCGGAGGAGCTGCTCGGCCGCCACGGCGCGCTCCCCTCTGGCTTCAAGGGACTCGGCGGTTTCAAAGCCACGGCCGCCGCGTATCTGAACCAGTTCATCGGCGATCCGGCAGCTCAGTTCCGTGGACCAGAGTTTGGCCAGTGCTGCCTCAATGCGCACGTCCTTTTGGCCGGCATCTGCCATCTCCGCCGACAGTTCAAACACAGCTTCCAACGCGAAGGTCGTGGCGGCGATGAACGCAATCTTCTTTCCTACGGCCTCGTGCTTGCCCACCGGGCGGCCCCATTGCGTACGCGCGTTTGACCATTCGCGGGCAATCTTCAGGCTCCATTTCCCAGCGGCAACGCATAGACCGGGGATGGAGAGACGTCCAGTATTGAGTGTGGTGAGGGCTATTTTGAGGCCTTGGCCCTCGCGGCCCAGACGGTTCTCCACCGGCACGCGCACCTGGTGGAAACGGGTCACGCCATTCTCAATACCGCGCAGGCCCATGAAGCTGTTCCGGTTTTCCACCGTGATGCCGGGAGAGTCCATCTCCACGACGAACGCTGAGATGCCGCCCTTGTGCGTGGTGCCGTCGGCGTCGGTGTGGGCTGGAACCCTTGCCATGACTACCACGAGTTCAGCGATCACCCCGTTGGTGGTCCAGAGTTTCACGCCGTCCAAAAGGTAAGACCGGCCGTCGTCGGATAGTACGGCAGTGGCGCCCATACGCGCGGGGTCGCTGCCGACGTCGGGCTCCGTCAGGAGGAAAGCGGTGATGGCGCCGGCAGCGCAGCGCGGAAGGTACTCCTGTTTTTGCTCCGGCGTGCCGAATTCCTTCACGGGCTCCGGAACGCCAATGGACTGATGCGCCGAAATGAGTGCGCCAAGGCTCGGATGGACGGAGCCCACCAACGCGAGTGCGCGGCCGTAGTAGACCAGGGACAATCCCAGGCCGCCGTACTCGCGCGGGATTTTCATGCCGAAGACGCCAAGGTCCGCGAGGCCTGCAAGGTACTCGTCCGGGATCTTCGCGTCGCGTTCGATCACCCGTCCGGACATGGACCCGCAGAACGCCTCGAGCTTGGCCATGAACTCTTCGCCGCGCTCCACGTCCTCCGTTTTGGCTTGTGGCCACGGATGGATCAGGCTGAGGTCGAAGCTTCCCAAGTACAGGCCCTTGGCAAAGCTGGGCCGGTTCCATTCAGTTTCGCGGGCGGCTTCGGCGACGGCGCGGGCTTCTTCTGCTGTGGCGTTGACGCTTGCGGCGGTGAGACTGCTGTCAGTAGCGGACGTCATTTGATAACTCCTCTAGCCGGTTGTTGCCGGTGGAGCCAGGGTCCGCCTCGGGTGGGGAACCCTTCAGCTGTCCCTCAATGCTACCCGCGAGTAGCTACCCGTGCTAGGGGAAACCTGGGGCTGGAATTCGGCCGGGATTTCCACTTGTCCTGCGTGATGGACCAGGCTGTCCCACGCAAAATTGATGCCATGCACCAAACCGCCCAGGACTGCCTTGACCGTGTACCAGGCCATTCCCATGGCGCCGATGAGAACGATAGTTGCTATGGCTGCTACTGCGATGAACGCGACCAAAATGGCGGCGAAGGCCAGCGTTCCAATGAATACGTAGGTGGCTGTTTCCAGAGCGGTAAAGTCGAAATCCATGGTTCCCCCTATGCGGCAGTGCGTGGGTAGACGCCGCGTGGCTGCGTCGATGATCCGACACTAGGGGTGGGCGTAGTTTTCGGCCAGCACAGAACCGCGTCGCGGCCGTGTCGATATGGGATCGAAACCGAACCGGGCGGTATGTTACGGAATGGGCACGGCGGCGGGGCTCCTCCCGGCCCCCGCCCACCCAACTAGGTCGCAGCAGTGCGCGTTTTGAGGCGTCTAAACGCGCACAACTGCGACCTAGTTGGGTGTGGGGGTTTTGCGGTGAACTTGTTCGGGGGAGGTTTCGCTTCCCGCCAGGTTTTGCAGCAAC
>NZ_JBHZPI010000045.1:0-11094 GCF_042788025.1 Paenarthrobacter sp. YIM B13468 | reverse complement strand
ACGGAAGAATAACCACGTCAACGTGGCTCAGTTTTCAACCCACGAAATGGCTCACTATTCGACCAGCGCTGACAGAATCTCTATTTCATTCTTTCGGCTGAGCCTAGCGTTGATCGAAGTCATCTTCGCACTATTCGCGAGCAGGCGCTGCGTTTGGGCCTGGAAGCGGCCGCCGACTGGCCAAACTAACCTTGAGAGGCTTTGAACCGAAAATATACCCTCGGTTTCGAGGCACGGCATTAGCCACGACCGTAGGGCCACCAGCGCCTAGTACCAACTGGAGGACCTCGAGATCACCTGGTATCGAGCCAGAAACGCTGCAGGGCTTGATAGCTAACACTAAACTAAACAGTCACGGCGTTAACCTGATTGCCCAATCCCCAACATTGGCAGCAACGCGGAAGCAAACCCAACACCATCCACTATGAAGGTCCATGCCAACACTGGGAGGACAAGCTTGAGGTCCTTGCACCATCTTGTCGCTATGGTGATCATTCCCGCGAGTGCAACGAGACCCACCAAGGTTCCAACACTGTTGTTCGCGAGCACCCCAAGTACGGGAGCTACCGCAGTGATCAGGCACAAACCGATGCTCCATAGAACGCGTCGGTTTCTGGTCTTGGTCTCTGTCAAAGCGTTATCTGAAGCGGCAACCTGTGCCCGGGCCTGCTCCAGCTGATTTGCCAGTTCGGCGTTTTCTTTCCCAATTTCAAGTTCACGAATTCTTGCTTCGCGCGCCTGATCGTCGGCTTCGCTCGCTTCGACTGTTACCCGGGCCAGTTCGCCGATCTGACGTTCTTTCTCCTGCTGCATCATCGCATCGACTCGCTTGGTTCTAGCCGCGAGAACTGTGGCGGCGACCGTTGTCGGCGAGGACTTGACCTCAAGCTCGTCCAGCATGTCCGGGAGTGAGAGCATCATCTGCGCGTGGCGGAGGTCCATGTCGGACCCACCTTGGTTGGGCGAGAGTTGGGCGGCAAGCCTCATAGCAAAGTCCCCTGAGAAACGTGCAGGGAGCTGCCACATGGCTTCTTCAGCGAACTGGCCAGCCGCGGCTGAAGCAAGGTCCCGCAAATTCTCTACAGGCGCGCTTATTGATACGACCGTGGTCCATTGGGGAAGGCTCAAGGTCAATGACACCCTGTCGGATGAGATTGAGGAGTAAGCCGGCGCCATCTGTCGGTCGCTGGTGATCACCCACGCACCAGGCCAAGCCTTTGATTGCTCCCGGCTTCTGCGCCTCCAAGCCATTGCCATGGTGTCAGCGTCCCGCTCGATTGCATAGCTGGAGCGCCAAGCCCGTTGCCCCTTGTCGATCTGCCCTTGCAGGGCATCCAGGCACCTTGCGACCCTATCGAGAGACAACTCATTGTTATGGTCCCGCACGGTCGCGCCCCACGATACAAGGTCTTCTTCGAGACGTTCGAACGTCGTCATCATCTCACTAAGGTTCTTGTAGGTACCGTCCTTCAGGGCCGCGATGCAGATGCCGTGGATCTGGTCCTCGACCAGTGCCGCGTAGAACTCGACTCGGGTGTTCCGTTTGTGGGCCTCCCTGACCCGTTTTTCAACCTCGGGAATTTCACGCCGGAGAAGCTGGTAAAGCTCATCGAGCGAATGCCGGCACACAACAACGTCCCAGCCAGCCGCAGCGGCACTGCGGATGGTCAATTCCGTGTCGGTGCGGTCCGATTTTCTACCAACGAGGGAGAGGAGTACAGGTGTGTCCAAGATGGCCCGCTGGCCCTCCGGACTCCCGATTTCGCTCGTGATCTCAGCGCCGGAGCGTCCGGAGACATAAGAGTGGAGTATGCAGCCGGTTGTTATGAGGCTGACGAGCTCCTTCCCGAAAGAGTCAAGGGGATCCAGCGCCGCAAGAGCAAGCGATTTGAGCAGTTCAACGACTTCTTCGTTGCTGCTGACTTCGTCCAAGTAGCCAAGGATGTCTGCAGACTTGACCTCCCTAGGCACAATTTGCCCCTGGATGAGTTGCTCGACTTCCCCCAGATAGGCTGCTTGGGACTTTTCGATTCCCGCGATCAAAGCTTTGACGAGCTGGTTGAGCCAGAGTGCAGCCTCAGTACTGTCCGGTTCGTATCCCAGCCCTTCCCGGCTTCGAACTCTAAGGTCTGCCATAGTGCGTTCACGAAGGTCTGTCACCCATTCCCCGTGGCGTTGAACGTCAGCCAGCCCTTCCGCCGTCAGGAACCATTCCGCGTCCTCGTTAACTCCTACGAGTCGGAGTTCTTTGGCAAGGGCCAAGGCGGAGTTGACCTGCTCGGGCGTCGGCTGGCTCCCCGGCCACATCTTTGACACCGCTTGACGCACTTCCTCCGACGTGGCTCGGTGGCTGCGGCGCAGGAACTGGCACGCAGCCGCAGACAGAAGGTCAGCCTCCGTTGAAGGTCGAGAGGACTTCAGGACGCGCTGAACGGCGGAGAGGAACCCAATGGCGCCAGGGCCGGTTTCGTCGGATTCACTTGTGACATCCACGATTGCGGTCAAGAAAGCCCCCTTGTGTCCCCCCCCCGTCCCGGGGAATTACATGTTTGTTATTTATTTTATCCGTCAGTGGCGTGGGAGGCGGGCAAAAAGGCGCAGGAGTGGATAGTGTTCGCCCTCAGCGCAAGCAATCGGTTCCGCAGCGAACCTTCGGTGGTGAAATGGGCTCCAAACCCGCCCGCGAATGAGGCCAGAAGTGGCCGCGATGGAGATAGAAGTTTGCCGTGTTGTCCGTGGCAGTTGCACCAGCATCCGCACCGGCACCATGGCTCTAAGCCCGCATTGTGATAGGTGAAGTCGATTCTAACGATGCCCTCCGACTGCAAGCTCTACATAATGACGTTGAGGCTGCAGTGGCACGTAGTACAAGCATCCCGCCACCGAATCCCGATCCATTGTTCATCGCCGATGACAGGTTCTGTCCGAAACTTACCGTTTCGTCCACGCTGGCTAGCATCTCATTCCTTCGTCACTTGACCACCTTGGACACCCGAACGCCTCGATCACCAGCACAAAACGGTGCCAGTCTTCGGTGGATACACGTTTTCTCGATCAGCCATCGAAACCTCTAGCACCATGTTGCGGGTCCTAAGACAGGAGGACCATCATGTTGGCCTGTCACGGCCTGCGCCCTCAGGCCGCAAACGTCAGCGCTGCTCAAAGACGACGCAAAGGCAAACACAAGGAAGCAAGGTTTGGACATTCTCGGGCTAATCAGTCACAGCTGCCCAGGAACCAAGACGTGCGCCGCAATGCGGCTCCGCCACCCCAAGCGAGTCCCTCTTGGTATTCCAAACCCCCACCTCCCCACCCACCCCCTTGACTCGCACCCCCACCTTCCCTAAACTTTTCATAAAGCAGAATCTAAATTCCACAAAGCGGAAACTGAGGCCAGGCACCACGGCAGCAGCCAAGCACAGAGGAAGATAGATCCAAGCCCCTCCTCGGAAGGACCTACGATGACGTACACAGTGAACTGCTCCATCCTCCTGACGGAGCTGCCCTTGCTCGAGCGCCCCGCCGCCGCGAAGGCAGCTGGTTTTGACGCCGTCGAGTTCTGGTGGCCCTTCGAAACCTCCGTCCCCACCGACGCACAAGTAAATGAGTTTGAAACCGCCATCCAGGACGCAGGCGTTCAGCTCACCGGTCTGAACTTCAACGCCGGCAACATGCCCGGCGGCGACCGCGGCCTGGTTTCCTGGCCCGCACGTTCCACCGAATTCCAGGACAACATCGACGTTGTCGCGGGCATCGGCGAGCGCCTCGGCTGCAAGGCCTTCAACGCCCTCTACGGCAACCGCATCGACGGCGAATCGCCTGAGAAGCAGGACGCCATTGGTGCCGAGAACCTCGCAACTGCAGCAGCCGGCGTCGCACGTATCGGCGGCACCGTCCTCCTCGAGCCGGTCAGCGGGGCACCCAAGTACCCGCTCCTCACTGCCGAAGACGCACTCAAGGTCATCGCCCGAGTCAAGGCAGAATCCGGCGCACAGAACATCAAGCTCCTCGCCGACTTCTACCACCTGGCAGTCAACGGCGACGACGTCGAATCCGTCATCGAGAACCATGCCAAGGACTTCGGCCACATCCAGATCGCCGACAACCCCGGCCGCGGCGCTCCCGGCACCGGCACACTCCCCCTGGGTGAATGGATCGCCCGCAGCCGTGAACTCGGCTACGGCGGCTACATCGGCCTCGAGTACAAGGAACCGCAGGAATCGGCTTTCAGCTGGGCCATCCGCCAGCGCGCCGCAGCCAACTAAGCATTCAGCACACCTGAGCTAAAACAGACTTCCCCAGAAAGAGAACCACAATGAGCAACGTTGCAGTCATCGGCCTTGGAATCATGGGCCTGCCCATGGCCATCAACCTCGTCAAGGCCGGCCACACGGTCACCGGTTTCAACCGCAGCCAGGACAAGATCGACAAGCTCGTCTCCGAGGGCGGCAAGGGTGCCACGAGCATCGCGGACGCAGTCAAGGACGCCGACGTCGTCATCACCATGGTCCCGGACTCCCCCGATGTTGAGGGTGTTGTCAGCGGCAAGGACGGCGTGTTCGCCAATGCGAAGAAGGGCACCCTCTGGATCGACGCATCCAGCATCCGCCCGGACGTCGCCAAGCGCCTATCCGAAGAAGCCGTAGAAGCAGGCATCCGCCCGCTCGACGCCCCGGTATCCGGTGGCGAACAGGGCGCTATCGACGCCGTCCTGTCCATCATGGTCGGCGGCGCCGCCGAAGACTTCGAGGCAGCACAGGATGTCCTCAACGCAGTGGGCAAGACCATCGTCCACGTCGGCCCGTCCGGCTCCGGCCAGACCGTCAAGGCAGCCAACCAGCTGATCGTGGCCGTCAACATCCAGGTCCTGGGCGAGGCAATCGCCTTCCTTGAGGCCTACGGCGTCGACACCGACGCAGCACTGAAGGTCCTCGGCGGTGGCCTGGCCGGCTCCAAGGTCCTCGAGCAGAAGGGTCAGAAGATGCTCGACCGCAACTTCGACCCCGGCTTCCGCCTGGCCCTTCACCACAAGGACCTCGGCATCGTCACCTCCGCAGCCCGCGAAGCCAACGTCGCCGTCCCGCTCGGCGCCGTCGTTGCCCAGCTCGTCGCCGCAACGGTCAACCAGAGCGACGGCGGCCTCGACCACTCGGGCCTCTTCAAGCAGGTCCTCCAGCTCAGCGGCCGCAAGTAAGCCAAAAGGCGCCACTAGCAACACAGGCAGGGAACCCGCCGTCGTACATAAAACGACGGCGGCTCCCTCACCACACCCAAAAACACCCCAGACTTCGCCCGCAAGGGCACCAAACTAGGAGTACACCATGGCTAAGATGCGCACCGTTGACGCGGCAGTCGCCATCCTGGAAAAGGAAGGCGCCACCGAGGCGTTCGGCCTGCCAGGCGCAGCGATCAACCCCTTCTACTCAGCAATGCGTGCCCACGGCGGCATCCGCCACACGCTGGCCCGCCACGTTGAGGGCGCCAGCCACATGGCCGACGGTTACAGCCGTGCAGCTGATGGCAACATCGGCATCTGCATCGGCACGTCGGGCCCTGCCGGCACGGACATGATCACCGGCTTGTACGCAGCCCAGGCGGACTCGATCCCCATGCTCTGCATCACCGGCCAGGCACCCGTTGCCAAGCTGCACAAGGAAGACTTCCAGGCTGTGGACATCGAGTCCATCGCCAAGCCGCTCACCAAGTTCGCCATGACCATCTTGGAGCCGGGTCAGGTTCCCGGCGCTTTCCAGAAGGCGTTCCAGCTGATGCGCTCGGGTCGTCCGGGCCCGGTTCTGTTGGACCTGCCCATCGACGTTCAGATGGCCGAGATCGAGTTCGACATCGACGCCTACGAGCCCCTGCCCATCGAGAAGCCCAAGGCCTCCCGCAAGCAGCTGGAAAAGGCCCTGGACATGCTGACCTCGGCCAAGCACCCGCTGATCGTTGCCGGTGGCGGCATCATCAACGCCGGCGCTTCGGCCCAGCTGGTTGAACTGGCCGAGATCCTCAACGTTCCGGTGATCCCCACGCTGATGGGCTGGGGCGCCATCCCGGACGACCACCAGCTGATGGCCGGCATGGTTGGCCTGCAGACCTCGCACCGCTACGGCAACGAGACGTTCCTGCAGAGCGACTTCGTAATCGGCATCGGCAACCGTTGGGCCAACCGCCACACCGGTGGCCTGGACACCTACACGGCAGGCCGTAAGTTCGTTCACATCGACATCGAGCCCACGCAGATCGGTCGCGTTTTCTCCCCGGACTTGGGCATTGCGTCCGACGCCGGTGCGGCGCTGGCTGGCTTGATCGAGCTGGCACGGGAGCGCCAGGCAGCAAAGTCCCTGCCGGACTACTCGGGTTGGGTTGCCGAGTGCCAGGAGCGCAAGGGCTCCCTGCACCGCAAGACCAACTTCGACAACGTGCCCATCAAGCCGCAGCGCGTGTACCAGGAGATGAACAAGGCCTTCGGCCGCGACACCACGTACGTGTCCACCATTGGCCTGTCGCAGATCGCCGGCGCACAGATGCTGCACGTGTTCGGTGCCCGCAAGTGGATCAACGCAGGCCAAGCCGGCCCGCTGGGTTGGACTGCTCCGGCAGCACTCGGCGTTGTTCGCGGCACCCCGGACGCCACCGTTGTTGCCCTGTCCGGTGACTACGACTTCCAGTTCATGATCGAGGAACTGGCCGTGGGCGCACAGTTCAACCTGCCGTACATCCACGTTGTGGTGAACAACTCCTACCTGGGCCTGATCCGGCAGAGCCAGCGCGGCTTCAACATGGAGCAGAACGTTTCCCTGGCCTTCGAGAACATCAACTCCCCGGAAACAAACGGCTACGGCGTTGACCACATCAAGGTTGCTGAGGGCCTGGGCTGCAAGGCCATCCGCGTTGAGAACCCGAACGACATGCCTGCCGCCTTCGACAAGGCCAAGGCACTGATGGGCGAGTTCAAGGTTCCCGTGGTTGTTGAAGTGATCCTGGAAAAGATCACCAACATCTCCATGGGCGTTGAGATCAATGGCGTGAACGAGTTCGAAGAGCTGGCAGAAACCGCGGCGGACGCCCCCACAGCGATCCTCACCAAGGCCTAAGCGCCTGCCGGCACAACAAAAGTAAGGAGGCACCGGAATGCGTGTTGTCATCGCCCCGGATAAATTCAAGGGCTCGCTGTCCGCGCCCGACGTCGCCAAGCATCTCGCAACAGGACTGCTGGCGGGATTCGGTCAGGGCATACAGGCAACACGCATTCCGGTGGCCGACGGCGGCGAAGGCACCATCGACGCCGCCATCGGTTCCGGCTTCACCCGCCGGACCACCACCGTCACGGGCCCGCTGGGCGAACCGGTGAAGGCCGACTTCGCAGTCAAGGGCACGGAGGCAGTCATCGAAATGGCGGCCGCTTCGGGCCTTGCCCTTCTCCCTGATGGCCCCAGGAGCGAAACAGCCAAGAAGGCCACCAGCATCGGAACGGGCGAACTGATCCGCGCCGCGCTGGACCTCGGCTGCCGCAAGATCATCCTGGGTGTCGGCGGCAGCGCCAACACCGACGCCGGCGCAGGCGTCCTCCAAGGCCTCGGCGCTGTCTTCCTGGACGAGGACGGCAACGAGCTCCCCGGCGGCGGTGCCGCCCTCGCGGAAATAGACAGCATCGACTTCTCCAACTTCGACGTCCGCATCGAGGCCACAGAGTTCGTGCTGGCGTCCGACGTCGACAATCCCCTTTTGGGGGCCAGCGGAGCCCCAGCCATCTTCGGCCCGCAAAAAGGCGCGACGCCGGACGACGTCACCGAACTCGACGCGGCACTGAGCCACTTCGTCGATGTCCTGGCAGCAACAACCGGCCAACACGCCAAGTACGCAGCCAAGGCAGAAGGCGCAGGAGCAGCAGGCGGCGTTGGCTACATAGCCATAGCGGCACTGAAGGCAGAGCGGCGGCCGGGTATCGACGTCGTGCTTGAATTCACTGACCTTGAACAGAGGCTCAGGGGCGCCGACCTGGTGATCACCGGAGAAGGCAGCCTGGACGAACAAAGCCTGCTCGGCAAGACGCCCATGGGTGTCTCGCGCGCAGCACAGAGGAACGGGGTTCCCGTGATCGCAGTCTGCGGCCGGAGTACCCTGAGCCGGGAACAACTCGCGGATGCCGGCTTCCACACGGTCCATGCCCTGACCGACCTGGAAAAAGATGTCCAAAAATGTATCGCTGAAGCAGGACCGTTGCTTGAACAATTAGGGAAGCACATAGGCGTGTACCTGGCGGAACGGACCGGCACCACCGACAATAAGGAGTACCTCAATGTCTGAAGCAATCGGCGCCTATGACCTCGTTATCCGGGGCCAGCGCATCCTGACCACCGCCGGCCTCGCAGCGCGCGAAGTTGGCATCCGCGACGGCATCATCGTCGCCATCGAGCCCCTGGGCAACGGCCTGACGGGCAACGAGGTCATCGAACTCGCAGACGACGAAACCCTCATCCCCGGCCTGGTGGACACCCACGTCCACGTCAACGAGCCCGGCCGCACCGAGTGGGAAGGCTTCGCCTCCGCGACCCGCGCTGCAGCCGCCGGTGGTGTCACCACCATCATCGACATGCCGCTGAACAGCATCCCGCCAACCACCAGCGTGGACGGCCTGGAGCAGAAGCGCGTTGTCGCCAAGGACCAGGCCTTCGTGGACGTCGGATTCTGGGGCGGTGCCATCCCGGGCAACAAAAAGGACCTCCGCCCGCTCCACGACGAAGGCGTGTTCGGCTTCAAGTGCTTCCTCCTGCACTCCGGTGTGGACGAGTTCCCGCACCTGGACGCGGATGAGATGGAAGAGGACATGGCTGAGCTCAAGTCCTTCGACTCCCTCATGATCGTGCACGCCGAGGACTCCCATGCGATCGACCGCGCCCCGCACCCCGGCGGCGACCACTACGAAACGTTCCTCGCGTCCCGCCCCCGCGGCGCCGAGAACAAGGCAATCGCCGAGGTCATCGAGCGCGCCCGCTGGACCGGCGCCCGCGCCCACATCCTGCATCTCTCCTCCTCGGACGCGCTGCCGATGATCGCGTCGGCAAAGCGCGACGGCGTGAACCTCACCGTTGAGACCTGCCCGCACTACCTGACCCTCATGGCCGAGGAGATCCCGGACGGCGCAACCGCGTACAAGTGCTGCCCGCCCATCCGCGAAGCGTCCAACCGCGAGCTCCTGTGGAAGGGCCTGCAGGACGGCACCATCGACTGCATCGTCTCGGACCACTCCCCCTCCACACTGGACCTCAAGGACCTGGAAAACGGCGACTTCGCTGTGGCCTGGGGTGGCGTTTCCTCGCTCCAGCTGGGCCTGTCCCTGATCTGGACCGAAGCCCGCCACCGCGGCATCCCGCTGGAACAGGTGGTCTCCTGGATGGCCGAGAAGCCTGCCGCCCTGGCCCGCCTGCATAACAAGGGCCAGCTCGCCCTGGGCTACGACGCCGACTTCTCGATCTTCGCCCCGGACGAAGCCTTCGTTGTGGACGTCACCAAGCTCAAGCACAAGAACCCGATCACGCCGTACGACGGCCGTCCGCTGGCCGGCGTCGTCCGCAAGACCTACCTGCGCGGTACCCCGATCGACGGCCAGAACCCCGGCGGCAAGCTGCTCCGCCGCGGCAACGTTTAGGGTCAACCGCCATGGCAGTCAATGCCTACGGGCCGCCGCCTTTCCGTGACCCGGCAGCGCGGGCCAGGGGCCGGCGTCCGGGACTCAAGGCACAGCCCGGCCTGAGCGCGCGGGGCCTCGCCCTCTGGGTCGACCCGGCCGAGGGCGACGAGATGGATCCAGCAGTCTGGGAACGGGCAGCACGCCTTGTGCTGGCCCGGGCCATGAAACTTGCCCCGGAGGCGGAAGTCCGCATCTGGCCCGCCATCGGGGCAGAACACTCCGGCGTCGGCGATACTTCCTGGGGCGGCACTCCGCAGGAAGCCGCCGACGCCGGTATCCACCCTTCCCTGTCCCTCGCCGAGGCTCTCGCGGACGGACAGGACCGCGACGCCGGGAGTGGCGGCAGCACCGCCGTCGAGCCCGTCATGTTGGCCGGGCGACGCAGTCAACTTGCAATCGACCTCGCTGCTGAAGTAGTGCTGCTCGACGGCGAGCCGGTTGCCTTTACTGGCATGGAATACAAGCTGTTGCGCTACCTCGTGGTGAACTGCTCGCGCGCCATCAGTCGTGAAGAATTGCAACGCTTCCTGGAGTCATTTGACCTCCCCGGCGCGGCATTTCGCTCCATTGACGTTTATGTTGGAAGGGTGCGGCGGAAGCTCGGAAGCGCCCGCCACACTGTCGCCACCGTCCGTGGTGGTGGCTACCAGTTCGTGCCAGGCCCTTATGCCACAGTGCGCGGACCTGCGGAATACAGCATCTAGTTTGGCTGTTCTGTCCTAAGACAATCCGTTTTCTAGAATGACCGCTGTTGTTTTAAATGACTGCCGGCTGCGCGCCGGTGAAACGCAAAGGATCGCCATGACCCAGAAACTCCTCGTCGGAACGCAAGCACCTGACTTCGCGCTGCTCGACGCCGACGGCACCAAGGTCTCGCTGTCCGATTACCGCGGACGCAACGTCATTGTGTACTTCTACCCCAAAGCAGCCACCCCCGGCTGCACCACCGAAGCCTGCGATTTCCGCGACAACCTCGCCAGCCTGCAGGGCAACGGCTACGACGTCATCGGGATCTCCCCGGACGCCCCCGAGGCCCTCGCCAAGTTCACTGGTGAATTTGCGCTGACCTTCCCGCTGCTCTCCGATGAGGACCACTCCGTGGCCCTCGCTTACGGTGCCTGGGGCGAGAAGCTGGTTGACGGCGAGATCGTCGAAGGCCTGGTCCGCTCCACGGTTGTGCTCGACGGCGAAGGCACCGTCAAGCTCACCCAGTACCAGGTTTCTGCGCAGGGCCACGTCCAGGCCCTGAAGGAAGAGCTGGGCGTCTAACCCTCTCTCACATCCTGCGAGTTTCAGGGAATTCCTCTCTCACATCCTGCGGGTTCCCTCTGCGTCAGGCTGGTTGTGAGTCAGGTGGTGTGTGACGAGAGCAGGAGTAGCCATGACTGTTGGCCCGAGAG
>NZ_JBHZPI010000044.1:0-13634 GCF_042788025.1 Paenarthrobacter sp. YIM B13468 | reverse complement strand
ATCAAGGCCAAGGTCCAGATGGGGCCGGAGTTCGTCGGGTTGAAGAACCTGGTGAAGAAGGAAGGCCTGCACACGGTGTGTGAAGAGGCCGGCTGCCCGAACATTTTCGAGTGCTGGGAAGACAAGGAAGCGACGTTCCTGATCGGCGGGTCCGAATGCACCCGGCGATGTGATTTCTGCCAGATCGATACCGGCAAACCCTCCCCGGTGGACATGTTCGAACCCACCAAGGTGGCCCGGTCCGTGCAGGCCATGCAGCTGCGCTACGCCACCGTCACCGGGGTGGCCCGTGACGACCTGGCCGATGAAGGTGTCTGGCTGTATGCCGAAACGGTCCGCAAGATCCACGAACTGAACCCGGGCACCGGGGTGGAGCTGTTGATCCCGGACTTCTCCGGCAAACCCGAACACATCGCCGCGAGCTGCGATTCCAAGCCCGAGGTGTTCGCGCACAACGTCGAGACCGTGCCCAGGATCTTCAAGCGGATCCGCCCGGCGTTCCGGTACGAACGATCCCTGGATGTCATCACCCAGGGCCGGGACTTGGGCATGGTGACCAAGTCCAACCTGATCCTGGGCATGGGCGAAACCCGCGAGGAAATCTCCGAAGCCCTGCGGGACCTGCACGCCGCCGGATGTGATTTGATCACGATCACCCAGTACCTGCGCCCTTCCGAACGGCACCTGCCCGTGGACCGGTGGGTCAAGCCCCAGGAATTCGTGGACCTGCAGCACGAGGCCGAGGAAATCGGGTTCCTCGGTGTCATGTCCGGGCCCCTGGTCCGTTCCTCGTACCGGGCCGGGCGCTTGTGGGCCACCGCGATGCGCAAGAAAGGCTGGGAAATCCCCGCCGCCCTGGCCCACATCGAGTCCTCCGGCACCACCCGCCAGGAAGCCTCCACCATCCTCGCCGCCCACGCCTAAGCCACAGCAAAGGACACCTCATGCTTCCCCTCCGCGTTGAGATCATCCCGTCCGAGGGAATCGTGAACGTTGTCAGCCAGGCATTGCCGACATCTACCGCGATCAGCATTACCTGCCTTCCCAAGCATGGTGTCGGTGCCACACTGCGGGCCGCCGTCCAGCTAAGAGAGCTCGGCTATACCGTGGTTCCCCACCTTGCAGCGAAGGCTGTTGAAAGCCGCGCCGAACTATCCGCCATACTGGGTGACTGCTCGGCGTCGGGCATCACGGAAGTCTTCGCCATCGGTGGCGACGGGCAGCCCTCGGGCTCGTATTCCTCCGGTGGGGAATTGCTGCGCGACATTGCCCAGATAACGTCCGGTGCCATGAGCGTTGGAGTAGCTGGGTACCCCGAAGGGCATCCGGATATCACCCGCCTGCACCTGGTTGATGCTTTGCTTGAGAAGCAAGAACACGGAGCCAGCAAGATCGTCACGCAGATATGTTTCTCGGCGGACAAGATCCATGACTACGTGGCTATGCTCCGCCGTGAGGGTGTGCTCCTTCCAGTCTGGGCAGGTGTGGCAGGCGCCGTGCCTAAGGTAAAGCTGGTCTCGCTTGCCACCAAGATCGGAGTGGGGTCCTCCTTGAAATTCCTCAGCCGCAAGGGCCCGCTTGCCCGGAGGCTTCTGATCGGGGAACGGTACACGCCGGACACGCTCATCCAGGAGCTCTCTGCCCGACTCGGGATAGAGGGAATTCAGCTCTACAGCTTCAATTCCTTGGACGCACTTCCAACGCCGCAACCCGCCGTCGAAGGGCTCCGGTAACCGGAGCTTAAGGTGCGGAATTTCCCCAATTTTTTCGGGAAAAGTAGTAGCAAACTCCATGGTTGGCAAGGTGCCGCAGACGCTGTACGTTTGCCGTAGGAAGGTTACTTAGCAACTGCATCGCAGCGCAGGATCAATGGGGGGGTAAATCGGCGCAGCGCGCTTAGACGCAAGAGGTGTAGGGCCGTGAGGGCAAGCGGGGAAGCTTTCGTTGATCCAGCAGGCGGCGGGGACATTCTCAACGGCCGCTACCGGATTATGGAGCTACTCGGACACGGGGCAATGTCCACGGTCTGCAAGGCGCGTGATGAAATTCTTCAGCGTGAAGTTGCCCTGAAAATCTTTTCCCCGGGCTCAGGCGATGATGGCTTCGAGGAGCGTCAGCAGGCCGAGATGCGGTTGCTGGCAGGATTTGATCACCCCGGTCTGGTGCATATTTACGACGCCGGTGTGGACGCCGGAACTTCCGGCCCGCCGCAGGCCTACCTGGTCATGGAACTGGTTTCCGGAAATAACCTGCGTTCGGTGCTTGCTGCAGGCCCGCTCAGCCTCGCGGAAACAACGCACATAGGCCACGCCCTTGCAGGTGCCCTCGTGCAAGTTCACGGAGGCGGAGTGATTCACCGGGATATAAAACCCGCCAACATCCTGGTTTCGGAAACTCCAGGCCCCGAACGCATAGTGAAACTGGCCGATTTTGGCGTGGCAAGAATATTGGAAGGTAGCCGCCTGACGGCCACCGGAATGACGGTGGGAACCGCCCAGTACCTCAGCCCGGAACAGGCCCTCGGCCGTCCCTTGGCTCCTGCCAGCGATATCTACTCCCTCGGCCTGGTGCTCTTGGAGTGCCTCACTGGCAGGACAGAGTATCCGGGGACGCCAATCGAGTCCGCTGCGGCCCGGCTTCACCGTGCGCCGGTCATCCCTGAGCAGATTCATCACCCCATAGCCGAGTTGCTGAAGTCCATGACGGATCTTGAACCAGACAACAGGCCGACCGCTGGGGAGATCGAAGAATTCCTGGGTCGCCCTTGGCAAGAGGCTTACGCGCACCCGGCAGCTACCGCGCTTTTGCCCCCTCTGCCTGCCCGGGCGCCCGCCGTCGGTGCAGCAACTGCAGTTTCCCCTAGGCTTCATAGAAGTGGGGGAAGGGGCAGGCTCGGGGCCCTGTTGATGGTGCTTCTTGCGGCAGCGCTGGCCGTCCCCCTGGCGGTGGCGTTGTCTGGTCAGGAGCCCTTGCCGGCAGACGTTACATCGCCATCCCCGGTAACCCAGGACTCCAACCTTCCTTCCCCGGTTGGCACCCCGACGCCGGTGATTACGATTACCACCCCTGGGCCGGTGGAAACTGTCCTCATTCCAGGGCCAGTGCAAACCGTTCTGTTGCCTCCATCGGGCTCAGGCAGCGGGCCGGGAGACGCTCCGTCGTCAGGAGAGAGCCAACAGACCAGCCCAACTGAGGTTGCCCAGGAAACCGAATCACCCGAGGTCGTTGAGCCAGGGGACGGTACATCTGTGGGTGGAGGGCCAGGGGGCGGCCAATCCGACGAAAAGAGCCAGAGGGACGGCAAGGGCAAGCGCGGGAACTGAAAATCCGGGCAGGGCATTCTGCAGTGATGCACCTTTGCTGGACCCTCATGAATCGAACACCAGCGCAGTTTTTGCTCAAGATTGGCACAATGTTGGCTCAGTGGCCCCTGAATTCTCCGGATCTCTGGCCCGCAGAGACCTCCCGGGGTCAGGTATCGGGCCTTCAAAAAACTGAGTACTCCGGATCCAACCGCTGCCAGCATGCTCATCAACGCAGAAGGCCAGCGTTGGTGTAGCAAAGCGCGCTATCAGATCGGCACAAAAGCCCCTCCTGCAGCCCGATAACGCAAAGTCGAACCAAGTAGCCCCAAACGCGAAAACTGAGTACTTGCCAGCCGGTTCAGCGTATTCCTGACCCCTTGGTCGGGCGGAAAAGAGGCGTACACCCAAGAGTAGTCACGGTGGCACTGCTGGCTGAACTATTGGGGACATCGCTTCATCCGCCGGAAAAGGGGTGGGTGCTGGGGGTTGCGATGCGGCTCCCCGGAAAACAGATCAACCAAGGAGTCATACCATGCGCAAGCTTTCCAAGAAGAGCCGGATCACCGCCACCGTCGCAGGCGTGGCATTGGTAGCCGTAGGTGGCGGAGCCGCCTACGCCTACTGGACCACCACGGGTTCAGGCAGCGGTTCAGCCGCCAACTCAGCCGGTGGCGGAACTGTCGCACTGCACGCCACCTTCAATGCCGGCCTGACGCCGGGCAACCAAACCAACGTGGCCTACACGGCGGACAACTTGACGACGTCCAGCACGGTAGTCGGAGCCCTGACCGCAAATGTCACCACCAGCGTTCCCGAATGCCTCCCGGCATGGTTCGATGTCACCGCCGTGACCAGCAACTCGACCGTCGCCGCCTCTGCCACGGGAATCTCGGTCGGCAGCGGGGTCCTGAAGTTCAACGACAGCACTGACAACCAGGACGCCTGCAAGTCCGCGACTGTCACGGTCAACGTCTCCAGCCAGTAGCGCGTACATGCCGGGGACCACCTTGCGAGTGGTGGTCCCCGGCTTCCGCATTCCTCCCGCCTGAACGCTTCCGTCCGAAAAGAGCTTCCATGTACCACCGGCCAGAGCGCACCACGCCTTTCCGTCGAGATGGAGTACCACTCTGGGCGCTTTTGCTTGCGCTCGTTGTGGCCCTGGTACCGGCGGCCACTCTCGCTGCAAGCGGTGGGCAAAGCGCGACGTCGGTCAATGCGGGCAAGGCAGCCAAGGGAATTGCGGTGACGTTGTCTCCCTCGAGCCGAAGCCTGGATCAGGGGCAGTCAACCACCTTTGCGGTGTCAGCAACCTCCACCGGTGGGTTCACCGGACCAGTGACGTTCACCGTTACGGGCCTTCCGGCTGGAGCGACAGCCGCGTGGTCGCCGTCGTCGGTGGTTCTGGGATCCGGCACCACCGCGCAGGTGACTTTAACGGTCGCGACGTCCACCACGACGACGGTCGGCAAGTCCGACTTCACGGTGAAGGGGGCCAGTGGCGCCGTCCAGTCGAACGCGGCGCCGGGGCAGTTGCAGGTTCAGGAAGTCAAGCGGACCTTCGGAGTCACGGGATCACTGAGTGGATTGCTGGCGCCTGGGGTGTCCCAGGCAGTGGAACTGCAGATTTCCAACCCCGAGAACAAGAGCATCGCAGTCACCAATTTGACGGTCGCAATTGCGCAGGTTGTGCGCACTCCGGCAGCGGTGGCGGCCAACCTTCCTTGCAGCAGCGCTGACTACCAAATCACCCAATACACGGGAACGTACCCGTTCACTGCTCCTACCGGGCCCAGCTCGCTGACGTCGCTTGGAGTGCCCCAAGGCAAATGGCCCCAAGTGAGGATGCTGGACACGTTGCAACTCCAAGACGGTTGCAAAGGCGCGACCCTCCAACTCACCTACTCCGGGACGGGACAGGCGAACTGACATGAACAAGCTCAGTCTGAACCCCCGCAACGGACGGATCGCCCGCACCGCTGCCGCCACAATTGCCCTCTGCATCCTGGGAGGCGCAGGTACTGCCTACGCCTATTGGGCTACCACCGGAATCGGCAGCGGTGCAGCGATCAACGGGACGATGCAAACAGTGACTGTGGAGGCGCTTATTGCAGGAGACACCCTGCAGACCAGCCTGGTTCCAGGCGGAACTGCGGACGTCATCCTCCGTGCAACCAATCCCAATCCGCATCCGGTGACCATCTACGGAATAGCGGCCAATGGCGCTGTTACTGCGGATGCCGCGCATCCTGGCTGCACCACCACCGGGGTGACCTTTACACCACCTCCGGCACCCTTGGCCCAGCCGGTGACTATTCAGGCAAATACGTCCATCCTGCTGACGCTGCCGGACGCAGCCAGCATGAGCACGGCCTCACTATCTGCCTGCCAAGGCGCCCAATTCAACTTCCCCGTCACGCTGGAGGTACGGAAGTGACCCAGCTTCGCCAGTCCGCTCCGTCATCGTCCCCGACGCGGGTGACGATGGGTGCTTGGAACCGCGCCCTCGTGATCGTGCTCGGCATCCTCCTCGTCTCCTGGGGAGGCCCCGCTGCCACGGCTTTCTGGAGTTCCGTCAACAGCGGCTTCGGCGCGGCCAAGGCCGACGCCGTCGCCCAGGGCGCCAAACCCACGGTCGCCGTTTCCGGAAGTAGCGTGACAGTCACTTGGGCAGCAAGCACGACGGCGGCAGGCAGGTCCGTGACCGGCTACAGCATCGCCCGGTACCCCGTAGCGACCGGGGGCACTGCGGTAGCGGCGACCGGAACCTGTGCAGGAACTGTGGTAGGGCTGAACTGCGTGGACAGCGGAGCCGGCACCGGGAACTGGTACTACACGGTAACCCCGAAACTTTCCCAGTGGCAGGGGGCTGAAAGCACACGGAGCGTAGCTGCCATTGTGGACGCCACTGCACCCCTCGCCCCGTCGGTGACGGCGCCACCATATGTCTACAGCGGAAACGTGAGCGCTGTTCCGGTCAGCGGTACGGCAGAGGCTTTGTCTTCGGTCACTCTGACCGTAACGGGAACGGGAGCCCTGCCCGTGACCCAGACAATCAGCGCCAACAGTTCCGGCAGCTGGACTGCCGCCCCGTTGAACCTCAGCGCCTTCAGCCCAGGGACGATCACGTATTCGGCACAGGCAACCGACGCCGCCGGTAACACCGGTCCCGCGGGAACGGCTACTTCCACCAAGGACGTGAGTTCGCCAACGGTGACGGGGGTCCAGCTGAACAACGTTTCGGGCGGCACCCTCGGCAAGGTGGAGAAGGGAGATTCAGTGACGATAACGTTCTCGGAACCCATCAACCCGACCACGATCTGCAGCGCCTGGGCCAACAACACCACCAACGTGCAAACCCAAGCCGGCAACAACTCGGACAACGTGGTAGTCAACATAAGCTCTACCAACACGTTGACAGTTACAGGGGCTGGTTGCCCAACCCTCAGGGTAGGCAGTGTTGCACTGGGCGGCAACTACACGGGCTCCGCGCTCAGCTTTAGCGGCAATGGCAATAACGCCTCCAGCCTGAGCTGGAATCCGACGGCGCGAACACTGACCATCATCTTGGGTAGCGGAACCGCTGGCGGCAACACGGTTTCCACGTCACCCACGCCCATCCCCAGCTACACGCCGGCATCCGGCCTTACGGATATTGCGAGCAACCCGCTCTCAACCACCACGGTGCAAGGTACAACCTCCCGCTTCTAGCAACAAGTCGTGAGCAACCGATAGTGCCCCTTATTCCTCGTGATAAGGGGCACTATCTGTACGCAAACCCCGAGTAGTACAGCGCCCGGAGCGTAGCCTTGAAGCGGACGCCAGTGCCGCCGTCGTACGTTTTGATCCTGCGACGAAAGGCGAACCGTCCCTTGAAGGCTGTAGCGGAAATGTTCACGATGGGTCCTGGAAACAAGGACCATCACCCGGCTCTCCGTTGCGCTGTAGGTGTCTTTGTTCCGTTGATTACACTGACGCTTTTGGGGCGGCTGGACCTGGCCGTATTTGCCTCGTTCGGTGCGTTTACGGGCATCTATGGCCGCAACGAACCGCACAGCGTCCGCTTCCGAAGCCAGTTGCGTGCTGGCGGTTTCATGCTGCTGATCATTTTGCTGGCCACGCTCATGGCTCGTGTAGCGCAAGCTATTGGAATCGAAGGTGCCGCGTATTCGTGGCTCTTGACGGCTGCTACCACTCTCGTGGCCGGCGGGTGCTCGGTGGTGGTCGCCGCCTGGAGGCTGAGGCCCGGCGGCTCCCTCTTTCACATCTTCGCCTTCGCTGCGATCGCATCCATCCAAGCGCAGCCGCCGCTCGGGGAGGCAATGCTCGTTGCGGTAGGGACTACGATCTTCTGTCTCCTGATTGGTATGTCGTCAAGGGTGCTCAAGACTCACAGGACCCCATGGAAACGGCCGCCCCGGATCCGCCACACCACCCTGGAACGTCGGGCGATCTGGTTGGAGGGCGGTGGATACCTGATTGCTGCCGGCCTTGCGGGGACCATCGCGACTTTGGTGGGGGAGCGGCTCGGCTTCGGTCACACTTACTGGGCCATGGTTGCGGCAGTGGTTCCATTGGTGGGCCATCCGACCCGCCACCGCGTGAGCCGTGGCATCCAAAGAATCGCCGGAACAGTGATCGGACTGGTGCTGCTTGCGCGCATCCTCTGGCTCAATCCTGCACCGTGGGCCATGGTCCTGGTGATCGCAGCTTGCCAGTTCGGTGCTGAGATGTTCATCGCCCGGCAGTACCTTGTGGCGCAGATCTTCGTGACTCCGCTTGCCCTGATAGCTACATTGCTGGCAGCCCCGGTTGATCCAGGCCTCCTGTTGCGGGACCGCATCATCGAAACGGTGATCGGTGCCGCCGTCGGCGTTGCGGTGGTGGTAACCCCAGCTCTCTGGCGGCGCGTGCGTGTAACTGTCCCGGCCGGCTGGACTTAAATCGTAAGTACACATATAACTAGATAGCCAAGATAGTTACTAGGGAATGTGTGGGAGAAGACGATGACAGTCGCATTGCGTGAACCAAGCTCCACACCAAGGGCTGGGAATACCGTTACCGCGGAACGGGTACTTCCAAGCGGCCCGGTCCACTGCGGTTCACACATGGCTATCTCCGCAGGACCCGGCTACGACTCCATGCAGTGGATCACCGTGGAACCAATCTGGCCGGAGTGGGCTTGCAGCTGCGGTTTCAGGATGGACATCGACGCCTTGGATCCAGTCAGCGGCGTCTGGGTCGCTGCGCTTCGCCGCCAAAGCCTTCAGCATGAGCTGGCCATCTCCCAGAACACACTGGCCCTGGCCTTCAAGAAGGCCGTCGACGCCGGTGTCGATCCCCGGGCTCTTGCGGAAGTAGCTGGACTGCCGGCTGGAGAGATCGAAGCCCTCCTTCAGTAACAGGGAAGCCCCAAACCGTCTGCCCGCCCCGTTGTCGGGATAGTTCGCCGCGCAAGCGGGCAGCTAGCAATCAGGCCGACGGCGGCACCAAGTATTGGTGCTGGACGCAGGCCTACGTACGAGAAAAGGGAAACAAATGGGAATCATTGGTTGGATCATTTTGGGTTTGATTGCAGGAGCCATTGCCAAGGCCATCATGCCGGGCAGGCAGGGGGGCGGCTGGATCGCGACGCTCCTGCTGGGAATCGTTGGCGCCGTGCTGGGTGGCTGGATCGGTAGCGCCATCTTCAAGGTTGGCATCAACGAATTCTGGTCGATCTCCACTTGGTTGCTCGCAATTGGAGGTGCGCTGATCGTACTGGTCATCTGGGGATTGGTCACACGCAGGAAGGCTTGATTCAACGAGCTCCGGGAGGCCCTGACGCGAAAGCGTTGGGGCCTCTTTCGTTGGTGCTACGTGCCTCCCAGGATCTGGTCGTCGCCGGTCACAAATCCTCCGCAGCAACACGAGTGGGGCCGCCTTGGAAAGCTCGGATACGCTGCTTTCGAGTTACACCACATCGCACGCTAAGGGTTATCAACGATGCTCACCTCAGCTGTCGACGGCCCTCCCCGCCGTCGGCCGGATCCTGCCCCAAAGAAGACGGCAACTGAGCTCGGCGCGCTCGGGACAGCGTTGGGCGCGTTGGCTTCAGTCATCCTCGCGGGAGCGCTCGCACTTGTCCTCCACACGCTCGGGCAGCAATCGCCGCGGCTCGGCCCTGCGTTTGAAGGCTGGGCTGCTTCGGTCACCAACTCCCCTTTCGCAGCGGTCCGATGGTTCCTTGGCGATATGACGGAGCCCCTGTTCTATAAATCAGAGCTGGCAGCAGGCGGGTTGCTTGCCGGCGCTCTGTTGGCGTGGTGGGCTGGCCGGCGGGGCAAGAACTGGGCTGGCCAGCTGACGTATGGCACCGGGCTGTGGCCGTGGGTGCTGGCCTCGGCGTCGCTTAGCCTGCTGTTGTCCAACGTAGTTTTCGGCCGGATGCTCGACGCCGGATGGCAGCCCACGTTCGTGCCTTTCGTTTGCGTGGCCCCGGCAATGGTCCTGATGTATGGACCCGGTTGGCCGACCTGCCTGACCGGAGCTGTCCTCGGCGCATTCACCATCACGCCCTGTGCGCTGGTGCTCATTCCAACGGTCACCGCGCCGCTGGGACTACCGCCCGTGGTGGCGAACGTCCTTGCGATGTCCTTGGGATCAGTAGTGGCTTTCCTCATTGCCCGGAAATTGCCTTGGCTTGTCCTGCGTAAGCCGGCTCCGCAGCCGGCTCTGAACCCGCAGCCGCAACCCATCCAGCCGCCGTCGGGCCTTAACCGTGTTCTTAAGGACGCAGTGTGGGCGTCGCGACGGGTTCTTTCGGACTTCACTGAGACCCAATTTTTCGCCAACGAGCTCGCCAGTGCGGGCTTGATCCTTGGCGTCGCAGTGGCTTTCGTGCTGAATCCTGCGCTGCCCGCGTACGGTTCCGGCTTGGTTCCGCACATCCTCTTCGCGCAGGCACTCACGTCGGCCATCGGTGTGGTTCTTTGGCGGAGTTGGTTCAGAAACGGCCAGTTCAGCAATGGTGGGTGGGCGGCCACCTACGCGTCACTCGTCTCAGTGGCGCCGGCCGCCGTGCTCGCGTACGACGGCTCGTGGTGGAGCATCATCGGCGGCGCATTGTTGGGAGCGGTGCTGGCTCCTCCCATCGCCAGGGCCATATCGGCCCGGCTACCGGATGGCTTCCATCCGGTCATCGGCAACACCGCGTCCATGGCCATTTCGACGGCGGTAACCCTCCCGATCCTGGGGCTTCTGCCGCACTGACTTTGTCAGCCGGTGACTTAGTCGGCTACCAGAAGCGCTTGCGGTGCCGCCTGCTTCATTCGGGTTTGCAGCCAGCTGAGCTGGACCTCCGTCTCTTTGTGGCACTGCTTGACGACGGCGAGCAGCTCTGCGTCGCGAAGTGCGGAACCAGCTTGATTCACCACAGTCCACGTGACATCGACCAAGCTCGCCAGCAGGTACAGGTCCTGCAGGTCGCGAAGGAGGCCGACAGGACCGCTCCGGGTTTCTGACAGGCCCTGGGCGTGGAGCCGCTCGGGTTCGTGCTCGGATGTGTCCTTGCCATACCGCTCCGCTATTGGCAGGAGGACTTCCTCGTGCCTATCGCACTGCTTGGCCAATGTCTGGCAGAGGAAATGTATGTCGGGTTCCGAGCCATGCCCCTCTGAAACCTGCCGGAACGACTCAGCCAGGGTGGCTTCACCCTGATGCAGTAAACCCAGGTAGATGTTGAGGTTCATTGTTGTTGTCCTGCCTGCCGTGAAGCTCCTGCCTGCCGTGAAGCGGTGGTGTTGGGCGCCGGAGCCGGTCCGTCGCCGTCGCGGATTTTCTCCACTTTCACCGCGGCATTCTTGAAAAGGGGTTGCTTTGACACCGGGTCCCACTCGGTGATGGTGAGTTCGTTTGCTGCGGTCTTCTGCGAATCCTTGGGAGAATCAGACGGGCCGGATGGCATGGTCGAGTCCCAGTATCCGTAGTGGAATGGCGCGAAAACTGTGCCGGGCCGGACGCCGCTGACTCGAGCCGGGGCTTCAATGAGGCCGCGCCGGGACGACACGCGGACGATGTCGCCTTCCGTGATCCCCAACGCTGAAGCGTCTTCCACGGAGAGCTCCACCCACATCCGTGGGGCCGCCGAGTTCAGTGTCCGGGAACGCCCCGTCTTGGTCCGTGTGTGGAAGTGATACGCCGTCCGACCCGTTGTGTACCGGAGCGGGTAGTCGTCGTCCGGTTCTTCGTGCGGTGGATGGTACTTGGTTGTTTTGAGCCAGGCGCGGCCCTTGGGCATCTTGGCCCTGTAGGACTCAGGCTCCACTTCGGCCCCTGTCAGGAGGTCGTGACCATAGTTTTCGCAATAGTCAGGATCGCTGGGAAATACCCCGTCCGTATAGAGACGCGTGGTGCCATCCGGGTTTTCCTCATTGCAGGGCCACGGGATCCCGCTGCCACCACGGAGTTTCGAGTAACTCAGTCCGGTGTAGTCGCAAGGGCGTCCGCGCGAGCAATCTTTCCAAGCTTCGAAGGCATCTTCCGGGCCCTCCCACGTCAACAAGGGCGTGCCGTCCAGGGTGGTGAAGCCCATTCGGTTGGAGTAGTCCAGGAAAATATCCAGGTCGCTGTGGGCATCACCAGGTGGGTCTACGGCTTTGTCGGAGATATGGACGACGCGGGAAGCGTTGGTGAATGTTCCTGTCTTTTCGCCCCACGCAGCGGCGGGGAGGACGACGTCGGCCATGCTCGCTGTCTCGGTGAGATACAGATCCTGCACCACCAGGAACAGTTCAGGCTTGGCCAGAATCTCCCGTATCCGGGGCAGCTCGGGCAGGGAGACCGCAGGGTTCGTAGCCGAGACCCAGAGGAAGTTGATGGATCCTTGCTCGGCGTAGCGGAAGATTTGCATGGCATGGGTCGGCGGTGCCCAGTGGGGGATGATCGCAGGATCCACGTTCCACAGGGAGGCCAGTTCTTCAACGTGTCTCGGGTTGTGCCAATTACGGAAGCCCGGGAGGTCGCCGTCGGCCCCGCATTCGCGGTTGTTTTGTGCCGTCGGCTGCCCGTTCATCTGTAGTAGGCCGGCTCCAGGCCTGCCGAGCATGCCGCGCAGCAGGTGGAGATTATTGACCTGGCAGGAGGACGCTGTGGCCTGTGACGATTGGTAGAACCCCTGCAAAACGGTGGAAAGTACCCGATCCGACGTGCCGAAGATGCGGGCAGCCTTCCTGATGTCGTGGGCGCTGACGCCGCATACCTCGGCAGCAGCCTCGGGCGTCCATTCCTCCACAGTGGATTTAAGCTCGTCGTAACCGAGCGTGTGGTCTTGAATGTAGGCAGGGTCCTCCCAGCCGTTCTGCAGGACCTCCCGGATCAGTGCGTGCATAAGCGCGAGATTGGTTCCTGGCCGGACCGCCAGATGCACGTCGGCAAAACGCGCGGCCTCGGTATTTCTCGGGTCGACGCACACGAGTTTTGGCGGGGTGGGTCCTGAAAGTCGATCCAGGATGCGGGCCCAGAGAACGGTCTGGGTTTCTGGCATGTTGTGACCGTAAAGGAAGATGGCATCGCAGTTGTCGATGTCCTCATACGCGCCGGGCTGGCCGTCTGCCCCAAAGGTTTCCTTGAGCGCGGATGCCGCGGTCGCAGTGCACAGGCGCGTATTTCCGTCCATATGGGGTGTCCCGATACCGGCTTTCCCAATCACGCCCAGGGCGTAGTACTCCTCAAGGAACAGTTGCCCGCTGGTGTAGAAGCCATGGCTGAGGGGACCCTTCTCCTTCAACAGTTGCTTGCTGCGTTCCACGATCCGTTTCATGGCCGTGTCCCAATCAGTGGCAACCAATCGGCCGCCTTCGCGGATCAATGGCTGGGTGAGGCGGTCCTTGTTCGATACGCCCTGCCAGCTTGCGAAAAGTCCTTTCGGCCCGAGTCGTCCCTTGTTGATGCGGTCTTCCGCACGGCCTCGAATGCCCACCATAACCCCGTCTTTAACGGCAATGTCGCAGCCGCAGCCATTGCTGCACAGCACGCAGGCGGACTGGACCCAGTGGTCGACGTCGCGCTCCGTTAGGCCTTCCTGGAGGGCGTAGTCCACGCGGGAGGGCCACTCAGCTTCACGCTCGAACGGCGTCCTCGCGCCCCATATATCGGTAATGCGATCCACCATGATCCCACCTCTGTGTTTAGCGTTGGCCTTTCGCTACAGGATTATCAGCTTGCTTATTATCAGTCCAGAGCACGGCTTCAGGCGGGTCGGAGTGAACCAAGAATTCTTGATCTTTTCCTGAGCGAGTGTTGATGGATTGCAGGAGTGGTTCTTGATCCGGGCCCGGCACAGTGTTTCTTGTC
>NZ_JBHZPI010000043.1:0-16176 GCF_042788025.1 Paenarthrobacter sp. YIM B13468 | reverse complement strand
CGCCGTAACGACCAACCGGCGTCCGTGCGCCGCCAACAAGAAAAGCCTCGACCATGAGAACATCCTTCGCGAAGTGAGTGGGGGTCAGAAGCCAATTACTGACCGTTCGTTCTATAAAGATTACACGGGGGTGGCGCACGGTCAATGTAATATCGCGTCACCGCCGCTGGGGCTCCCATGCTGTGCGGACATCCAGGCACTCAAGGCTCCATCTCCTGACCGGGCTGGATTAGGGCAAGACGCTGGCGGCAGCCGAGCGTACGGCCTCGGATAAGGAGGTTGCCTGCCGTCCAATCAGCCTGCGAAGGTCACCGCCGGTAACCAAGAGATCTCCGCGCGCGATGCCCAGGTCGGAATCGGCAAGGATATGCGCGAAAGATTCCGGTACGCCCACACCAGTCAGCAGGCCAATGTAGTCGTCGGCAGGAAGATTCTTGTAGGTAATCGTCTGACCCGAGACCGCGGTGATCTCGGCTGCCAAGTCGTTCATGGTGAACGCTTCATCTCCACCAAGTTCATATACCTTGCCCGCCTGGTTTTCTGCCAACAGGACGGCAGCGGCAGCGTTTGCGTAGTCGGCGCGGGAGGCAGCGCTGACCTTGCCATTTCCAGCGCTGCCCGCCAACGCCCCCTGGGCCAGCGTTACCGACAATTGGCCGGTGTAGTTCTCCAGGTACCAGCTATTCCGTAGGAGTGCGAAGGGGACTCCGGATTCCACGAGGATTGACTCTGTAGCTTGGTGTTCTGCGGCGAGCTTCATGCCAGTTGTGTCGGCGTTCGCGATGCTGGTGTAGGCAAGCAGCTCCACGCCCTCGTCCCCGGCCGCTTCGATAACAGTGCGGTGTTGCTCCACACGCTGGCCGACCTCACTGCTGGAGATCAGCAATATTCTGCTGGCCCCTTTCAACGCTCCAGCGACAGAGGCGGCGTCTTCGTAGTCCAATGATGTGACCTTGACTCCGAGACCGGCGAGATCTGCCAGCTTCCCAATGGAGCGGCCCGCGGCGACGATGCCCCCGGCGGGAACACCGCGGTCCAATAGGGCCTCGATGACGAGGCGACCCAGCTGGCCCGTTGCGCCAGTTATAACGATGCTCATGCGGTCGTTCCTTTCACGGATTCTTGTGGATATTCTGCCCCCAGCGGACTAAGGTCTGGCGGAGCGGGGCCGTGAGCTGGCTGTGCTGTTGATTCGGCTCGTCACTTGGGTTTCGACAAGGCCGAAGAAACAACAGCCAGTGCGGGGCGCTGTCTGCGGCAAAAGCTTCGGTTCTATCACCACGTGACCGGGAGCGTGCGTGTGGCGTAAAGCAGGTCATCTTTGAGCCACTCAAGGTCATCAATGTCCTCTGCGAGTCGAAGACCAGGGTAGCGATTGAAGAGCTTGCTCACGAGAATGCTGACTTCAAGGCGCGCGAGGTGCTGCCCTGGGCACTGGTGCATACCGTAGCCAAACGCAACATGCGGTATGGGCTTGCGTCGGAGATCGAGTTCCGGATGGTCGCCCACCAGTTCCGGATCCCAGTTGGCCGCCAGGAGTGAAACTTGCACGCGTTCACCAGCTTTCAATGACTTCTCGCCAATCTCGAGGTCCTCCGTAATGTATCGCCATTGCGCGGCCGGGGCAGGGGAGAGATAGCGAATGAGCTCGTCGATGTTCGCTTCGGATATCCCGCCTGCTTCCTGCATGATGGCCCGTTGCTCTGCGTTTCGCAGCAGCGTCAAGATGACGAGAGTGCTGAACCTCGCAGTCGTATCGAGGGACGCGGTGATGATGCTAAAGACGAGGCCGCCAGACTCCTCGTCACTAAGAACGTCGGTGTGATCGTGGACCAGCGCGCTTAGAAGGTCGTTGCCTGGATTTTCCCGAGCCTTAGTCACCTTCTCGGCGGTATACGCCTTCAACTCGCTTATGGCGGTCTGAACTTCCCCGGCACTGACTGTCTGGTCTGACTGTTTCCGCGTCCAGTGGTCAATCTTGCTGGCTTCTTCGTACGGTATCCCGAGTAGGTGCGAAACCATCAGAGCCGGAAGCTGGGACGTGTACTCCGCAACGAGATCTATTGGACTGGGTTGTGTTGCAAGTCGGTCCAGCAGTTCGTCGACGATACGCTCAAGCTCGGGCCTCAATTCCTGTACCCGCCTCGGGTTGAGGTGCCTTACGAGCACGGACTTAGCCCGCCTATGCTCCTCGCCTTCTCCGACGAGAAGCATGCCTGGCATTTTTAGCGACTCTTCTTCCGCATGGACGACGATACCCAACCGCGTTCCCGGAGCTCGCAGTACTTCGCGTACTTCCGCATATCGCGTGATAGCCTTCGCATCTTGGACGCCGGAGCCACCGACCATCGGGTCGATGAAGTCGAAAGATGGCCACTCTCCGCTCCGACGAGCCTCGGCGAGCTTGGATGACGGTGCCACTCGGTCGACGGGGTCGCGTTCAATCGGTAGCCGCGGTGGAAACTGTGCTCCCTGACGGGATGCCTTAGTCGCGTTCTTCATGCGCTTCCTTTTCTGGTGGTCTCGATCCCGAAGCACTGAATTGTTGCAGCACTTCGATCGCACTGCACTGTGCCATCGCGATTCTATTCGACCAACCGACCGATTGTCTACGCGAGTGAGCCGATGAAGCTACCCGACGGTTGTTTGATTAAGAATTGGATGCTAACCTGCACGGAGCTTGGTAGGACACAACAGCAAAGGAGCTGCAATGTCACTCAACTGTTATTTCCGCGGCGGCACTGCCTCGTGGCGGCGGCGTCGCATACTGCGGCGAAGAGGCCTACCTTGGCCTATGGCTGGAGCCATGTCAACCGATCACTTGGTTGCTTTCGGAGGGGTGGCGTGATGCACGACGGCGAAACACTCCTGTCAGTGCGCGGTGTATCGAAGATGTATCCGGGCACCCGCGCACTCGACGGTGTCAACCTCGATGTACGCGGAGGGGAGATTCACGCCTTGGTCGGGGGCAACGGATGCGGCAAGTCGACACTCATCAAGATTCTCAGCGGCGTCGTCCAGGCTGACGCGGGTGAGGTGCACATTGCAGGTCACACCATGGAAGCGGCCCGAATGCACCCCCGGTTCGCTCACGACCTCGGCATTAGAGTCGTCCACCAAGACCTTGCAGTGTTTCCGGACCTCAGCGTCGCCGAGAATCTGCGACTCGGCACAGATTACCCGGCAACAGGGTTCGGTCAGGTTCGTTGGCGCGAACTGCATCAGGGCGCTCGCGATGCAATAAGGAAGCTGGACATCGCTGCTCGTCCCACTGACCTTATTCGCGACCTTCCCGTTGCTGTCCGAGCGCAGATCGCGGCGGCACGGGCGATGCGCGGCATGGATGGTCGCCACGGAATCATCATCCTCGATGAACCCACTGCTTCACTGCCCAGGCACGAGGTACACGTCCTCTTCAAAGCAGTGAGACGAATGGCCACAGAGGGTCATGCGGTAGTTTTCGTGAGCCACCGACTGGACGAGGTTCTCGAACTCACGCAGCGCGTCACCGTAATGCGCGATGGAAGGGTTGTCAGCGAACATGCAACTGCCAGCCTCACCGAGCAAGACCTCATCGGGTCAATTCTTGGTGAGCGGTCGACGATGGATCGAACCGAACGGCAGGTAGCCGCAGACCGCCTCGAAATCCACCACCCCGGGCGCGCTCCCGGACCTCTTGTTCTGAAGGTTGCCGATCTCGACGCCGGCCCACTGCGGAACGTAGACCTTGAACTGCGCCCGGGGGAGGTTGTAGGGGTGGCCGGCCTGCTCGGATCCGGCCGGACGGAGCTCTTACGTGCTCTGTACGGGGACCTGCGGCTGGCATCTGGTCGAGTTGAGTTGAACGGACGAAACGTTGCTTTCCGCAACCCGGGTCAGGCGATCGCTGCTGGCGTGATCATGGTCCCGGAGGATCGTGTCAACGGTGGCATATTTCCGAACCTCACCGTCGATGAAAACATGTCGGTGAGCGTACTCGGCAAATATTGGCGTGGCGGTTGGTTCCGTCGAGCCGCGATCGAACGTGACGCCGGCGTCCTCCGAAAGCGATTCAGGGTGAAGACGCCATCCGGGGACGTAGCGATCCGGTCACTGTCTGGAGGGAATCAGCAAAAGATTGTGATGGGTCGGTGGCTTCGCCTCAGCCCAAGCCTGCTACTTCTTGACGAGCCGACCCAGGGTGTCGACGTCGGAGCGAGAGCGGACATCTATTCGGCAGTCCGTGAGGTGGTCGCTGCCGGCGGCGCGGCGCTGATCGTCACATCTGACTTGGAGGAACTCGCACAGGTCGTTGATCGGGCGATCGTGCTGCATGAGGGCCGGATTGTCGCCGAGGTACGGGCGCCTGAGCTGAGTGCGCAGGGGCTGAACGAAGTGATCTACCAACGGGGAGAGGAATCCAGTGTTGTTGTCTGAAGAGGTTGAAGCAAGAAAAGATCCCAAGGACCGGGCCCGACGGAGCCCCGTCAACCTTGCTGAAAGATACGGCCTGGGTGGGCTGCTCGTTCTGATGATACTGGTGTTCGGGTTGGTAGCTCCAACCTCGAGGCTTTTCTTCTCGGCACCCAACATCCAGAATATTCTCGCCAACCAATCAGTGGCAGGTCTCATCGCCCTGGCCATGGTCATCACGCTCGTTGCGGGATACTTCGACATCTCCGTCGCTGCCATTGCGGGGATTTCCAGCGTGACGATGGCCTCCCTACTCGCCTCCAATCAGGTACCCCTCTGGATGGCAATGCTGGTGTCCGTACTCTTTGCTCTGGTTGCTGGCGTGATAAACGCCGCGCTCATCACGGCATTGGATCTGGATCCGTTCATCGTGACTCTCGGGACGTACGTTCTGATTAACGGGATTCTGCTCGCTTTCACGGGAGGCAGGGTGGTTCAGGGTGTCCCCGCGGAGATCGGAACCTGGGGTGCTGGACAGTGGCTCGGGATCGCCCGCCCCTTCTGGCTGCTTCTACTTGCCGCAACGATCGTCTGGTACTTGCTGAATCAGACCCCGTTTGGCCGAAGGCTCGCCGCCATCGGCTCCAACAGGAGTGCCGCGGGGCTCGCGGGTATCGGCGTCAAACGGCATGTCTTCATCGCCTACATGCTAGGTGCCCTGGTGGCTGGTTTCGCTGGAGTCTTACTCACTGTGAGATCGGGTTCTGCCGATGCCGCTTCAGCACCCAGCTTTCTATTCCCTGCCCTCGCTGCTGTATTCCTCGGCCAGACCACCATCAAGCCCGGATATCCGAACGTCGTCGGTACGATGATCGGCGTCTTTTTCGTCGCCATCGCAGTCAACGGCTTCACGCTCCTCGGCGCCCAGAACTGGATCACTCAGGTATTCAATGGCGGCGTTCTCGTACTTGCTGTCGTTTTCTCGAAAGTCATGGTGAGGGTACGCGATAGAAACGCAAAGAAGGGAAACGGAGAGGCTACCTGATCCCGATGGCGGGCTCTTAAGGCTGAGGCTGTAGCGATGCCCTGACTGAATTCCAACGGCGGCTCACGATGGAATGTCCAAAAAGTCACTAGGAAGAGAACAGATTGGAAGCACAATGCGATTCACAAGGACACGAACAGAAGTCGTTTGCTCATCTCGGGAGGTAGATTCGGGGTGGGATAACGCATCGGGATTCGCGAGAGAGGCCTATCCGAGACAGCTAGTTGTCTCCCCCTGGGTAGGAATGCACTATGCAGATGAATACTGTTCGAAGCGCAGCCCGAATGACCACGTTGTAGCCCAACCACCCACCCCTGCACGATGAGGTGACACGGTCAAGCCGTCCTGGCTATTCGATACCCGGGCACCGGACATTCGCCAAGGAAGCGCTCCGTCCCTTCAGCGGCACGATACCGCAGCCGGGCTCGTGCGGACCGGGTCCGGGCGGGTGCCGGGAGCGAGCGGCATCCGCAGCCGCCGTTCGGATATCAGCACGTAAATTGTGAAAATGCGCAAAACCAGGGCGTCGAGCCCTCGGCTCCCGGAGTCACCGGACAGCTGTTCATGTCTTACTGAAGTGCACGAGGAGTAAACGGTGGACCTTCACCTGCAACCGGATTGGCAACGCACTGTCGGGCAGCGTGTAGAAATTTGGAAGGGCGGTAAATTGGTCCGTAAAGGCACGGTCGAGGCCGTCATGCCGGACGATTCGTTTCTTTGGATTTCTACAGAAGGCGCCTCACTGAGGCAGATGGTGTTCCGTCTTGACGGATACGAGGTTTTCTCGAACTGCCTGCTCCCGCGTGCCCCTGCCAGCGACAACGAAAATTTCGGGAGTGAGATCCCGTCTGCAGCCGCGATGCCACGAAGGTCGTAGGTAACTACCGGAGGCAACGATCTTCGGGGTCAACCGTGATCATGATGCGGCGGCTGAGCTCGTTAAGGCGCTTCAGTTGGGCCTTAGTGAGCGGGTCGAATACGAGCCGGCGTACTTCTTCAACATGTCCGGGCGCTGTTTCAACCACCTTTTCCCACCCTTCGTCAGTGAGGGAAGCCAGAGTGGAACGTCCGTCGGTGGGGTCAGCTGTTCGTGTAACCCAGCCCCGCTTTTCGAGTCGTCCAACGACTTGGGAGAGGCGGGGCAGGCCAGATTCGGCCATGACAGCCAGGCTACCCATCCTAAGTGTGCGCCCCGGCGATTCGGAGAGGGTGGACATGACGATGTAGTCGAAATGACTGATGCCGGCTTGGTGCTGCAGCTGGGCATCCAGTGCTCCGGGAAGCCGCAGAAGGACGCTGGCGAAAGCAAACCATGTGGCGCGTTCCTCCTCATTCAGCCAGCGGGGCGCGGACGGTGGACTGCCCCCTGCTCCGGGATCGGGCACTTTAGTATTGGCTGACGTTTCCATAGCCCGATTGTACCAACCCATCGGTTCAGCCTTGAACTAAAAGAATTGAAATCTACTTGCATCTTGAAGCAAGTCTGCTTACAGTTTACTTCAATCGTGAAGAGAATTGACCAAGTGTCGGAAGGTCACGCCGCCGGCATCCACGCAGCAAAGGATACCCATCGTGAACATCACCCTCTGGATTATCGCTTCCCTCCTGGCCCTGGCCTTCCTTGCCGCCGGTGGCATGAAAATTTTCCAGCCACGGGAAAAGCTGGCCGCCTCTGGCATGGGTTGGACCGAGGACTCAAAATCCGTCACGATCAAGGCCATCGGGCTCGCCGAAATTCTGGGGGCCGTGGGCCTGATACTTCCCGCGGCCACCGGTATCGCAGGTTACTTGGTTCCCTTGGCTGCGACGGGGTTGGCCATCGTGATGGTCGGCGCAGTAACCACCCACCTCAAACGGAGCGAGAAGTCGATGGCACTCGTCAATGTTGTCCTCTCCGTTCTTGCCCTGGTTGTGGCCGTTGGACGCTTTGGTGCCGGGGCCTTCTAGCACCACCACCCCCGGCAGTACCGGGCCGCCTCTCCGCCAGCGCCCTCCCGCCCCAGCAGCGGATCCGTGAAGGAAACCCTTGTCATGACCAACACCACTGACCTGTTCAATCCGGCCGTTCCGGCCGGTGCTTACGATGACCTGCTCAAACGTGTCCTGCCCTTGGCGAAGGCGCAGAAATCGTGGCAGCCCGACGACGGGCCGCTCCCGTCGCTGTTCGTCAGTCACGGCGCCCCTCCCACCCTGGACGACCCGGAATGGCTCAACGACCTCTTCACCTGGTCCCAGAGTATGCCCAAGCCCCGCGCGATCGTCATCGTCTCCGCACACTGGGAAAACGCGCCCATGGCCATCACCGGTGCCGCGGCCGGGACGCCCCTGTATTACGACTTCGGCGGTTTTCACCCCCGCTACTACACGTTGAAGTACGCCACCCCGGACGCAACCGCGCTGGCCCGGCGTATTTCTGCAACACTGTCCGACAGGACCACCATCCATCACTACGCCAACCGCGGACTGGACCACGGAGCGTTTGTTCCGCTTATGGCCATGTACCCGGCCGCAGACGTTCCGGTCGTGCAGCTCAGCATGCCCAGCCTTGCCCCCGAAGCCCTCCTCAAGCTCGGCCAGCGACTCAAACATCTTCGCGAAGAGGGTGTCCTGATCATAGGGTCCGGTTTCATGACCCATAGCTTCGAGGCTATGCGTCGGCCCGCCCTCGTCGGGTATATGGAGGCGTTCGACGAGTGGGCCAACAACGCCCTCACGAGCGGGGACGTTGACGCGCTTACCGATTACGCGACCAAAGGTCCCGGTGCACGCATCGCGCACCCGACCGCGGACCATTTCGTCCCACTGCTCCTGACGCTCGGAGCCGCTACCGACCCAAAAAGCGTCACCACCACCATCGACCGCATGCGCTTCGGCAACTCCATACGCTCGCTCCAAGTCGCATGAACCGGAGCTTCAAACCTTTTGACCAGGGCCGGGCGCTGCCTAACCCGTCCCCGACAGCCATCACAACCAGACACTCAAAGAGTGCGGATACCAAGAGGAGATCGTCATGACCCGCATCAGCATTCTCGGAACCGGCAACATGGGCAAGGCCATCGCGGCCATCGCCGAAAAGGGTGGCAACACCGTCCAAGCCCTCAACAGCAAGGACACAGATCAGCCCGTCACCGGCGACATCGTCATCCTCGCCGTGCCCTATCCCGCGATCAATGAAGTCCTTGCACTGCGCGCCGGACAGCTCTCCGGCCGCACCGTCGTCGACATTACCAACCCGGTGAACTTCGAGACCTTCGACTCCCTCACCGTCCCGGCAGACTCCTCCGCAGCTGCGGAACTAGCCGCAGCACTCCCGCAGTCCAGGGTCCTGAAGGCCTTCAACACCATCTTGGCCCCCACCCTCGCCATGGGCAGGGTCGGGGACCAGCTCACCACCGTGCTCATAGCAGGCGACGATGCCGACGCCAAGACTGCACTCACCGACGTCGTCACCGCCGGCGGCCTCCGTAGCATAGACGCAGGTTCCTTGCGCCGCGCCCGCGAACTTGAAGCACTTGGCTTCCTGCAGATCACCCTGGCCGTTTCCGAACAGGTCGGCTGGACCGGCGGCTTTGCTGTTGTCAAGTAGCACCCAGTGTTCCCGAATTGGCCTCACTGGAGTAGGACACAGGTACGGCCACCGAGCGGAGGTAAGAGAGGCAAACATGCCACCGACCTTGGACCCGCAGAGGGCGTCCATAGCTGCAACAGCAGGTTCCGGCACCTCAGTGCCGTATCGGGGCACCCTGAAGCAACGCCTGGAGCGGCGAATACCGCCGACCGTAGAGATCAAATCGTGAATTCGAAACCAGGCGCTCTCCGGCGAATTGACGATTGGACTTCCGTTAACGGCGCCGCAGCTGAAATCCTCCTAAAGGGTCGAACGATGGCGCGCGGCGTCATCGACGGTGTCACAAGCGATGGCGCCATTGCGTGGGTTTACGACGACACGGGGAGACGGAGACTGTATGAACGGTGCGAGTCTTTCGAAATATGGGTAACTCCTGAAGATGTTGGCCTGAACTACAAAGTGAATCAGGCGCTCATGTACCTGCCGGCACCCTACTGAATCCGGACAGACGAACGGCCTCCGAAGTGGAGGCTTATGCCTTTCGGCGCTGTTCCACGAGGTCGGCCGCCCACGGCCGGATGCCGTGGTGCAAGACCATCCCTTGCGGCAACCCCTGAATAGTAGCCGTGGAACCGGAAATGTCGATGGTGATGCGACTGCCGGCCATTGGTGCATTGGTGATATGCAGTCCACCGTAGGATTCCGGGAGCACAGGATCCATCCAAAGACTGCCGCGGGCGACGTCGGCGTAGTAACCCATGAGGCTTTTCACCAAGAGGATCGGGGTTGTGGCGGCCCAGGCCTGCGGCGAGCACGCGGTGGGATAGGGTACGGGTTCGTCAAGGACCTCTCGGCTGAAGCCGCAGAACAATTCCGGAAGTCTTCCCTCTGAGTATTGTGCTGCCTCCAGCAGCGCTGTGGAGATGCGCTGCGCCTGTTCCACAAAGCCATAGCGGAGAAGACCGGCCGCGATGATCGCATTGTCGTGGGGCCAGACCGACCCGTTGTGGTAGCTTGCGGGGTTATAGGCCCCCATGTCGGTTGCCAGGGTACGCACCCCCCAGCCACTGAACATTTCGGGGGACATTAGACGTTCCGCTACTAGTGGTGCCTTATCTTTGTCGACGATGCCGAACCAAAGGCATTGCCCCATGTTGGACGCGCATGCATCGACCGGCCGCTTTCGGCCGTCCAGTGCGATGGCATAGTAACCGCGATCGGGCAGCCAGAACTGTTCGTTAAACTGCCGCTTCAGCCGCGCCGCCCGCTCTCGATACTCTTCGGCCAGTGCCATGTCACCGGCGTCGTAGGCGATCATGGAGCGACTCAGATATGCGCTATAGACGTAAGCCTGCACCTCGCACAGCGCGATAGGTGGCTCGGCCAGACTGCCGTCAGCGAAGTTGATACCGTCCCAGGAGTCCTTCCATCCTTGGTTGATGAGTCCCCGGTCATTGAGCCGCGAATACTCGACGAAACCGTCACCGTCTTTGTCGCCGTAGTCGCGGATCCAGTCCAGTGCCCGGTCCGCATGTGGCAGGAGTGCGGAAATGGTCTCCGCGGCAAAACCCCAGCGGCCCACTTCCCCCAGCACGGTCACGAAGAGCGGGGTGGCGTCCACGCTGCCGTAGTAGGCGGATTTCCCACCCAGAGCCAGTCCGCTGGAGACATCGAGCCTGACCTCGTGCAGGATCTTGCCGGGTTCTTCCTCGCTTATTGGGTCCACGACGCGACCTTGACGGTCGGCCAGCGTCTGGATGGTGCCAAGGGCCAAGGACGGATCCACGGGCAGTGCCATAAGGGAGGCCAAAAGTGCGTCCCGTCCGAACAGCGCCATGAACCAGGGGGCGCCTGCAGCTACCACGTTCCGATCAGGGTGGTCAGGGTCCTCAATGCGAAGTGCGCCCAGATCGTCGTAGCTGCGCCGCAGGGTCCGTTCGATGGAGCTGTTGCCCATGTGCAGCACGGGAATCTTGGATACCCACTCATGTCGGCGCACGTCTTGCGGAGACATTTCGCCCTCATGCGGACGAACGAACGGTGCCATCGGGCCCGTCCCGTCGGAGGTAGGCACCACGCTCACGGTCGTGCTCCATTCCCCATGCGGCGGGACAACAGAATGATAGCTAAGGCCTTCAGGTGCCACGTCGGCTCCAATGGCCGACACTACGACGCCCTTCCTCACGTCCTGCCAGAGGGCCTGGATCGTCAGCGATTCGGGATCTGCTTCGCGGGATTCGCTCCAGCGGCGCTGGGTTTTGGCCTCCTTTACCTCGAAAAGGTCCGCGAAGTCCGCTTCGACCCAGAGGGAAACCACGCAATCAACACTGATGTTTCCGTAGTTTCGGACAGTTATCTGCTCCAGAATCCCGACACCTACCTCGCGAAGCCGTTCAACGATCAGCGGGCTGTCAGAGTACCCGTCCGATCGGACTACGCGACCGACAAACAGGGCCCGGTATGGCTCAGTCGTATTCGCGGCCAGTGGCTCCAATGGTTGACTGTTCACGGTCAGGTTCCAGCGGGACAGGATGCGGGTGTCCTCGAAGAAAACCCCGTGCGGGTAATCCGGATGGATGTCCCCGTTCGCCGTGGAGATACAGAAAGACGAGCCCTCCACCAAGGTGACTGTCCCGGGCCCTAGGGGCCCAGCAACGGTGTCCACATTCCATCCAGTCATCCCAAGCTCCTAAAGGATTGACTTAACGGCTCACCACGGACCTGCACAAGGTACCGCGTCAACGTGACTTTGCCGCCGTCGATTGTCCAATCGACGCTACGCCTGTGTGTTCATTGATGCCAGCACCACTCAGCCAGCTTTCGCCCCATATTTCAACGCTTGCCATGACTGCCGTGGGTCTGCTGGTCCTGCGCCGTGAGAGCCGCCGAGGAGGTTCAAGAAGGAGCGTGCCGGCGCGGGTGGGGACCTTGGCCGTTGTCCTCGCGAGCCGGAGCGTAGGGCGGGTGACTCTTCATGCCCACAGCCTTTTTGGCGCACCTCGAACGAAGGCTGCGGCGACGCGGCGAAAGGTCATGTCGCTCGTGCTTAGGTACAGCATGAATGTCTGAAGGAGGAAAGTGATGAAGTCTAGTTGCCCAGTGTGTTGCGGTTGGATCGCCGCCAGCCTGCCCTTGTCCGTGATTCCTGAGGCCGTTCGCCGGGCAGTTCGGCATGTCTCGCGCTGCCCAGCAAACGGGCAAATAAGAAAGTGTGCACGATGTGCACACCTTTCGCCTCGGACTGCTCCGTACAACCGCCGGACTGGCCCGGATTCCGCATGTTTCCGCCACTTCCCAGTATCCACAAGGCCAAGAATCGCGTTCGAGTCCCACCTCGGGCACGGCATAACCCCTCGTCAGAGGGGTTTTTGCTTTAACGTGTGTACAAAGCTTGACATCTGTCTCTGATTGGGATGCCCGGCTCGTGCCTGGCCGCCGGGTGCGGCCTGTTCAGTTTGGGTGGGGGAGCGGGGTCAGCGTCCTGGCTGGTGGGCGCTCCGCTGGCTCTCAGTTGGTGTCACGCGGATTCCTCCTTCGGTTCTGTTCGGTAGGTCCGTGGTGGCCTACACCTGTTCATGGGGTCCGGGATTTGGCACGACATGACTTCGAGAGATTTCTGTTTCGTCGATCCCTGCCATGCGATTTCCGTCCCGTCACGGCGCCGAAGAGTCGCTTTGTCCGGCCAAAGGGGGTGTGCACAGTGTGCACACTTAAGTCTGCTTTTTGACCGATCATGGCCGACTCACTTCCAGCGTCTCTTTGCCGTCACTCATCCATATCTGTCGACGGGGCGGAGCGACATGACCACCGCTCAGGAACTGAATGAACGACGTATACGGGCTCCGAGGGCACCATCCGGTAAGCGCGGAATGATCTGTGTGCGTGGAAAGCGCTGCCACTCGGACAGTTCCACGCCAGAGGTGTGAAGGAAGTAGTGACGGATCGTCAGGTGAGATAGCGGTGGCGGTCGGGCAAGCTTACTGGTAGCGACGCTGTCACCGATCTGTCAACAACGTGGATTTTGGACGGGAGTGGCCCAGGATGTGGCTCAAGAGGTGGTAGGTATCGGAAGCCTCGCAGTTCACGGGTCATCTCGCCAGAAGTCTTCAGAGGTGGCTGAGCTCATGAGGCGATTCGTAGCAGGCTGCTGCGCGATCGCTCGAATCACCTCGCCTCGTTAGGGAGGAGGCCTCCCTGACCCGTCTAAACCCTCCAGCAATTCGGGCCAAACGCCGATATGCCCCCATATATGGGCGTATATTCCCTAAGCCCTCGCTGGTTGGATAGGCAAATGAGATGCAACTCCGAATTGCTCCACAGTGCGTGTCCCCGTTGCCAGTCGAGGGAGCGATGACTGTTCCAGTGCCCAGCAATCGTTGTCGTAGAATCTCCGGTCTCTGTTTGGTGGGAGCCCTAAGCGGAAACCGGAGTATCCCGGATTCCTTGCCGTTCACCACCCCACCGGCGTACGGCGTAACCTAACGAGCCTGTCCGGCGATGCCATGGTGGTGAAGATAATTGCTGCGCTCATGAACAGTAGCTGTGCTTGGATCGTCAGTATGCCGGGTTGGCGATAAGGGTTGTTCCGCCAGCCGGACAGTGGGGGTTCCGGGCGACGTCAGCGCGAGAGTGTTCAAGGCCACTCACAGAGCGTCGGCCAGGAGGTGCGTTGGGGTCAGGCCAGGGTTGGGAACTGATAGGGCGTCCTGCAACCGGAAGGCGCAGAGGCAAACGATGCCAGCTAGAAGTCTGATTCCGTGTCCTATAAAGGCGTTGGAGGGCCGGGGAGGTTCCTCTTGAGGGGATTCGAAGATGCGCGATGCCGTTGGACCCAGGCTGGGGAACAGCCACTGGCTATGTAAAACCATCCCGATGGCGCCGCTGGCTGGACTCGAGGTCGTGATGCCGGCTTCGATCGCTCGGAGGTATTGTGCCAACACAAATGCGGAAAGGTATTTGCGTCTGGGGGCGTGGAAAGTCGCGGTGTAGAGCGCGCACATCGTGACCGAGCCCGGGCTTGGCTAGCAGTCCTTCGAGAAAATGGGACCGATGCCGCTTACTGGCGGAACGTACCTTCTCGCCAAAGGGCAAGATTGAAACCAGCTCCCGAGGCGAAGCTGTTCACGGCGCCCACGACCGGCTTCTGCAAATTCGACAGGCCTTCGGTAATCTGGCGGCCGTACGTCAGCACCTGGTTCATCTCAGCCGGACTGCGTTGCCCCCATACCCCGAATAAGTGGTGATCATAAGGGCCGGTGGGGGCGGACACTGCACCACCTAACCGACGCAGTGCCCGCACACGTCACCTAGGTGCCGGAAGCTCGAATCTCTTCTGCTGAGACGATGGGGAGTTCGATGTACGACTGACGGATAGCGTCATGGTAGAGCCGCTGGTGTGCGGTGACAAACTCCGTCCCGGCCTGGTCTCCGGTGTTGAGATTCCTATCCCACCGGGGGAAGCAACTGTTGGTGATCTGCACCCTGATCCTGTGTCCGGCCAAGAACACGTTGCTTGTTGACCACAGGTCGATCTCGATCTCCTGGTCCTTATCGGCGCCGTTTTCTATGCGGAGGATGCCGTCGGTCAGGTTCAGGGACCGCCCGTCGGGGTCTACGTCGCACAGGCGGGCGACCCAGTCCGCCGACGGCGCTGAGCTCGCAGCGTGGAGCCGTACCCGGATCGGCCCTGTCACCTCGAGGTCCTCCTGGAGAATCTCGGAGGAGAAGACGAGCACATCTGGCCGTGACTCTACCAGCGCTTGGTCATGGGGGCCGCGTCCTGGTGTGAGGGCCATTGGCCCGCCATAGGTGGGGACCGGGTCGGCGGGGTCGTAGTCGATCTCGCTGGGCACTGCATCTCCTGCGGGTGTGGCGGTGCTCATGCTGCCGTCTGCATGGAAGTGCCAGCGCTCGGTGCGGGAACGTTGGAGAGGCCAGGTTTCCTCGTCGCGCCACTCATTGCGTCCCATCACAAATATCCGTACCGGCGCGGAGGTCCTTGCAGGTGCATCATCGGTGAGGTGGCCGCGGAGAAACGCCAGCACCTCATCGCTCCAGCGCCCATTCGGATGGGCCCCAGCGTCCCGGCTGGACATGATGCCGAAGTCCTGCGCGCCGATCCGCTTGCCGAAGTCTTCGTGCGTCCATGGGCCGATGATCAGCCGCGACTCTCGGCCGAGGTCGCGCATTGCTGTGAAGTTGTCGATGGTTCCCTGCAAGCAGGTGTCGTACCAGCCGCCAGTGTGCAGGCTGGGGACCTGGACGCGCGGATGGCCGCCGGCCACACGCATGTGCTGAGTGGCCTCCACATCAGTGGCTGCGTTCGGCTCCACAAACATGGGCGTGCCATGCCGACGAAGCACGGGCAGCTCGGCGACCGGCAGTCCCCAGTAGCCGTCTTTTTCGAGGCTGTTGAGGTCTTCAACCAGGGCGGCGACCCGGGCGGCCATCTCTTCGTCAGTCAGTCCTTGACGCGTCAACCAGTCAAAGCCGGCCGCCAGTGACCACGACGTTATGCCCGATATTTGCGTGGCACCACCCCGGGCTACGAGGGCTTCAACCGGGTCCGTCCAGGTCATCAGGGGCGTGATCGCCTTCAACGCCGGCGGCTGCTGGAGCGCGGCCTGCCATTGCGTGTTCCCGCAGTAACTGCCGCCGAGCATGCCGACCCGGCCGCTGGATCCGTCGAGCTGGGCGGCCCACGCAATGGTGTCGAAGCCGTCGGCGCCCTCGTGGCGCAGCGGCTCCCAATCGCCGTCTGAGGCGTAGCGTCCGCGGACATCCTGGATTACCATGATGAACCCCTTGCGTGCCACTTCTGTTGGTGAGAAACCATTCCAGAGGTTGTCTGCGGCGCCGCCCTTGTTGTAAGGAGTGCGCACGACCAAGGTAGGCCAGGGCCCTGCACCGGAAGGCCGGTACACGTCAGCCCGCAGCACGACACCGTCGCGCATCCGCGCCGGTACATCAAAATCCACCGTCGCAGACGCCGTCGTGTCAATCTTTGAGTTCATTGCACTGCTCATTTCCTGTGCTTTCGCGTCCGGGGTCATTTGTCTTCAATCTGGTCGTGGAAGATCCATCGGAGTGTCTCCGGAAACACCGCGCCGGCGTGCCCGAGGGTGTGCCCGGCCGTTCCGAACACGAACATCGAATCGTAGCGGCGATACTT
>NZ_JBHZPI010000042.1:0-19007 GCF_042788025.1 Paenarthrobacter sp. YIM B13468 | reverse complement strand
GCTGTACAGACCGTCAAGGTTGATAAGTTCCCGGGTTGGGCTGTTCTGCGGTTTTAACATGTTTCTACCTTTTGATTGAGTCGTCAAAACGCGCACTGCTGCGACTTAGTTGGGTGCGGATGCTCTGCGTTAACCTTGTACGGGGCAGTTTCCGCTGCCAGCCAGGTTTCGCAGCAGCTGAAGGAGAGTAGTTGTCCCGTTCAGCCATGTCCTCCGCCGACGCCATCAGTGCCCGGCTTCGCGACCTCGAGCAACTGACCAAAGGCCCAGCCTGGGCCCTGACACGTTCGGCGCCTTGGGTGATCGCGGTGCTGCAGGCTTCCTTCACCCGCACCCGGCCGCAGCTTCCGCTGGAAGAGTTCCATGCCGACGTCGACGCTTTCCTTGAGCAGCTCCGCCGCCAGGAACCAGGGCTGGGTGGTCAGCAGAACGGCAAGGCCTTCGGCGACGAATGGACGCGCAAGCAGTTCCTGACACGCCGCAACCAGTCCGGCCAGATCGTCTACGAGGTCACCGAAGCAGCGGCGCGTGTGCTGGCATTCCTGGATAGCCTTTCCAGCGAACGCTCCACGCTCAACGGTTCCCGCTTGGGGACGCTGCTTGGCGACGTGGAGAAGCTCGCCAACGAGACCAATCCGGACCAAAGCGCACGTTTGGAGGCGCTGGAGGAAGAAATCCAAGAGCGCCAGCAACTCGTCGAGGACATCAGCTCCGGAGAGTTCGACGGCCTCCTGGACGACGAAGAAGCTGTTGAGGCCGCCGGCAACATCCTGGACCTGGCCGCCAGCCTTCCCGCTGATTACAAGAAAATGCGCGACCGCATCGAGGAGTTGGTGGGCGAACTCCGCAACCAGATCATCGAGGAGTCACTGAGCAAGGGCGCAACCATGGCCCAGGTTCTGGAGGCCGACAAACGCCTGCGCCAAAGTCCCGAGGGTCGAACGTTCCGCTCTTTCACGGCCTTCCTGGAAGACCCACAGCAGCAGTTGCGTTTCCGCTCCGCGATCGGTGAAGTCCTGAGCCGGCAGTTCGCGGACGATCTTTCGCACGAGGACCGCGAAACGCTGAAGAACCTCGTGGCTGAACTGCGAACCCAGCACAGCCAGATCCAGAGAATCTACGGGAAGCTGTCCGAAAGCCTGAACACGTACATCCAGAGCGACGACGTCCGTCAGTCGGTCAGCCTGCGCAAGGTTCTGGCTGAGGCAGAGCAAGCCATCCGTTCCATGCCCTACGAACGTGACCGGCCCGGCCTGGTCCGCGGCCCCGTTCTGTTTAACGCCGGATTCGAGTCGTTGGCTATGGTCAAGCTCTTTGACCCGGACGAGTTCGCGACCCCGCCCCGTCTGGCAGACCCCATCGCCTTCAGCGATTCGGACAGGGTTCGGTCGGCACGCACCGGCAAGGCCAGGCCTGCTGTTGTGCGGGCCGCGATGGCCGGGGCAGCCACCCTGGGCGAGGCGTGGGAAAACCTGCCCGCCGAGGAACGACACATCAACACCGTCCGATCCCTGCTGTCCATGGCGCTGCACAGCGGTGCCGGGTTCGACCGGGCCGCCTGGGAACACATCGACTTCGAACAAATCGACGGCAGTATCCGCACTGCGTACCTGCCTGTCGTCACGCTGAATGAGGATTCTGATGACTGAGGAAATCACGACGACGGACGTCACCGAGGAGGAGCACGTCACCCTTGAGGAGGCTGAAGTCCCGGCTGAAACGGCCTCTCCCGCCAACCACGGTGACCCATTCCGCATTACCCCGCGGGACACATTCGTTGACGGCGCGGCGCTTTTCCCCGGTGACACAGGTGTGCTGCCCATGAAGGTCCGTCACGCGCTGGTCAAACTGCTGAAAGGCCCCTACATCGACGGCGGCCGCGACGAGAAGCTCTGGACCACGCTCCTGGACAACCAGCTCATCCTCCGCAGCCGCCTCTCCGAACTGTTCCTCACCCTGCAGCTCGATCACGACCGCAAGATCGCCGTCCTCCGCCCCGTTGACCCGGAGATCATCGGTGCCAGCTCACGATCAAGCATCCTCCGGCAGCAGCGTGCACTGAGCCGAGTGGAAACCATCGTCCTGCTCCGCCTGCGCCTCCTTCTGGACCGTCACGTGACAGCCCAGACGGACCCCATCATCACCCGCGAAGAGATCTCGGACCTCGTCGCTAATTACACGCCCGCAGGCCAGCAGGATGCACTCCGCGATTCCGACGTCGTCACCCGCACAATCACCAAACTCCTGGCCCGCCAACTCCTCCTCCCCACCCCCTTGGACGACACGTACACCATCAGCAACGCCCTCCCGCTGGCTCTCCCCTTCGAAAACATCGGCGACATCCCAGCCCAAATAGAGGCCCTCATCGCCGTAGCGGCCGACGAGTCGGGCACAGAACCGTTGCTGGACATCTCGGATTCAGAATCCGATTCCAATTCCGAGGACGACGACGCCGAAGCCGCCCCCGCCGCGGACGCAACCACGACTGACGGGACAGAGAAGTGACGATCGCAAGCATGCTCCCGCTCGGCGAGCTGACGAACCCCGGGCAGATGCGTTTGGCCTTGGTGCAGGTGGTCAACTGGGGCACGTTCCATGGGGCGCACACCATGCACGTGGACCGCAACGGAACCCTTCTGACGGGCAATTCGGGCGTCGGCAAGTCGACGCTGTTTGATGCCATGCTCCGGGTGTTTGATGCCCGCCCGCGGTCCAATGAGGCTGCTGCGCAACGTTCCGGTGGCGCTGTGGAGGACAAGAGAACCACGTTTACTTATATGCGCGGCAAGGTCGGAGATAAGGCTGTTGGCGATGGTTCGGCCAGTGCCTTCCAGCGCCCCGGTGCCACGTGGTCCGCCGTCGCGCTGACGTTTGATAATGCGGCAGGCACGAAGGTGACGGTCTCTGCGCTGTTTGATTTGCCGAAGAATGGCACGGAGTCCAGCGTCGGGCGTTTTTATGTGATCGACAACAAGCCCCTGGACTTGGAAGCGATCGAGGGGATTGCCCAAAAGAGGTTCACCAAGGGGGCGTTGGAGGGGATCTTCCCGGACGGCCAGGTCTTCGACGTGCACAAGGCGTTCGCCGAGCGGTTCCGAAGGCTCCTCGGCATCAACTCCGACCAGGCGCTTCCCCTGTTGCGTGTCATTCAGGCCGGGAAAGGCCTTGGCGGCAGCGTTAATACGTTCTTCCGCGACCAGGTACTTGATGCTCCGGCAACGCTCGCAGCGGCGGACGATGTGGTGGAGGAATTCAGCAACCTGATGTCCATCCGGCAGCGGTTGGAGGATGTCCGGCAGCAGCGCGACCAGCTGGCACCGGTTCCGGGGTTGAACAAGGACTATGCGCAGGCGTTGTTGGATGCGAACAGGCTTCGCGAGTTGGCTGGCGAGGAATTCGAGGCTTACAAGCAGCAGCTTGCGGTCACTGTCCACGCCAAGACCTTGGCGCGTTTCAAGGAATTGGCACAGTCCAAGGCCCAGGAACTCGCTGCCGAGCGCACGGTCCGGGATGCTTTGGCCAAGGAGCTCCGTGAGCTGGAGCTGGATTACAACAACCGCGGCGGTAACGCGATTTCGGCTATCGAGCAGTCGTTGGAGAACGCCCGCGTCAGTCTGAAGTTGCGCCAACAGGTGGAGGAATCTGCCCGGAAGGCGCTGGCCGATGCTGGGCTGAACCTTGAATGGTCGGCCGAGGGCTGGGACCAGGCCCATGAGCAGGCAGCTGCCCGTTCGGCGGAGTTGAAGGACGATTCGGAGGCTTTGAAGGAGCTCCGTTTCGAGGCCTTCGACGGCCACGCGACCAGGAAACGCGAGCTGGCTGCGGCTGAGCAGGAGCTGCTGTCGTTGCGGTCGCGGAAGTCTTTGCTGCCGCCGTCGAGTATTGAGAACAGAGCCGCGATTGCAGGCGCAACCGGCATCCCCGAGGAGCGGATGCCGTTCGGCGGTGAGCTGATCGACCTCGCCGAGGGCCAGGATCAGTGGCGTCCGGCCGCGGAACGTGCGCTGCGCAACCTCGCCACCACGCTGTTGGTTCCAGGAGAGCACTTCGCTGCGGTTACACGGTACTTGAACGACAACACGGTCCGGGGCGCACTGCGTGCAGTGGATGTGTCCAAACCCGTTGCCGGTGGCGCGCTGGCTGTGGAGGACGTGTCCGACGGCGACCTCTTGACTAAGTTGAGCATCCTCACCTCGGGCGCCAACGCCGACGCCGGGGCATGGATCCGCGAGCGGATCGCCTTGGACTTCGCGTACCCGTGTGTGGAGGACCCGGACGAGCTTGCGACGATGGACAAGGGCCTCAGCCTCGGTGGCGTGGTCAAACGCAACCGGCACACCGTGGAAAAGGACGACCGCTTCACGAGCCGGCAGGATTACGTCCTCGGCTTCGACAATGCATCCAAGCTTGAACTCGTGGCGGCCCGGGTGGGCGAGCTGGAAAACGAGCTGGCCAAGGCTGCCGAATTGGCGCAAAGCCGTGAGGATTCCCACCAAGGGATGGCCCGGCAATTGGAAGCCCTTCGAAGGGTGGCCGAGGATGAGCGTCCGTGGGAACAGGTCTCTGCAGCGGTCGCCGCGGACGAGCTCGCGCGGATTGAGCAGCGGCTTTCTGACGCATTGGCTGCCCAGGCGGACCTTGAACCGTTGCGTGCCAACATCGAGGCCGTACGGGAAAAGCACCAGTCCTCCACAGGTGCGGCGGCCGTGCTGCAGAGTGAATACAAAGCGCTCGACCAAAAGATGATCACCGCTGACGGCCTGCTCGATGCCGCCAGGTTGAAGCTTGAGCAAGCACCGCCGTCGGGCTCTACCGTAGCCGCGCTGGAACCGTACTTTGCCGGCGTCGGCGAGGTATCCGAGCTTTACGAACTCGACAACCTGGCCAACAGCGTCCGCAACAAGCTGCTCGACGAGCTGCACGCCGCCGAATCACGCAGCCAGGCTACGGCAGAGCGTCTGACGCGAATATTCGAGGCTTTCGTGCGCGATTGGGGCAGCGCCATCAGCGCTGACCATGGCACGTCCATTGGGGCTGCCGGGGACTTCGAATCGCGATATCACGCGATCGTGAGCGATGGCTTACCCGCCCAGGAGGCCGAGTTCCGGTTGTTCTTCAACCAGCGCACGCACGAATCGTTCAGTACGCTCCTGCACCTGTTGGATGAGGAGCGCCGGAGTATCACCAGCCGGATCCTGCCCCTCAACGGCATCCTGTCCGAGGTGAATTTCCACGAGGGCAGCTACCTGGAACTGGACATCAAGCAGACGCTTCCGGCTACGGCCAAGCAGTTCAAGGATGCGATCCAGAACGCGCTGAAGGCCAAACACACGCGGCCCTCCCGCGGCGCATCTGCCGCTACGGGAACAGAGGCCGACGACGACGCCGAGCTCACCGCCCGCTATAAGTCCCTGGAGACTCTGGTGAAGCGTCTCGGTTCGCAAACCCCTGAGGACCGTCGCTGGCGCGCCGAAGTGTTGGACGTCCGCGGCCACCTGTTTATCCAATGCAAGGAGCACAGGGAGGTGGCCGCGAAGTCGGCGAAAACCGGGAAGGCCGGCAAGAAGAAGACCGAGGTCTTTATGCATGCCGATACGGGCTCCATGTCCGGCGGTGAACGTCAGCGCTTCACGGCGTTCATCATGGCCGCGGCGCTGAGCTACCAACTGGGCATTGCAGAACAGGGCTTCACCACCTACGGCACCGTGATGATGGACGAAGCGTTCGTGCTGGCATCCGAGGAATTCGCCGGCGCCGGAATCAAGGCGCTTCACGAATTCGGCTTCCAGTTGTTGCTGGCCGCGCCGGAAAACGTGATCGACCTGTCCCGCCACCTTGGCTCGGTCACGGAAATCCTTCGCGACAAGCGGACCAACCGCTCCGGCGTGCTCACGGCTCCCGTCATCGCAGGCCCGGGAGAGCCCGGCGCATGGCGGTCGGAAGCCAACCCAGTGGATATCGTCCTGCGCTAAAGCAACGCGGGGTCACTTACGGCCCATGGGAGAGACCTTAATGGGCCGAAAGTGACCCCGCGTTGCCTTTAGCGGGTGGAGGTACCTCGGACCCTGTCCAGGAACTGGGCCGTCCGTTCCTCCAGGCCGGCGATCTGCCGGACCACGACGACGGCCGGGTCCGGGTTGATTTCATTGGCCGGCGGTTCCTTGCGCACATTGGCGCTGCACCCGAACTCGGCACAGATCAGGGTCCCCACGGTGTTGCCGTCCTTGCCGGACTGTCCGGCCTTCTTGGCGACCCAGAGGTAGACGTCGTCCTTGGAGAAGACGTCGCGGCACAATTCACATAGGACCACACGCTTCTTTCCGGAGCCGCCTTCAGGCGCCCGGAGCATGATTCCCGTGAGCTTGCCCCTGTGCGGGACCACCAAGTACCCGCGCTGGGGCATTTTTTCGTCCCGCCAACCGAGGAATTCAAGGTTGTCCCAGTCGATGGTTTCAAAGTCGCGGGGAAGGTTGAGCTTGGCGGCTTCGGACCGGCTGGCATTGATGAATGATGAACGGATTTGTTGGGCAGTGATTTTCTGCATGGCAAAGCTACTTTCGGAATTGAACGACGTCGCGCTGAACAGGAGCGCGCGAGCTGGAAAGGAGCGTCGGTCATCGGTGAAAGCAAGGCACAGCAAAGAACGCGAACAGCAAAGAGACCCGAAAACAGGGGTGCTTGTGGAGGGCGTGTACCTAGAGTGATGCCGACGGGTGGGGGAGTGCCAAGCAGGCCAAAATGGCCACCTCGCCAACCATGGCTGCAGCAACTGAAACCGTGCGCACGCTCATCTCCTCGTCGTTCTCCCTGGAAGCGGTAGTCCGCTGCCGATATCTTAGCAATGCCGCAGCATGGACATTACGTGACGCAAACGTTTCGTAATTATTCAAAGGCTAGGCTAGCCTTACTTAGGTTCGCATCCCTTACCTAAGGAGTCCCGTGGCTTCCCTTCTTCCACGCCGCGCCCTGCTGAAGACCGCAGGCACCGCGACAGCCGCTTTGGCCGCCGTCGCCCTTTCCCTCACTGGCTGCTCCACCGGGCCTGCCACCTCCACTCCGGCAGCGGAGCAGGCAGAAACCGCGGCTTTCCCCGTGACCATCAAGCACGCTTTCGGTGAGACCACCATCAAGGAACAACCCAAGCGCGTAGTCACCATCTCCTGGGTCAACGACGACGTCGCAATAGCCCTGGGCGTTGTCCCGGTTGGCGTTCCCAAGAACGAGTGGGGCAATAACGACAAGGGCTCCACGCCCTGGAAGGACGCCGCGCTGGAGAAGCTTGGCGCAGGCTTCGGTTCGGACAAGGCTCCCGTGCAGTTCTCCGAGGCGGACGGCATCAACTTCACCGAGATCGCCAAGCTCAACCCTGACGTGATCCTCGGCGCTTACTCCGGCCTGGAGGAAGCCGATTACAAGAAGCTCTCCGAAATCGCTCCCGTGGTTGCTTACCCGGAGCTCGCCTACGGTACGCCCTGGCAGGAAAGCACCACCATCATCGGTAAGGCCCTCGGCAAGGAAGCCGAAGCCAAGAAGCTGATCGAAGACACGGAAGCCACCGTCAAGGACAAGGTTTCCAAGTACCCGCAGATCAAGGACAAGACCTTTATCTACGGCAACCTGGAGCCGGCCAAGGGTGACGGCGTGAACGTCTACACGGCCATCGACAACCGCCCGCGCTTCCTCTCGGAAATCGGCATGAAGCTCGCTCCGGTAGTGGAACAGAACACGAAGACCAACAAGGACTTCTTCATCCCGTGGTCCGCTGAGAAGGCTAACGAGCTCAAGTCCGATGTCTTCGTGACATGGGTGCCCGAAGCCGCCACGGCCGACGCCATCAAGGCTGACCCCCTGCTGGGCCAGATACCCGCCGTCAAGTCCGGCGCGCTCGTTGCCGACGCCGATCAGACCCTTACGCTGTCCATCTCCGCTTCCTCGCCGCTGAGCCTGCCGTGGGCACTGGATACGTTCCTGCCGCAGCTGGGCAGCGCCGCGGACAAAGCGGCAGGCAAGTAACTGCAATGAAATTGAGTACGACGACGGCGGCTTCCGTGGGGCAGGTTGGCGGCACATCCGTGCCGGGTGACCAGCGGGATAGCGCCCCTCGGAGCAATGCGGCCGGAGGGGGAACCGGTTCCAGGGTCACAAGCGGGCGCACTGCCTGGCTGGTGGCCGCCGTCGTCGTACTCGTCGCTGCCTGCGCAGCATCCCTGGCGATCGGCGCGCGTGGGCTTCCCTTGTCCACCATTTGGGAAGCCATCACCAACTTCAATCCTGAAAGCGGCGACCACGCAGTGGTCATCGCCCGGATTCCCCGCACAGTCTTGGGCCTCCTCGCAGGCGCAGCCCTTGGCTTGGCTGGCGCAGCGATGCAAGGCGTGGCCCGCAACCCGCTGGCCGATCCCGGCATTCTGGGACTCAACGCGGGTGCGGCCCTTGCGGTTGTGGTGGGCATCTATGTTTTCGGCGTCGGTTCGCTGACCGGCTACATCTGGTTCGCCTTCATCGGCGCAGCAGCGGCCGCCGTCGTCGTTTACGCGATCGCGTCCAGGGGCCGTGACGGTGCGACGCCGGTCAAGCTCGCCCTCGCGGGCGCGGCCCTGAGCGCAGGTCTTTTCTCGTTGATGAACGTCATTCTGGTTTCAAGCCAGGACACCTTGGACCGATTCCGTTTCTGGCAGGTGGGAAGCATTGGCGGACGGGACTGGTCCGTTCTGCTGCCTGCACTTCCGTTCCTGGCCGTCGGCGCCATGATTGTCCTGGCCAGTGGCCGCATCTTGAACAGCCTCGCGCTGGGTGACGACATCGCCCGTGGACTTGGTCAGAACGTTGCCCTGTCCCGCGGAATCATCGGCCTGGGAATTGTCCTGCTGTGCGGATCCGCAACCGCGCTGGCTGGACCCATTGGCTTCCTCGGCCTGGTGATTCCGCACGCTGTCCGTTCGCTCACCGGTCCGGACTACCGCTGGGTCCTGGCGTTCTCCATGATCTCCGCGCCGATCCTGCTGATCATCGCCGATGTGATCGGCCGCGTGGTTCTGCTGCCGGGCGAAGTTCCCGCCGGCATTATGACGGCGCTCGTGGGTGCCCCGGTCTTTGTCTGGCTCATCCGCCGCGGAAAGGGGGCCGGGCTGTGAGTGCACTTAAGCCCGCTCCCGAGATAGCACTTAATGGCAATGTTCCCCGGAAACATTCGCATCAATTGTCATCTCGGCGCGTGCTCAGCCCCACCTTCTTCCTTGGGGTGGCCCTCGTGGTCATGTTCGCGGTGTACGTACTGCTGGGCAGCTACACCGTCACCATTCCCGATTTCTTCACAATCGTCATCAACCACCTCACCGGCGGTGAGAAGATCCCCGGCGCCAGTTTCATCGTCATGGAGCACAAACTGCCGCGCGCAGTGGTGGGAACCATGATCGGCATTGCCTTTGGCCTGGCTGGCGCCCTTTTCCAGACCATGCTGCGGAACCCCCTGGCCAGCCCTGACATTATCGGCATCAGCTACGGAGCCAGTGCGGCGGCGGTGACGGCGATTGTGATCTTTGGTGCTTCCGGCGCAGTCGTTTCCTGGGCAGCCCTTGGCGGCGCGCTGGGTGTTGCTGCCATTATCTACGCGATTTCGCGCGGCGCGGGCTCAGGCGGAGGCAGCCGTGGCAACGCCGCAGGCAACCGCCTCATCCTTGCGGGTGTGGGCATCGCCGCGGCACTGCACGCAGTGGTCAACTTCCTCATGACCCGTGCCGACATCCGTACCGCGGCTGATGTCCTCGTCTGGCTTAACGGTTCGCTGAATTCTGCCACTTGGGAGCGTGCCGGGATCCTCACGGTCTCCTTGCTGGTCCTGGTTCCGGCTGTCACCATCCTTGCTGGCCCGCTGCGCATTCTCGAACTCGGTGACGACGCCGCCGCCGGCTTGGGCATCAGGGTCAACGCCACCCGGCTGGGACTGGTGTTGACCGCCGTCGGGCTTGCCGCCGTCGCAACCGCTGCTGCCGGTCCCGTCGCGTTCGTCGCTTTCCTCGCCGGGCCGATTGCACGGCGCATCGTCCGCAAACCCAGCCTCCCGGCGTCGGCCTTAACCGGTGCGCTGATCGTGCTGGCCGCTGACTTCTTCGCCTCCAACATCGCGCCCGTCATCCTCGACGGAACCGTCCTCCCGGTCGGCGTCATCACCGGCGCCCTCGGTGCACCCTTCCTGTTGTGGCTCCTGGTCACCTCGAATCGAAAGGAAGCCTGACATGGCCATCCTTAATGCCAAGGACCTGACACTCCAATACGAGCAGCGCAAGGTGGTCGAGGGCCTCACCACCGAAATCCCCGAAGGCAAAGTCACCATGATCGTGGGAGCCAACGCCTGCGGTAAGTCCACGTTGCTCCGCGGATTGTCGCGGCTGCTCAAGCCCGCTGGTGGTGCGGTGACCCTCGACGGCAAGGACATCCACTCCCGACCCGCGCGTGAAATCGCCCGGACGTTGGGCCTGCTCCCGCAGCACCCCACCGCTCCGGATGGTATTAGTGTCCGCGACCTCGTGGGACGGGGCCGGTATCCGCACCAAGGCTTCTTCCGGAGTTGGAGCGAGGGGGACGACGCCGCGGTGCAGCGGGCGCTCGAGGCCACAGCAACGCTGGAACTCGCAGAGCGAAGCGTCGACGAACTGTCCGGCGGACAGCGCCAGCGCGTCTGGATTGCCATGGCCCTTGCCCAGGAAACCGACGTGCTGCTGCTTGACGAGCCAACCACGTACCTGGACCTTGCGCACCAGGTTGAAGTGTTGGACCTCGTGACGGACCTCAACCGTAGCCGGGGCACCACCGTGGCGATCGTGCTCCACGACCTCAACCTCGCCGCGCGCTACGCCGACCACGTCATCGCGATGAAGGGTGGATGCATCGTGGCCGAAGGATCCGCATCCGTTGTGGTGACCGAGCAACTGGTCTACAACGTCTTTGGCCTGGAATCCCGGGTGGTTCCCGACCCCATCTCAGGAACACCGCTCATCGTCCCTATAGGACGCCACCACGCACAGCCCGTTTCAACCAACGAACTGGAGATCGCCTCATGAGTGCACAACCAACACGGACCCAAGCGAGCGCCGCCGTGGAACCCATGACCCTGGCCTTCGACGTCGCGGTCTCGGCCGTGCAGGACCTGAGCCCGAATTTCCGCCGAATCACGTTCGGTGGCTACTCACTGCGCGGCTTCGGCGTTGCAGGCGACACCCTGGACCTGCGCGTGAAGCTGATGATTCCTTCTTTCGACGCGAACGGACAGGTCATTCCGCTGCCTCCCTTCAAGATGGAAGAGGCCGGGTGGTACCAGGAATGGTTGGCCATGGATGCTTCCGTCCGGGGAGCAATGCGCACGTACACGGTCAGGGCTGAGCGACTCGACGCCGTGTACCCCGAAATCGACATCGACTTCGTCATGCACTTCGACGACGCAGGCAACGGCGGACCCGCAGCTAACTGGGCGAAAGAAGCCAAGCCCGGCGACGCCCTCACCATCATTGGCCCCAACAACCGTGCGGCGCAGTGCACCACTGCAGGTGCCTACGGCGGCATCGAATGGCGACCCGGCCTGGCCCAGAGAGTCCTGCTCGCCGGAGACGAGACGGCGGTGCCCGCCATTAGCGCCATCCTCGAAAGCCTGCCCGCGGATATGACCGGTCACGCATTCCTCGAAGTACCCGAAGCTGGTGACTTCCAGGACATCAGCACACCTGCCGACATCGAAATCACCTGGCTTGCCCGTGGTGCAGCGATCGGACGCTCCCGCCCACACGGGGAACTCCTCAAAGAAGCCGTCGCCAAGGCTGTTCCCGTCCCGGGCTGGGTAGGTATCAAGGGCACCGGGAGCGCTGCCGGTCCCGAGCCCGAAGACGTCAACGTGGACCAGGACATCCTCTGGGAGACACCGCGGCGCATGGACACCGCAGCCATCGAAGCCACCAAGAACCCCACTTTGCCTGCCGGTGCGCTGCCGTTCTACGCCTGGATCGCCGGGGAAGCTTTCGTGATCAAGGAAACGCGGCGGTACTTGGTGCGGGACGTCGGAATTGATCGGAAGCAAGTTGCTTTCATGGGGTACTGGCGACGGGGCAAGGCAGAGGGCTAAGTCCCGTCAGTCGCTGCCCGGTCCGGCCACAGCGGTAGTTTTGCCGTCGCTTAGACACAACCCATAGGTGGCGTTACGGTCGCTGGGCGACCTCCTCGCCACGATGGGCCGCGATGCGCTCCTACACAAAACTGCCGCTGAGGCCTCGTGCGCCCCTCGCCCTTCCGATGCTCTCTCATTTCCCGACGGTTTTTTCGGTTTGTTCGCGCACTTCCCGTTTCGCCTGTTCACTTTGGGTTGGCTGGGGTGTAACTGGGGGTGGGTAGCGTTGGCGGGATGCGGGGTGGTTACGCGGATGGGCAAAGCGGACGACGGCGGTACGTCGCCCTTGGGGATTCCTTCACCGAGGGCGTGGGGGACCCGAGTACGGTGCTGCCCAATGGGGTTCGCGGGTGGGCAGACCGGGTCGCCGAGAAATTGGCGAAAGCGCAGCCGGGATGGGAGTACGCGAATCTCGCAGTGCGCAGTAAGAGGCTCCGGCACATCATCGATGAACAGCTTGAGCCCGCCCTCGCCATGGAACCAACGCTGATCACGTTGTATGCCGGTGGCAATGACATCCTGGACTTTGGCACGGACATGGATGCGCTCCTCACCGACTACGAACTGCTGGTCGCCCGGCTCGCTGGCACTGGGGCAACAGTGGTCCTTTTTACCGGCTTTGACGTGAAGGTCTCAGCCGTCCTGGAACCGTTCAAGAAGCGCAACACCCTGTACAACCAAAAGGTCCGTGAGGTGGCCGCAAAATACGGGGCGATCCTGGTGGACTACTGGTGCTTCGACGCCTACAAAGACTCACGGATGTGGGCCCCTGACCGGCTTCACATGTCCAAGGCGGGCCACAAATATCTCGCCGCTCAGGTCCTGGATCACTTGAACGTCCCGCACAAGATTTCGCTGAAGCGATGGGACCCACCCCAAAGAATGACTATGCGCGAATGGGAACGCAGGCAGCGGCGGTGGGTGAACGACTGGGTCCTGCCCCTCTTTGGACGCAAACTCCGGGGCGTTACCCTGGGTGATTCCCTGAGTGCCCGCTGGCCGCAGCCCGTCAAAGTCCCGCGCAAGGGCGGATTGAAGAAACTGGTCGAAAACCAGCAGGCTATGCAGTGAAGCTACCCGGCAGGCCTCAGTTCTCGAGCAAGTTCTCGTAGCCCTCGGACACAGTTGTCGCGGTGAATTCGATGATCTCGAACTCGGCCACGCCGTTGCTGAAGAACGGGTCTTTGGCCAGTGAGTCATCCAGCGTTGCCCGGTCAACCTTTGACAGCAGCACGCCGCCCGTGGCTGGAACGCGACGTCCCGACGCAAGGAACACGCCGGCGTCGAACGCGTCCTTAAGCCAGGCCATATGGCCTGGCCGGTGGAAATCGACGATTTCGTCGGGAACTTTGTAGGTCAAGGAGACAACAAACATTCCGCCAGCCTACCGTTTGCGGTCGCAGCAAGGCCGGGCCAGTCGGCTAATTCTCCTAAGATGGATCCATGACTGAACCCCGCTGGCTTAATGCCGACGAACGCCGTGCCTGGTTGGCCCTCTTGAGCATTAATACGTTGCTCCCCTCGGCGTTGGATACGCAGCTTCAGTCTGCTGGAAAATTGTCGCTGTTCGACTACAACGTACTGGCGATGCTCTCGGAAACTGAGGGCCGGTACCTTCCCATGAGCGAGCTCGCCGCCCGGACCAGTGCGTCGCTATCGCGCCTGTCGCACGTGGTCACCAAACTCCAGAAGCGCGGCTGGGTGGAACGCCAGGCACACCCCGGCGACGCGCGCGTTACCGTCGCCCACCTGACCGAGGCCGGCATGTCCACCATTGTGGCCCTCGCTCCCGGTCACGTTGAGTCCGTGCGGGCGCTGATGCTCGATTCGCTCTCGCCCGACGACGTCGCGGACCTCGCGCGCATCGGCGAGAAGATCGTCTCCAGGCTGGACAATAACCATTGGATCCTGCGCGAATCGTAGCGTTGCCCATGCTTTGTAGGTAGTGGTGGGCTAATGGCAGACTGACGGCATGGATTTTTCTGCCCGTTATGTTGCCTTGGGGGATTCCTTCACAGAGGGCGTTGGCGACGACGACCCAACGCGCCCCAACGGCGTCCGAGGGTGGGCCGACGTCGTTGCCCGGCAGTTGGCCCACAGCAACGAGGACTTCGGCTATGCCAACCTCGCAATTCGCGGCAGGAAGCTCCGCCAAATCATGGCAGAGCAAGTGGACGCAGCGGTCGTGTTAAAGCCCACTTTGGTCACGATGTATGCCGGTGCCAACGACATCCTGCGGCCCAAGATCGATATTGACTCGCTTATGGAGGATTACGACGCCGGCATCGCCAAGTTAAGCGCCACCGGCGCCACCGTTGTCCTTTTCACGGGCTTCGATGCCCGTGGTTCGAAGGTCTTCAGCACGATGCGTGGACGGACCGCGATCTACAACGAGTTGCTCCGTGAAATCGCCGAGAACCATGGCGCCCTGCTGGTGGATTACTGGCGGTTTGATGAGTACTACGACGTCCGGATGTGGGCGCAGGACCGGATGCACATGTCGACGGCGGGCCACGTTAATATGGCCAAGCGCGTGCTGGACGTCCTCGAACATGAGCATGTGCTCGAAGTCCCGGAGCTCGCACCGCTTCCCACGCTGAACAGGTCCGAAGCCATCCGGGCGAACGCGCGATGGGTCCGGGAATTCGCCGGCCCCTGGGTGGTGCGCCGTGTGCGGGGTACGTCCTCGGGCGATGGGCTTAGCCCGAAGTACCCGGCTCTGATCCGCCCGGTCTAGCCCGGTCCAGAAGGACTGGGCTCAGTGAGCGTTGCGGAAACCCGGCGTGGCGAGCAGCGTGCCGGTCCTGCCAACCGCGAGCACTTCGACGCCCCATTTCTCCACTGAGCGATCCAAAGTCTGCGTTCCGCCGGCGACTATTGCCGTTGCCAGGACGTCGGCCGTAACAATGTCCTGCGCCGCCACGGAGACCTGAAGGAAGTCGGACCGTCCGCTCCCTACCGTCCAAATGTGTTCTCCACGTTCAGCCGAGCCTGACGTTGCAAGGGCCGTCATTCCGCCTTCCGCCGAGGCGCCGAGGCGGTATGTACTGATCAGCTTCTGGCGATCGAACGGATCAACGATGCCGGCCTGCCACGGGTTCGGGTCTGCAAACCCAGAGTCCACGGGACCCGGTGACCCGCTTACCAGCGCATCCCCGCCAGCGTTGAGGCACCAATTTTGAAGGCCGAGGGCACCCAAGGACAGTGCAGCTTCACGCATGGCGTAGGCTTTGACGATTCCGGAAAGATCCAACGCGCCGTCCGGTCGTTCGGCCGTGAACGCACCTTCGGTGTCCACGCGCCATTCCGAGGCCGCTGCATAGAGCTCCTGCATTAACTCCGAGGCGTAAGCCAACGTCAGGTCGCCCCGGGCCAGCCGGCTTGCCTCGGATCCTTCGCGATAAAGGCTGAACGTCAGGTCGAGCTGCGTAAATATCTCTCCTACGACGTCGACGGCGGACTGCAGTTCCTCGACGGCGGTTTGGGCGGCCGTTCCGCTCGCCACGGTCAGGCTCACCACAGTGCCCATGCTGCGGAACGTACGCGCGCGGAGTTGTTCGCCGTTAAAAGTTGGCTGCATCGAGGGCCGCCTGAAGGGAGGTGAGATAGGCCTCGCTGGTGACCGTCGCACCACTGACAGTTTGGACGTTCGCTGACTGGGCCTGCAGGACCTCGGAACGCAAGACCGGAGCTGCCCGGCTGCTGATCTGGGCCGACTTCCGCTCGGCATCAGTGAGCTGCAGGGGTACCACCTCGGTGATCTTGCCGTCCTGGATGGTCACCTGCACCTGGACCGTGCCGAAGCGGGTCCTGACCGACGCGCCGTCGTACGTTGCCGCCGTCGTGCTTTCCGCGCTGCTGCCGCTGGCGCCGCTGGTGCCGGTGGTGCCGGTGCTGCCGTTCGCAGCCGAACCGCCAGCCGTCATGCTGCTGCTCAGGCTTGTTGTGGTGGATGTGGTTGTTTCGGCAACATGAGCGCCTGATTGCCAGCCTGCGAGCAGTATGCCCGCGGACGCCAGGGCCGTTGCCATTGCTGCCCGGATTCTCACCAGTCGAACCTTTCGTAGTGGAGTTGTTCTGCAGATACCCCGGCGGCCTGTGCCTCTTGGACCACCTTGCCGGCCCAGTCGGCAGGGCCGCAGACGTAGACGTCGGCGTTGGCCACGTCCGGGACATAGGAGCGGAGCGTGAAACCTGCTTGGACGGCTGATTCGGGCAGCCATTCATTGAGGCGTGCGGAGCGCGGGCCGGTCAGGTGGAAGAGGGTTGCGCCGCGGGCTTGGCCAAGGGTCATGATTTCCTGACCCAGGAAGAGCTCTGATTCGTCGTGTCCGCGCAACAGAACCGTTGCATTGCCAGGCTCAAACGGCGTGGATTCCAGCAGCGACCGCAGAGGAGTGATGCCAATGCCGGCGCCGATCATCACCACTCTGTTGCGGGACCGGGCGGCGGTGCTGAACATCCCATAGGGTCCTTCAAGGGCGACCCTGGTGCCAGGCCTGAGGCGGGCCAGCCGGGCGGATCCGTCGCCTAGATTTCGGACGGTGATGCGGAGTTTGCCCGCTGCAGTACCCGTGGCCGGAAGCGGTTCCGCGGACAAACTGAAGGGATGCGGCTGCCACCAGAACCCGGGAGCCAGGAACCTCCAGATGAAGAATCTCCCGCCGCTGCCTCTCAGCTTCTCCAGCTGCAGCCCAGTCATTTCGATGCTGAACACTTCAGGTGCCACGCGGACTACCCGGCTGACCGTGAGCTGATGCCGGAAGGTTGCGGCGAGTGGCTGGTAGATCCTGAAGAAAAGGAGTGCCGCACCCGTCCCGATGCAGAAAGCCAGCCAATACCAGCGCTGCCAGGTTCCTTCGGCAAAGAGTCCGCCCACACTGAACTGATGCGGGATGGCCGTTGCCACCGCGGCGTATGTCAGGAGATGGATCACGTACCAAAATTCGTACGGGAACTTGCGTCGCACGGCCACCAATGAGGTCACCACCACGGCGATGAACAGCGCCATCGCGACGAACGCGAGCCACATATCCGGAACGTTGACCCACAGGGACACCGATTCGCTGATGGGGTCAAGGCCTTCTGCCGCCCCGTAGCCGACCGCCAGGAGGATCCCATGTGCCAGAAGCAGGTAAAGCGCCGGCTTACCCAGCGATTTGTGGATCTCAAGAGCACGGTCATGCCCGATCGTGTTGTCAACGAACGGGATCCGGGCCGCCAAGAGCAGCATGACGAGGACCAGGTCCATGCCGACCAAACCAGCCGCGATTCCCAGGCCTGTCGCGCTTCCGGCAAAGGAGGAGAACCCGCCTGCGCCGCCGTCTGCGAGCCACAAGGCGACCGCGACCACCGGGGACACCCACGCGAGGAAGCCCAGAAGGTCGGCCCGGGCCAGCCGCCGTCGGGCTTGCGCCAGGAAGGGTTCGACGGCGGCTGGTGGCGTCCGTGGGCCCGGCGCCGCGGAGTGTTCAGCACCCGAAACACGTGAAAGAAGCGATGTCATGATCCAAGACTCGCCAAGCATCCTTTCGTTCTGCTGTGAATGGGCTTGTGAGGGCTTATGATTCCTGATTGGTCTTAATTTGGCCTGGCCCGTAGAATAGTTAGGCGCTAGGTAGTGCGGATCGTGTGCAATTGCTCCGGTTGGCGGTGAGGTCAGTCTGACTGACATCCCGATGGCCGGTAGTTAGGGGCTCAAGTTGCGTACATTCCTGTATTCGCCCGGTATCCCAGGATCTGTTCCAGTGTTTATCACTGTCCGGTTCTGAGGCCCAACCTTCTTCGCCGTACTTGATGCGGAAACTACCGAAATGGTATGGATCGGACGCGAACGCTGCCTATCGCACGGTAACGCAGGAACATCTGCACACCGTTACATTCAATCTTTGGAGGAGAGTCATGGCAGCACACTGCCAAGTGACCGGGGCCGAGCCGGGCTTTGGACACAGCATTTCGCACTCGCACCGCCGCAACAAGCGTCGGTTCGACCCGAACATTCAGAAGAAGCGCTACTGGGTTCCGTCCCTGCGCCGTAACGTCACGCTGACCCTGTCAGCCCGTGGCATCAAGACCATCGACGTACGCGGCATCGACTCTGTCGTCGCCGACATCCTGGCACGAGGAGTAAAGCTCTAATGGCAAAGGACAAGGACGTACGTCCGATCATCAAGCTGAAGTCCACTGCGGGCACGGGTTACACCTACGTAACGCGCAAAAACCGTCGTAACGATCCTGACCGTCTGGTCCTGAAGAAGTACGACCCCAAGATCCGCCAGCACGTCGAATTCCGAGAGGAGCGCTAAACACATGGCAAAGAAGTCCAAGATTGCTCGCAACGAGCAGCGCAAGGTCATTGTTGAGCGTTACGCTGCCAAGCGTCTCGAACTGAAGAAGACCCTGGTTGACCCCAACGCGACTGACGAAGCACGCGAAGCTGCACGCCTCGGACTGCAGAAGCTGCCCCGCAACGCCTCCCCGATCCGTCTGCGTAACCGCGACCAGATCGACGGCCGTCCCCGCGGCACCTTCCAGAAGTTCGGTATCTCCCGTGTTCGCTTCCGCGACATGGCTCACCGCGGTGAGCTCCCGGGTATCACCAAGTCTTCCTGGTAATCACGAAGCTCTGAAAGGGCCGGCAACCGTTATGGTTGCCGGCCTTTTCTGCGTTTAAGTGGCTCTTTGCTGGGGGAAGGGGGCGGCGGTCATCCTCTGCGCGCTCGCTCGTCCCGCGTTTGGGCCGGTTCTCGCTCACATCGTCGTTGTTTTCGAGCATTCTTCTCTCACATCGCGGCGGGTTTTGGGGTTTGTTGTCTCAGGTTCTGTCGGGATGGGGGTGGGGGAGTAGGGTTCG
>NZ_JBHZPI010000041.1:0-20776 GCF_042788025.1 Paenarthrobacter sp. YIM B13468 | reverse complement strand
CTGGTGCTGCGGCTGTTCAGTTTGTTCCGGCGCCACCGGCGTCGGCGTGGACCGGCGCGTTGCGCGCTTGCGGACACGCAGCTTCTTCTCCGGTTCGCTGAGGCCGGCGGAGCGCAGTTCGTCGGCGGTCCAGCCTGCCGTAAGTGCCGCTTGGTAGCGGCGGGCATCCTCGTCTTCCGCTGCGCCGAGAGCATCGCGTGCGTCTGCAACCTTCTGCCGTGACTTGACCAGATCCCGCACGGAGTCCATGCGGTTGCTTAGCCGCTGCTGCAATTCGTTTTCGATCTTCTCTGCATCAATGTGGATTGCCATGGCAGACAGTCTAGCGGAGCGGCTTTTCAGCTCGCCAGGGCTGCCGAAGAGAAGCAGTAGGCAGGTCCGTCCACTGACCTTCTGCAAAACTCGGGTTTTCCCGCGTGGAGTCACCCGACGGAGCAAGCTATACACTTATGTGCCATAAGTGGGCTTGATCCTCGACTTCGTGCTGAGGATGCGTCACACTTGACGTGTGATCCGGAGATTCCGGGGCGCTGCGCTGGGCATGGAAAGGCGGTACTGTAATGGCTGAGGAACAGAGTTCCAGCCGTCGCTTGAACCGTCGTCGCCGTGCGAACATCGACGGGGAAACCCAGTACGTGCGTGTCTCCATGTCGGAGCAGGAGCGGACCCGTCTTTACGTACTGGAAGAACAGACGGGGCGCAGCCCATCCGAGATCCTTGTCAGTGCTGCGCTTTACTCCCAGTCCTCCGATTCGCTCGCCGAGCGTCGCGCTCTGGCCACCGAGTTCATGGCGGCACGCCGCTACCTGGCTGCACTGTCCAACAACGTGAACCAGCTGGCGAAGCATGCCAATGCCACGGATGAGTTTCCCGAGGAAGCCCGCGTAGCCCTGGGACCTGTGCGTGCGATTGCCGAACGCATGAATGGCATCATCGACGGACTGGCCGGCTGATGATTCCGAACATCACCAAAGGCGACCGCATGGCTGGTCTGTTGGTTTACCTGGCCGGTCCTGGCCGGTCCAACGAACACACAGACCCGCACCTGGTGACCGGCTCCGCGCCCATCATGGCGTGGCACAACGACGACCAGCTGAACCGTGATGCAGCTCTGTCGATTGCGCATCAGCTCGACCAGGCAAAGAACGTTCTTGGTGTGGACGTCAAGGGCGGACATGTCTGGCATTGCTCGCTGAGTTTGCGCGCGGAGGAAGGCGACCTCACCGACCAGAGATGGGCCGAGATCGCCAACGAGTTCATGGATGAAATGGGCTTCACCGAGGCCAGCGGCAAGGCCCCCGTGTCATGGGTGGCGATCCGCCACGGGCACAGCAAGGCCGGCAATGACCACATTCACATTGCGGCTTCCATGGTGCGCGAGGACGGCACAAAATGGAGCAGCCACCTGGACTACAAACGTGCCCAGGAAAGGGCCCGTGCTCTTGAGAAGAAGCACGGTCTGGAAGAGCTTTCTCCCGTCTACGCCATGCGTGGACTGCGTCCCGGTGAGCGCGAAGCGGCCGAGCGTCGCGGAGTGGAGGAACCGGAACGACGTTCACTTGCCCGCAAGGTTCGGGCTTGCGCCACTGCCGCCCAGGACGAGGCTGAGTTTGTCCGTCGCTTCCGGCGCACGGGTGCCATGATCAAACCCCGTTACGCAGCTGGCCGTGATGACGTCGTAGTTGGCTACTCTGTTGCCGAACGTCCGCCCAAGGGAGGGCGGCCCGTATGGTTCGGCGGAGGCCACCTGGCCAAGGACTTGACCCTTCCGCGACTACGCGGAGCGTGGGCCGACAGTCCCGAGCTGGCGGACGGAGCTGTGGCCGAATGGGGAGCAGCTGCCCGTGGCCGGCGTCCCGTCAACATCGGCCGCGAGGCGCACGAGCCAGATCCGCAGATGTGGGAGCAGTACAGCAACGAGGTTGCCCGGCTGCGGGAGAGCTTGCGAGCTGTCCCGATGGATGACCACGCGACCTGGGCGCACGTCGCCCGGGAAACATCCGGTGCGTTCGCGGCCTGGTCAACAGCCACGGAATCGACACCGGGACCGCTGGCAGCTGCGGCCGATGAATTGTCCAAGACGGCACAGCTGCGGCGATACCCGGCCCGACCGGTCCTCAGCGTCGGCCCGTCTGCCAGGGGCGCGTCTCTGGTTCTCATGGCGGCCACCATGGGAGGCACGGGAACGGCCGCGCAAGCGATTATGTTGCGCCAGTTGCTGAACGTGGCGAAGGCCGTCCATGACATGCACAAGGCGTCCAACGACCTGCGCAGGGCACGCCAGATCAGTGACCTGGTGAAGATGCAGCTCAGCCAGGTGGCAGCCGCGCTGCCGAGCGTCCCCGCGACGGTGCCGGCGGTAGACGGCGAGGCGGCCGAAGCTGTGCGGACGAGCGCGGCCGGCCAGACTCCGGCACGCTCCGCTGGCTCGGTGCTGCCGCAGAAGTACGAGCAGGCACGCACCCACGCAACCACCCGAGGCGGGACCACCCGCCCGGACATTGAGAGATGACACCAGGAGGGGGAACCATGAGTGAATCTGACGGCATCGACGAGGCTATCGAGGGAATGTCACGCGTCGGGCTGACTGTCGCCGGCCGGCTTGGTGAGCAGGTGGCCAGGGCACGCGAGCAGGCCCTGCGCCGCGCCCAAGCGACCGAGGAACAGCAGGCCCGTGAGTTGCAGGCCCGGTTCGCCGCCGAGCGCGCAGCGGCCCGTGCACAGCTTGCACCAGTGATGGACAACCGTTGGTGGGACACGGCCAGTGGCCGCGACGTCGAGAGGGTGCACGAGGCGGCCACCGCGTGGAAGGACCACGACCCGGCGGCGCGCAGCGCGGCCGAGATAATCCGAGACCAGGTGCAACGCCGCTACGGCTTGGACGTGGACAACCTGGGCGCCGACGATGTGTCGGTGGCTGCTGCCCTGGCGAAGGCCGAACGGGACCGCGAGCAGGCAGAGCAGGAGCGCAGCGCCGGCCGTGACGAGAACACCGAGGCCGCGCAACTGCTGGCTGAGGCCGCCCGGGAGGACCAACACCGCGAACAGGACGCGACCGAAGAGAACCAGCGGCCCGAGGCGCTGGCCGAAGAGGCAGGCATCAAGTACGACTCGGCCGAGCGCCGGCAGGAGCTGGCCGCCAGCCTGGAAGGCGTGGCCGACCGTGAGGCGGTCCAGGCACGGCTTAGCGCCGACCAGGACCAGGGCACCCCGCCCAGCGCGGCCGTGGCCACCGCACCCGGGCGCAGCCCGAAGGCCCGCAAGACGCGTGGAGCCAACGGCAAGACAAAGCTCTTGCAGAAGGGCCTGAGCCGCTAGGAGTTCAAGGAGCAGGGGAAGGGGCCGGCACCAGTGTGGTGCCGGCCCCTTCTTGCGTGTCTGTCGTTGTTACGTCTGGTCCGGGACGTTCGTGGCTCTATCAGTCGCGTCCTTCTTGATGCTCCTGAATGTGGCAGCCATGGCCCGCATCGCCTCCGGGTCTTCGTCCCAATGGCGTTCGTTCCGGCTACAGGCACGGAAGGAGGTCACCTGGGACTCTTCCATAGCCTGGCGCAGTTCCATGCGCGCCGCCTGCAGATCGGCCTGCTGCTCAGGCGTCAGCGGTTCGCGTGGAGCGGCCGGAACCGCAGGGGCCGACACTACCGCAGCTGGCGTCCGACGCCTTCTGAGCAAGTTCCGCAGCCCCACGTTCACCTCTCCTTATAGCAACACCGTCCCGCCTTGGGATTAGGGAAACCAAGCGGGACAACCCACACACTAGCAATCAGCTCTGACAACGACTCACCCCTTACATACACCGGAGCGCAGAACGCGTGGGGCCAAGGGCCAGACAAAGTTTCTGCAGAAGTGCATGAGTCGCGGAGGCTAACCGGATCGGCCGATGTTGACCATTAGGGTAGGAGAGGGCATTCCATGTGGGGAGCGCCTTTGTCAGGACAGGAGTGGAATGGCCACCAAGGTGTTGAACAGCAACCTCGCTGCTGCCAGGAAGGCACGGCAGGACGAGTTCTACACTCAGTTGCCGGACATCGAGCGCGAACTCAAGCACTATCGCAAGCATTTCAAGGGCAAGGTCGTCTACCTCAACTGCGACGACCCACGCGAGTCCCAGTTCTTCCAGTACTTCAGCTTTAACTTCGAGAAGCTCGGGATAAAGAAGCTGATCGCCGCGTGCTACAAGAGCCAAGACGTGGAGCGGTTCTCGAAGAGCGACAGCGAACGAGCCGTCTACTTGGAATACAGCGGAGACAAGGACGGCAATCGGATCCCCGACCTCGATGAGGTCGAAGTGAGGCACTTTGAGGGCGACGGGGACTTTCGCTCAGCGGAGAGCATAGCGCTGCTCGAGCAGGCTGACATCGTCGTCACTAACCCGCCGTTCTCGCTATTCCGGGAGTACGTCGCGCAATTGATCGATCATGACAAGAAGTTCATCATCGTTGGCCCCAAAGGCGCGGTGACGTACAAGGAGATCTTCCCCCTCATCATGCTCAACAAAATGTGGGTTGGTTACGGGTTCCAGTCGGGCAATGCCTACTTCAAGACTTCGCACTCGACCGACTACGCTAAGGGTGTCTTTGACGAGCAGACCGGGCTTGTGAAGTTCCGAAACGTAACATGGTTCACCAACCTCGACATCTCCAAGCGACATGAAGAGCTCACGCTGTTTAAGCCCTACGACCCCGATCAGTCGCCGATGTATGACAACTACGACGCTATCGAGATCAGCCGAGTAGCTGACATTCCTGCCGACTATGACGGCGTGATGGGTGTACCGATCACCTTCCTAGACGTCTACAGCCCAGCACAGTTCGAGATCGTTGGGATCACCGACCGGGGAAACGAGTTTGGCCTCAAAACCAGGGAGTACACCAAGGCCGATACTCCCAACGCCGGTGATCTGAACCGACGCGCAGCGATCAAGCAGTCCAATGGCGTCCTCAAGAGCACTTATGCTCGCCTTCTTATCCGCCGCAAGGGAGCGACAGCATGAAGATCGAACTCCAGAAGATCCGGGTCCGAGACCTCGTGGAAGGCTACGAGGACAACGATGAGCTGGGCGTTCGTGCGTACGAGGGCAAGCTTGATGTGCGACCGCCTTACCAGCGCGAGTTCGTCTACAAGGACCATCAGCGCGACGCAGTCATCGAGACACTGCGTCGTGACTTCCCGCTGAACCTCATGTACTGGGCGGTTCGCGAAGACGGAACGTTCGAGGTCATTGACGGCCAGCAACGCACGATCTCGATCTGCCAGTACGTCGAGGGCGACTTCTCTATCCCAGTGAACGGGCATCAGCTCTCGTTTCACAACCTGCAGTCCGACCAGCAGGATCAGATCATGGACTACGAACTCATGGTCTACCTGTGTGAGGGCAAGGACTCGGAGAAGCTCGAGTGGTTCAGGACCATCAATATCGCAGGCGAAGAGCTCACGGACCAGGAGCTGCGAAACGCGGTCTACCATGGCCCGTGGGTATCCGCCGCGAAGAAGTACTTCTCAAAGAACGGCTGCCCTGCCTATGCCATCGGCTCTGCCTACCTGACCGGAACTCCCATCCGCCAGGACTACCTCGAAACCATCATCAAGTGGGTGAACGACGGTGATGTCGATGGTTACATGGCTGCGCACCAGCACGACTCGAACGCCAACCCGCTGTGGCTGTACTTCCAGAACGTCATGGCCTGGGTGAAGGCCACCTTCCCTAAGTGGCGCAGGGAGATGCGTTCGGTGCCGTGGGGGCTGCTCTACAACGAGTACAAGGATGCCAGCCTTGATCCAGTGAAGCTCGAAGCCGAGGTTGCCGCGCTGATGGCCGACGAAGACGTGACGAAGAAGCGCGGCATTTACATCTACGTTCTCAACGGCGAAGAGCGCAATCTGAGCATCCGCGCTTTCACCGATAACCAGAAGCGCGAAGCCTACGAGCGGCAGAAAGGCGTCTGCCCCGTCTGCACAAAGCACTTCGAGCTTGCTGAGATGGAGGCCGATCACATCACGCCATGGCACGCGGGGGGTAAGACAGAGGCCTCAAACTGCCAGTTGCTCTGCCGTGATGACAACCGCCGCAAGGGCGGAATCTAGCACTCTCCTGAGAGCTGTTTATGAGTTGAAGGCAGGGGTGCTGCAGCGAACACGTGGTCTGCCCTGGCCGTAGTTACTTTTTCTGCTTCGCTAGGGGATGTTGTTTCTGCTTAGGCGGAGAACCGGGCGCCTCCGGAGCCCTTCCCAAGGCAGCTTCGTGCCGGACAGGGTCGCGCAGTTCCTGGATCAGCGCGGCAATGTAGGCCTGCGTATAGACATGGTTGTTGTGTGCCTTGCTGTAGATACACCGTGAGCCGTCGGCATATTCAGCCGATGGACCCTGGCCCTTCTTTGGTCCGACGCCGTCCCTGTGGCGCATCTTGGTGAAGTCGTTAACTGAAAACCTGAACTTGGTTTGTTCTTCAATTGCGGCGGCTGCATTTTTCGGCAGCATCTCGTCGGCAAAGCCGCTGGCTTTGAGTTTTTCAATGATGAGGACTTTGCCCTGTCGTCCCTCGGCGTGTTTCTCTTCAAGTTCTTCCGGTGAGAGGTCCTTGGCATTGATGAACTTGAACGCGAGGTCCGCCTCGGACTTTGGTCCGATGATCGGTTGCAGCTGGATCCTGTATTCATAGCGCGGATCGTCACGCACGTTGTCGGGAAGACGGGCTTCGAACTCCGTGATGTAGGTCATCGCCTCCAGTGGAAGCCCCTTCCGGAGGGCCCGCTGAGCGTCCATCCCTTCCGGTGAGAGCGACTGCACAAAGACCGGAAAGCGGAGTTCCTCTGCGAGGGTTTCCTCCTTCCCGAACAGTCGGGTTAACTCGGCCTCGAAATTGATGACGTATGCATGGGCGAGGGCAGCCGTGGCGAGGACGAGGCTCCGGTCGTACCTGTGTTCCACGGAATTGCGAAAGTTGATGAAAAACTCGATGTTCACCCTGATGGGATCCTCGGGCGCGTAGACCGTGTCTAGGCAGGTTTGGAGGTCCCAAGACTGCTTTTGCCCGTACTTGTCTCGCTTGTAGAGGCGGCTGGCCTTCTTCTCACGAAAGTAGATGTTGGTCTTTTTCTGAATCAAGTGAGCGTGCATGAGGTTCTGCCATGCCAGGTGCATATGCACGACAAAATCCCCGAGGCTCTGGCGCTCACCCGGCCTGTTGTAGAAGTCAACGGCAACACAAGCCTGCCGGCGGGCCTCCTTCATCGTGTGCCACCAGTTATGTCGCGGCGCTATGGTGTCCCCCTCGTGCCAGATGCGGCCCCTTTGGCACCACATCTCTTATTCTCGCTGGTCAACGATCACTAAGAGCGGATATTCATCACACGGCGAAAAGTACTGGCAGATGACCTCTCCTGGTCCCCAGTGGAGAGGTCCTAGAAAAGGCCTGCGGGTGGTTCCTCGCACGGAAGCGGGACGAGCTTGGAGCGGTGACCCTCATCCGGGCTGCAGCCTTTGAATGGCCCATCGGTTGAGAGCAGCACGGACATGTGATGGTCTGCATGGTCGCGCCACCAAACGCTCATTCCCGTGGTTCCGTCCAGGCGCAGAAACTCCCATGCCCGCCAGAGAGCTTCCAGACGGCTGATCGCTTCCCCGTGTTTCCACCATTGCGGGCACCAGGTCACTCCGCCTTGCACGTTGAGCTGCCGGCGGTAGGTGGTAGCCAGCTTGTCCCTGACGAACTCTGCCACGTTTGGATAGAACAGCTCCGGCGCGGCCGCGTCGTCCTCGGATGGCTCGGTGGAGTCCTCTTTGTCGGACACCCCGGGGACGTTCCACAGGGGACCGCCTTCCGGCTCGTCGTCCCACTCCCCCAGGCCCTCACTCATCGGAGGCACCCGCAGCGATCCATCGGTTGCCGGCAGGGGCCGCCGGCCGGTTGGCCGGATCGTGTGCAGCGATTGAGGCCCGCACCGCTTCTGCATGCGGGCCGCTCATCCACGGCACAGTTTCCAGCAGTGCAGCGGGGGCACCCGAGGCGAACATGATTGCGCGGCCCCGAGGGAAGGAGGCCAGGTCCGAAACGTCCAGGGTGCGTTCCTTGCGGTCATCGTCGTGGCTGTAGGAAGTGCCCTGCTTGGACCGGCTTTTGGTCATGTTGGAGTACCGGTACTCCCCCACCAGCTGCGCGAGCTCGTTCAGGAACTCGGCTTCGGCAACGCCGCCGCCGTAGACCTTGATGTTGGCTGCGCTCCACAGCTTGCGCATCCCATCACGGCCCCAAACCTCCACGCCCTGGGACCAGGACTGGAGGATGGTCATTAGAACGATGCCCCGAGATCCGTAGTGGCTGTAGAGGTTCGGCAACTCGCGCCAGCGGCAGACGTTGGCCGCTTCGTCCAGGACGCCGATCATGGGCGTGCCCAGCCGGCCGCCAGTTGAGTAAACGGCCAGCTCTTCGGCCGCCTCGACCGTGGCCACGGTCAGCGCCGTCACCAACGGGCCGGCGGTGCCTTTGCCCTCCTTGGAGAGGCTGTACAGCGTGCCCTTGGACCGGACGAACTCTGCCGGATCGAACTGCGGCCGCTCGTCGTTTTCGCCCTGCGGAGTCACCCACCGAGCGACTTGGCGGTTGGTGAGGCACGATGCCATTTGCAGCGCCGTACCGTACACGCCGCCGCGCTGCTTCTCAGGCGCGTTGACGACGCCGCCGACGGCGTTGGAGGTCTGGAGGAATCCGTGGGCCTTGAGAATGTCCACCGCTTCGTCGTCCGCCGGCCTGGTCAGCCAGGTATGAACCTGTGTGATCGGCCGGCCGTCGAGAGCGGCCGCGAGCAGCAGGCCGGCCAGGAGATCCTGGCCGGCAGGATCGAAATAGGCATCCGTTTTTGCATCCGGGCCACGGGAGCCGGCGGCGAAGTGGTCAGCCAGGCGGGCCGCCCGCACTTCGTCCGTGACGTAGCTGAGAGGGTTCCACCACCAGGTGGGTTCCTCGAGCGCGACCGCCTGGGGATCAAAGACCCACACCGGCCCCTCGGCGGCCCGGACGTCGCGCGTGCCGTCAACGATGTCCCGCTTGTTTGAGGTCACCAGGGCAGCCCCTGGGGCGGCGAGGATTGCCGGGATGGCCCGGGACGTCGTCTTACCCGTGCGAGGCCCCCACACGTCGATGTGCATGTCTTCCCAGGAGCCGTAGACCATCTGCCCGCCCAGGACGGTTTTGCCGACCGGGACACCGGGCGAGCCTTTGACGCCCAGGCGCTCGGCCGTGGCGGTCGCGCCGCGTAGGCTCAGCGCCCGCAGATCCCCGCCCTTGGCCATGTGCTGGGCGGCGACGTCCACGCGGGAACGTCTGGAACGGCGGCGCAGCATGGCACGGACCACCAGCACAGCCAGAGCCACGACTAGGACGCCGAAGCCGATCAGAAAGCCCGTGGCCGCTGGCGGCCAGGTGACTTTGTGTGCAAACAGGCCGAAGACCAGTTCAAAGGGGTTGGCCGGCAGTTTCTGGCCGTCGCCGGCAACCATCGACCCCAGGTGAACGGCTCCGGTCACGGAGCCGACCCCCAGCACCACGACGGTGATGAAGATCCAGAGCAGGATCGTCTCACCGCCGAGCTGGGAACGTTTGCCGTTGTTTGGTGCACCCATCAGTTTTCCCCCTCGTCGTGCCAGCGCTTGTTCGTGTCGTGGAGGGATTCCTCCACGCTTGTCAGCTTGAGTGCCACGGGGACACCTGGGCGGCCGCCGACTTTGAAGAGGAACTTTCCCAGGCCCGGGCGGACGCGCTTGCGCGAGCCGCCGACGTCCGTCCAGGAACCTGGATCAGCCCAGGAGATGAGACGGGCCTGTTCGGCACGCGAGAGCGTGACGGCCTTGTTCAGCTTCTCCATTTCGCCACCGGGCAATGCCCCACAGACGACCATGCCAGAGCGTTCCACAAAGCCGCGGGCTTTCATCCGCTCGGACTCGGTGGGCAGGGCTTCCAGGTCACTCATGGTGTGCGTGATCATTGCCTGGCCAACGCCCTCGGTCCGGTTGAGGCGCGTCAGCGAGTCAACGCGGTCCACCATGCCTTCACCGGAGCGCAGCGCCCGCCACAGCTCGTCCATGACGACGAAGTAGTTGCGGCGCGGCTCCAGGCCGGCATCGGCCAGCGTGTGCGCCACCTGGACAGTGGCGAACCCGGTTGACCAGCAAGCCAGCAGCGAGGCTGCCTGAATGTCCCGTTGGGTGTCGGAGATCCCCGAGAGGTCGAAGACAACCGGCTTGGTAAGGTCCATCGGCTGATCCGTGGGCTTAGAGAACATGTCCGAGAACCGGCCGGAGCCGTCGAGGGAGTACAGCGACTGGCGCAGCTGGTCCGTCGCGTCCAGGTACCGGCCCATGTCGCCACGGTCAAGGGCAATTGCCCGCAGCTCGTTGGGAGCATCCTTGATGACTTCAATCAGGTCCCCGATCAGGGGCACCCGGTCCAGGCGTTCATCCAGGATGTGCAGCGCCCGGTCGATCAGAGATTCCTCGTGCGCGCTGGGCTTGGCGTTGCGCACGATCGTGATCAGCGCTGTGATCATGTTCAGGCGACGGTTGTGCGAGTCGGCCATGAGCTGTTCGGCCAGTTTCTCGGCCTTCACCGCTGCAGCGAGCAGCTGCGCGGCCGCCGCCTGGTCCGTGGCCTGGTTCGCCTTTGCCCGGTGTTCTTCGGCCGAGGCAAGCAGCCGGACAGCCGCGCCCGTGGCTTCGCCAGGGTCCAAGACGTTCAGGTGGCCACGTCCCGGCCCCAGGCTGATGACCTGGCCGCCCAGAGCACGGATGAGGTCAACGTAATCGGGCTTCAAATCGCCCAGGATCAACGGGTTGATCCCCCGGCCTGACAGGCCTAGGACGATGTGCCGAACCAGGGTGGACTTGCCGTAGTGCGGCAGTCCGAGGACGAACATCGACGGGTTGTTGATCATGCCGTGCATGAACCAGCTGATGGGATCTCCCCCGAAGGGCGCTCCGGTGTCGGTGTGGACACCGATCGGCACGCCCACAATGGGGGTGCCGCTGCCGCCCACGAAGGGCCATAGCCCGCAGACCTGGACGGAGGTGCCGCGCCACTCGTCGGCGGCCGTGACGTAGACGGCTTCGCCCTGGCCGCGTCCGCGCCAGCCCCGAAGGCCTGGCCGGCGGACGACGGCGGCCGGCAGAGTGCGAGTGCCGGCGGGAGTGCGCTTGTGCTTGGTTTTGCTGCCGAACATCACATGGCCTCGCGGATCTCTTCGGGCACCTTCAAGTGCTTGGGCAGGACCAGGCCAAGCGGCAGGGATGCGGCGAAAGCCGAATCCTGGGAGCCGTAGACCCGTCGTAGCAGCAGGCGGGCTGACGGGCCGAGGTTGCCCTCTACGACGGCCACAGCGTCATCCAGAGCGCTGGAGGAAAGCACCGTGGCCGTGACGACCATGCCGAAGTTCACCAGGCCCGCCCCCTTGGCTTCTTCCGCAGCCGTGGCCGTCGCTGCGCGGGCGTCCACGAGGGCGCGCGCCGTGGGCCGGCTGGTCGATGAAGCCCGGGTAAGGGCGTTGGTCTGGTCAGACTCCACAATGGCGGCCGCGCGGCCCGACTCAATGGGCCGGTACAGCAGAGTGACGCGCTTGCGGGCGATCTCTCCGTGAGGGGCGACGAGACGGGCGAGAACGGACGCCAGGACGTGGCCTCGCGGTGCTCCGGTCATCGTCCAGGACACCGAGTGCCCGGAGTCGTGTCGGTAGCTGTCCCAGCTGGCCTGATGTGCCGAAGGCCCGACCTCGCCCCAGGTCAGGTCAACGGGCGTGCCCTGGTAGTGGGCTTCGTCAATGAGGCGTGCGGCCGCAGGATCGTAAGCGACCCGTACAACTTCGCACAGTTCCTGAGCGTTCAGCGGCGCGCATGCGCCGGCCCCGGTGGATTCCAGACGTTCCGTCAGACCGGGGAGACGGGAGGCGAGATCGCGTGCGATCTCATCGGCGGTGCGGCGCTTGCCGCCGGCCCTGGCTGCTGCGCTGAACGTCAGTGCGACCCAAGCACGGATCGTGGCCGACCCTTGCGGGTACGTCTCAAGGGCTTCTCTCAGCATCGCCTTGGCAATGCCCGGTGCATCCTCGTGGATATTCGACTCGACTTCCCGGCGCAGGCGCGCCCCGGAGTCCGGCGCGGTCTCTACGGTGACCGATGCGGCCACGACGGCCGGCTCATTCGACAGGGACGCCAGCCAGCCTCCCCAGTTGGCCACCCAGGCATCAATCTGCTCAGGATCGACCAGAGACGCGCCGTCAGGCTGCGTGCCGAAGACCACCGTGTAGTGAGCGGTGGACGGAAGGTGGATCAACGCGAACGGCCGCCCGTAGGAGTCCGCGAACTCGTAGAGCTTTGAGCCGGCGGCGATACCGGGCAGCTGATATTCGCCCCACGGGGTCAGACCCAGCGGCCCAGAACGGTAGAGGTTCGCCTTCTTCCGCCGCGCCGAGCGGAACGCCAAGCGTGCAAAGGCCCTTTCGCCCACGGACTTGTTGTGCTTGTCCGTTACCGAGACAGTGGCCAGCACCATACCGAGGACGAGCAAAGACACCAGGCCGGCAGACCAACCACCGACGAAGAAGCAGATCACCGTGACGATAAGACCGATGAAAAGGCCCGCCGTGGCAAGACCTCCCAGAGTGCCGATACCGGCCTTGCGCGGACGACGCCAGTTGCCATAGGTCGGTTCCACGTATGTGTTTTCGATAGCCGCCATGTCAGGCACCCCCCGTTGATTCTTCGCTTATGTTCCTGACGGCCCCGGCGGCCGCCTGGCCAGCCTCAAGGCCCTTCTGTGCTGCCATTACGCCGACGCCCACCGGGCCGGCTGCCGCCGCAGCTCCACCCGCTGCAGCTCCACCGCTGCCAGCCGCAGCCGCTCCGGTGCCCGCCTGTGCACCGCTCGCGGCGGGCGCTGTTGAGGAGGCTCCCTGGCCACCCGTCTTACCAGCCGTGCCGGATGTCCCTGCTGTGCCCTGGCTCCCGGTGCCAGAAGGCCCCTGGGAGCCAGAAGACTGATTCGATGAGCTGCTCGGCGTGGTGCTGGCCGTTCCACCGCCACCCCGACCGGCGCTGCCCATGTTGATAGCGCCAGACGCCAGGCCGCCGACAGCGCCGGCTGCAAGGGCACCGCCGCCGCCGGCAACTGCCCCGACCATCGGCGTCACGAACCGCATGAGGGCTGGCATAGCGAACAGTGCAATGACCATCAGCGCCAAGCCCGTAACTGTCGTCAACAGTGCAGAGCCGAAGTCTTTGCCGTCGCCGCCGTTTCCGAAGATCTTTGCCCCGGTGAGGCGAAACGCTGTTGCGTAGATGATTGCTGCCGCTGGCTTGTAGAGGATGAAGGCGATTAGCCAGGCCGTGCATTTCTGGAACCAGCCTTTGCCGGCCTCGGTATTAGTGAAGGCTGCCGCAGTGGGGAAAATCCCCGTGAGGACCACGAGCAGGCCGCCACGCACGATCATGAGCACGATCTGTAGGACGGAGGCGAGAATCGCAATCAGCCCCAGGAGGATGATCATGATTGAGCCGATAGGGCTAGTGGCCGAGAGCGCCAACATGCCAGTGATGTTGTCGTTGAACGACGTTCCATCCGTGGAGTTTTTGATGATCCAGGCAGAGAACTGATCTGCCGAGACAGTCAGCAGCCCAACCGCTGCCACGCCAGCCCCGGAGACGACCACCAGCGTTGCCAGCGAACGAGCGAGATCCCGCAGGGGCGCGCCCCTGCGTTCAATGATCATTTTGGCGGCACCCACCAGCACAGACAGCACCGCAAGAGCAGCCGTCCAGAAGTAGAGGCTGTTCTGCAGGAACAACACCGGATCACTCGCCGTGGTCCCGCCCGGCACTGTCGTCAGGCTAGGCGTCCCCACGTTCACCCAGAACGTCCCAAGTGTCTTGATGACATTTCCCACGGCGTCAGCAATCGCCTCGGCCATTTCTTTGATTGCGTCGTTGGCCCGGTCGTTTACAAAGTCCCCGGCTTGGCACCCAAAGTTCCACCAGTCACAGGGCTTACCGTTCTGGTCCATGGGGCGCAAAATCAGACACCCGCCCAGGGAATGAACCCGCTCAGGTCTGCCAGCTGCTTCCCTTCGGGCTGGCCGGACGCAGGCGGCACCGCTTTCCAGTCGCCGTCGGCCCACTGGAGGACGACAGGCAACGAGCCGAAGGTGCCGTTAGTTACCTTGAAGCCGTATTCGATCACGGCACGATCACCGCTGTAGTCCGTGACCTTGAACCCGGCCAGCTGGAACGATGGGCTGCCAGAGTTGTTTGATGCAGCAGGCGACTGCAGCATTTTGTCGCGCTCTGGGCCGTCAACAGTTAGGTGCTGGAGCACCAGGTCATTTCGGCCCGAGCTGGCGAGAATCACAACATTGGCTCCGGCGTACAAGGCCCCAGTTGGTGAGTGTGCAAAGCACGACCGAAGGCCGTTCGGTTCCGTCTTTCCAGGGCCGAACTGCTTAGGCGACGTCGGTGCAGCAATCTTTCCGACCAGTTCCCATTTGGCGTCGGCCGGCGCGGTGGCCGGCTTGGCCTGGTCACCGGAGGGCAGGCCGCACACGCTGGCAGCCGACGTCGCGCTGGGCTGGCTGCTACCGGTACTAGCCCCGGCGTTACTCGGCTCAGGTGACGGCGTGCCGCCACCTTTGGGAATCACGGCCAGGATGATCCCAAGCGCAACAATGATCGCCACGACAACAGCCGAGATGATGAACTTAGGCTTGGTCAACGGGCTTTGTTCTTCGTTCACTGTCGGTTCCGTCATGGCTCGATTCCTCCTTAGACCAGGGCGCCGACGACGCCACCGGCGGAAGCTGCGAGGATGCAGCCACCCAGGACCCACGCAAGACGGCCGGCGTGCTCGCCGCCCTCACCACGACGGTTGTTCACCATCATCGTTCCGGCCGTGATCAGGATGCCGGCAACGGCCAGGCCGAAGACGATCCACGCGACCCACTTGAGGATCGTCAGCAGGCCGGCGGAGCCGGGAGGGGCCTCGCCTGTGCCCGGGTTCGGGATCTCGGTAATGACGAAGGTGGACCATTCCATGGCCTTGGAGAACAGCATTGGTTTTCCTCTTTCTAGTTGGCCGGGAGTCCGGCGGTGGTGGTTGTTGCGATACGCACCTGGTCAAGTACGGCGCGAGCTTCCTTTGGAAGTTCCTCGGGCAGGACGTCGTGACCGAAGCGCCATGCCTCGATCCAGGGGAAATGCCACAGAAGCGGTACTCCCCCGCCGACGACCCGGGCGAACTCCCGGATCTCTTTCGGGAGGCGGCCAGGAGCATCGGCCAGAACAACAAGGCCGGCAATGTGGATTCCTGGAATACTGCCCGACGCCCATTCAGTGGCGGCCAGCTGCGCGGCGCGCAGGCCCGACATGTTGGACCGGGCCACGAGGACGACGGTGGAACCGGCGGCCGTGATGGGCCAGTGGTGCTCAGCCGCCCTGGTGTTCTTGTCCAAGCGGGCAAGCGACGTTTCGCCCGCTCCGCCGTGAACACCCAGCCACCAGTAGTCCGGGGTGATTCCCGAGACGTTCCAGCGGGGAAGCCTGTCCGCGCGGTCTGGCTGCGGAACGCTGAGCTGGGGCCTTGTGGCCCCAGTGGGGGTGAAAGCCGGCGGCTCTTCAACGGCGGAAGGTGGTTCCTCCACAGTCTCAGCGCCGAAGGTCACCCATCGATTTTTAGAGATTGACATTTCACATCCCCCTGTCATGTCCGCAAAGATCGTATCTGTACCATCCGACACGAAAGGCCAAGAGTGACCCCCAACTACAACTTTAGTACCTTTCAATCACCTTTAGTACATCACAGTACCAATATCTGGGCTACGATGAACCTATGCGGTGGGACGGACTGAGCGTGGACCCTAAATATCTAGAAGCACTCTTCGCCAAGTACCCGGAGCGACTTACGCCCCAGGACCTCGAAGAGATCTTTGGGCTGTCCCGAAACACGGTCTATCGGTGGCTCCAGACCGGCGTGATTCCGGCCTACCAAGTTGAGAAGACATGGCTAATCGCCAGAGATCAAGTCAAAGACTGGGTGTGGGAGAACCGGAACACGCTTCGCGACGGTAAGACACCACGTGCCAGCGAGGACCAAGCCCAGGCATAGCAGCCGTAAATGTGAGGGGGACACATGCAGTATCAAAAGACCGGGCCGGTACTGGTCATCGGGGCGATTCTCGCCCCGATTGTGCTGGTTCTGTCCATCATCCTGTTCGGCGGCGGCTCCCAAGCTGCCGCCGACGTCTGTTCGCCCAGCGGCGGAAGCGTCAGCGTTGACGAAAGCAAGCTGCCCAAGGTGGCCGTCGCCGGCTACCAGGGCGAGCAGCTGAAAAACGCCGCCCTGGTCATCAACGCAGGAAAGGCCCTGGGCTTGTCTGCCCGAGGCCAAACTATCGGCGTCATGACAGCCATGGGAGAGTCCGGCCTGCGCGTCCTGGACTACGGCGATGGCCCTGGCCCGGACTCCCGAGGCCTGTTCCAGCAGCGCGATAACGGAGCGTGGGGGTCCTACCAAGATCGAATGAACCCCACGGACTCAGCAACGAACTTTTTCAAGGCCCTGCAGAAGGTCAGTGGATGGGAACAGCTCGAACCCACCACGTCCGCGCACAGGGTCCAGCGCAACGCCGACCCCTTCCACTACCAGCCCTACTGGCCGGCAGCAGTGGAAGTCGTGGCTGCCCTGGGCGACGTCAAGACGACCGATGCCGGCGGTGAAAGCTCCTGTGGCATCCCCGGTGAGTCCGGCAAGGATGACGACCTGCCGTGGCGGACAGCCACGATCTACCAGCCCTCACCCCTGGGCATGTACAACCGCGAATGCGTTGACTTCGCCCTGTGGCGCGTGAACCAGCAGCTGGGCAGCAACAGCGCGCCCTACAAGGTGCTCAACGGCACCTTCCGACCCGATGGTGCCGTGCTCGGCTCCGCTCTGACCTGGAAGGACGGTTGGGACGCCAAAGGCTGGCCCACCGGAAAGACGCCCCGCGTCGGCGCTGTCGTCTGGTACGCCCCTGGCGCAGGTGGCGCGGACGGCACCTACGGCCACGTCGCCGTCGTGAAGGCCGTCAACGGTGACGGCAGCTACCTGGAAGAGGGCTACAACGGCAACCCCGCCCCGAACGATCACACCTACTACACACGCAAGGTCCAGAACGGCACTCCCAGCGCCTTCCTGTACCTGCCTGGCAGCAACTAACCGGAGGAACCATGAAACGCGCTCTGACAGCCCTTGCGGCCGTGCTCGTGTGCACGGCCTGCGCCCCAGCGTCCAACACAACACCCGCGGAACCTTCGCAAAGCACCTCCGCCACGGCCCCGGCAACGCTCAGTGCCGGCGGCAAGTCCCAGGCTCCTGGAGGCACCGCCCCAGCCACCCTGGGCATTGCGTGGGACGAGCCAAGCAAGGCCGCCGCCCTGGACACCGCGACCAAGGCCATGACGCTCTACGCCCGCCCCTCAGTCACTGACAAGGTCTGGATTCAGGAGCTGGGCCAGCTCCTGACGGCCCAGGCCGCAGCCGATTACCAGTATGTTGACCCGGCCAACATCCCAGCCAACAAGGTCACCGGGGCCGGGCAACTCAAGATCGACGAAAGCAACGGCTTCGGCTGCCATGTCGTGTTCCCGACCAATGCCGGCGACTACGACGTGCAGCTGCTCCGCAGCGCGGCCGACAGGCCCTGGCAGGTCAACCGCTTCACACCCCCGAACGGCACCAAGTAAGGACAGATGATGGAAACCCAAGCACTCGACTTCCCCAAGATCGACGCCGTTCTGCGCGCTAACGGAACCGGCGAGGTCACAATCAATGGCACTTCCCACGCGATCCAAGCCGAGGACGAGGCCGCCGTGCTCAGCCAGGCGCTGCGGCTCATCACCGAGACCGCCGCTCAGCTGGGCCGGCCTGTCCGGGTCAGCACCACTGACCCGGACGGCCAGGGCCTCATCGTCGTCTCTCCCGAGGGCATCGTCAGCGAAGCTGCCCCTGCCAAGCCCAGCTCCCGGAGGCAGCAAGACCCAGCGCCGGCCGCCCCTGCCCCTGCACAGCAGGCACCGGCTCCCGTAGCGCCGGCCGCCAAGAAAACGCCGGCTCCCGCTGCCCCCGTCACCTTCAGCGAAGCCGTCAACCGCGTCCAGGAACCCTCGACGGCCGCCACGGCAGCTACGCAGGAACCTGTCACGCGTCGGAGCCTCAAAGAGACTTCGTTCCTGGTCAGCGCACCCGTGCTGGAGCCGGCTACGCGCGGCTGGCGCGGCGTGCTCACCCGCCTGGGCTTCCGCATGGAACCGTCCCCCGACGAACTGGCCGAGCGCGAAGATATCCGCACGGTGAGCCAGCACTGGCCCGGCCCCCGCACGGTGGCCGTCGTCAACCGCAAGGGCGGAGCGAACAAGACCCCCACCGTCGTCATGCTCAGCGCGATCCTGGCCCGCTACAGCGGTGCGGCAACCGTCGCCTGGGACAACAACGAGTCTCAGGGGACGCTTGGCTGGCGGACAGAGCAGGGCAGCCATGACAACAGCGTCCTTGACCTCATCGACTCATCCCAGACGCTGCTCTCCCCCAGCACTAACGCGGCCGAAATCGCTCGATTCGTCCACCACCAGACGTCGGACAAGTTCGACGTTCTGCGCTCCGACGAGAACGAGGAAGGCGACCACGAGGTGACCGCCGAGGAAGTGGATATTGCCCACCAGGTGCTCACCCGCTACTACCGGCTGATCGTGATGGATTCCGGCAACACCGCCCGTTCAGCGAACTGGCGGCAGATGATCCACCACACCAACCAGCTCGTGGTCCCTGTGACGGCCATTGAGGACCGGGCCGAGGCCGCACGGCTGACCCTGCAGACGCTGGAATCCCGTGGTGGGCACGACGCCGAGCTGGCACGTAACGCCGTGGTGATCGTCTCCGAGTCCACCGACGCCAAGCGCAGCATGAGCGGGGACGCGCTCAAGCGCGCCAAGGACGAGGCCCGCCGAATCGCTGACGGCTTCGCCCCACACGTTCGCGCCGTCGTCCGCATTCCCTACGACCCCGCCCTGGTCAACGGCCCTATCCGCTATGACGCCCTCCAGCCGGCTACGCAACGAGCATGGCTGGCCGCAGCGGCCGCCGTCGCCAAGGGTTTCTAAGCGACACGCCGCGAATGCTCCCGAGTCTAAGAAACTGTTACCGCTTGAATGGGCTTATGGCAGGTAGAGGAAATAACGGAGGCGGACGCCGCAGCAAGGGCGAACGCCGGCTTGTTGGCACCCGCATGCCCATTCCCGACGCCGACAAGCTGGTCGCTGTCGCGGAAGCCGAAGGCATGACAGTCAGCGACTACGTTGCCGACCTGGTAACGAAGCACCTCAGGAACATTCAGCTGGACAACATCAGCAACCAGGAGGCTTTGCCGATTCCTCGCGCTTCTTAAATGGAGAAGGCCCGCACTAGGCGGGCCTTCGTAACAAAGTTACTCAAAGCTCTCCACCGCATTTGCTTGGCGGCTACCGGTGAAGGGCTCCCACTTCCACACCCTCTAGGAGGGTCCTTCCGTTATGTCCGTAAGTTTACACAGCGCCCTCCCGCTGGGGGAAGTTGCCGCGCACGGCGAGTCAGGCCCTGCCCCCCGTCGCCGTCGCGTCAATCGCAGCCAGGAAACCGCCTCAACCGTTGTCCTGGCCGCCGTGCCGGCAGGCATGGTGCGCGCCGCCCACGGCCGGCAGACCATGGCTGCGCTGCTCACACACGAGAAGTTCGCGTTGCGGAACCGCAACGGCCGCGCGACCATCGTCGCCGTACTCCGTGCTCTTATCGAGCGGGCCGACTACGAGAGCATGACGGCACGACCGGGCTGGGAAGCCCTCATCGAGGCCACAGCGACGTCCAGGACGACCGTGGCGCGTGTTCTGCGGCTCCTAGCCTCCTGGGGCCTGATCGGCCGCGTAGCATCCGGCAGGCAGGCCAAATACGCCGCAGCCGGCCCGGACGGGGAACGCATCAACGAAGCAGCCGTTTACGTTCTGTGCGCACCGTCGCCCCTGGCGCTTGTGAACAAAGTTGGCACCCCTCCCGCCCTAGGCGGTTCTCACCTTAAAGAGAAAGAGTTAACCCATACACGCGCGCGAGGAAAGAACTCTCATACCGACGTGGCTCCGCCACGGCTCATTCCTGCAGGCGCCGCAAGCGGCGCACCGGCCGCCCAGGTGCCATGGCGTCCAGAACTCCTGTGGCCAGCTCACCGAACGCCAAAACGCCATGGACAGCGTGTGGCCGCCTCGTCCGAGATCCGCTACCGGAGCTTTCCCCTGCGTTGCATGACAGCCAAGGACGTCGCCAGCTCCTGCCGGGACTTCTTCCTGGCCGGCTGGACCGTCGCGGACATTCTCCACGCCCTCGACTGGCGGCCTGACGGCACGCTATGGCCGCACAGCGGCGCCCCAGACACCAAAGAAGCCTGGCGGATGCGCGGCTGGCTGAGGCACCGCCTCAGCGCCTGGCGCACCGAGGCCGGCGAGCCGCTGCGCTCCCGCGATCAGCAGGCAGCGGCCCGCGCAGCTGTTCTCCGCCGCGAACAGGAGGCCGAGCGCCGGCAGATCCTGGAACGCCAGGCCGAGCGCGCGGCCCAGCTCGACGCCGGCGACTCCCCCGCCAAGGTCACCGCCATTGCGAAGATCCGAGCCATGTTCGACGCCAACAAGCGCACACGTTCCGGCAGGCGCGCGGCCGCGCAGCCGAACCGGGAGAATCCCCTCGAT
>NZ_JBHZPI010000040.1:0-30716 GCF_042788025.1 Paenarthrobacter sp. YIM B13468 | reverse complement strand
CTTAGCTATCCCGGAATTCGCCCGCCAGCGCTGGAAAGCAGGCCCAACCAATACACACGTTTTGTCCTATAACCCCAAGCGCTCTTACAAATGACAAGCGCTGCTACAACTGGCAGCCAGGGCACCAATACAGTTTGCGGGCGCCGATTTCTGCCATGCCTACCAGCGTCCCGCAAGCGCGGCAGGGCTGCCCTTCGCGCTTATAGACAAAGTGGGCATCGGCGTCGGGCGCTGAGGCGCCGTTACCGCTCCATAGCGCTGGCGGTGTGGTGACGATCCGACCGTCGCGCACGCCGTCGGACATGGCGAGGACGGCGTCATCCCACAACTTGCCCGCTGTCGCAGCATCAATCGTGTTTCCAGGAGTCCATGGATCCACAGCCTGACGGAAGAGGACCTCGGCACGGTATATATTTCCGACCCCTGCCAGCACCGATTGGTCCATCAACAGCAAGGCCACGGCGGTCTTGCGGCGTCGCAACCGGCGGATGAACTCGTCCCGGTCCCCCGGCCGGTTACGCAGCGGATCAGGGCCCAGCCGGCCCAGCACAGCTTCTGCTTCATGGGACGTAACAGCGGCGCAAGTAGTGGCTCCACGAAGATCGGCCCAGCCGTTGTCCGAGACCAAGCGGGCGCGGACTGCACCCACCGGGGCGGGAGGCCCGGCGTAGTCCCCCTCAGCGCTGGACTCCACGCCAGAAGAGGCAGTCTCGCGCTCACCGATCCGGCGAGGCGCGCCAATGCTGGAGGCCCCCGTGAAGGAGCTATCGCCGCCAAAGCTCCAAGCACCATAGAGACCAAGGTGAACGTGGAGGAAAAGATCGTGGTCGAACCTCAGGAAAAGCTGCTTTCCGTGCGCAACAACTTCAACCATCACATGACCGTCCAGAAGCTCCGCACCGGCTGTGAATCGTCCCTGCGGACTGGAAACCTCCAAACGCCGGCCGCCAAACACATCCTGGAATTGGCGGGCCAGCCTGTGGACGGAGTGCCCCTCAGGCACTACTCGACGATCTCGCCGGTGGTCTCGTAAGCCGCAATCTTGCCGATACGGCGGACGTGGCGTTCATCATTGCTGAAAGGTTCCTGCAGGAAGGCCTCGATGAGCTCGGTTGCTTCTTCCACCGTGTGCTGACGGCCGCCAACGGCGACTACGTTGGCGTCGTTGTGCTCGCGGGCAAGCTTGGCGGTAGAGAGGTTCCAGGCCAGCGCGGCACGCACACCCTTGACCTTGTTGGCAGCAATTTGTTCACCATTGCCCGAACCACCCAGAACGATGCCCAGCGCGTGAACGCCTGCTTGCTGGTCAGCCACCACTGCAACTCCTGCGTTGATGCAGAAAGACGGGTAGTCATCCAGGGCGTCATATTCCTTGGGTCCGTGGTCCACAACCTCGTAGCCCTTGGCAGTGAGGTGGTTGACCAAGTGAGCGCTGAGTTCCATGCCGGCGTGGTCTGTGGCGATGTGGACGCGGGGTGTAGTCACGGGTAGTCCATTCTTTCTGGCGCGCCGGTGTGGCACCTGGCCGGGCGCGGCGATGTGGGATGCGCTACCTAGGTTACCGCGCGCCGGGTTGCTGGGCTTGCCCACCGGGATGGGCCCGCTCGGCCGCCCGGTTCAGGATTCCGGCGAGTTTGTCCGCAGTGGCGGCAGTGCCGGCACTCAGCGCAACCCTGCGTCCGTTAAGTTTCCTTACGACGACGGCAGGACCGCTGCTGACCAGCATCGCGGTCGCGTCGTCATGGTGCCTCCACCCCCAGCCACCAAAGTCTGCAGCTTTTACTTCAGCGGGAGCAGCCGCCGCGATGTCGACGGCGGGAACGGTCAGGACGGGTACAACGCCACCTGCAAAGACCTGCAGCCCGCCCCTGTCCGCCCGGACGCGGGCGAACAGGAATCCGGCGCCGACCAGCGCTGCAGCAGCCACCAAGGCCCCTAGCCACGGGACAGCAATGGCAATCAGCGCGGCTGGAAACAGTGCGGACACGATAATCATGACGAAGACTGAGCTGCGGGCATGGACCCACATGCGCAGGGTGTCCCGCGCGAGGTCCGGGTCCGTGATGTGGAGGCGTTCGGCTTCGAGGGCCTGATCATCCTCGCGCGTCCAGCGCGGATCCGGTTTGAAAGCGAACATGAGGACGACGCCGAGGGATACTGCCGCACCGCTACCCATGGCGAGGACGATCGGATCTACGTGGGAAGCGCGCGCCTCCCCCACGCCGGATTGCCCAACCAATCCGGCAGCGAGGACTGTGGTTACGAAAAGGCTCACCATGAGGCCAAGGCCCATCATGACCCTTCGCATTACCACCGGCCGCGAAAGCGGAACGGCTTGGAGGAAGGCGACCCAACCGAAGAACGTGATCAGGGCTGCGCCGCCTGTTACGTAGGCGCCGAAGGGCGCAAAAGCGGTGCCGCCGTCAGCGTTCCACATCACTGCTACCGGATCCGGAAGATCGTTTCGAAGCATCTGGGCGCAAACGACGAAACCAATGGCCAGCAGCAACGGAAAGGCGAGTGCAAACCTGAGTGCGCGTATGTCAAGAGACTCCCGGAACGTTCCCATGATCCAACGCTACTCCCTGGCAGCGACACTGTGGTGGCACCTCCTTGCCATCGGCGCTTGGAGTGAAAGAATGGCTTCACACCATCGACCGGACCCCCGGCCCGGCCGGCCACCCCAAACTTCCGGAGGCACCACTTGCCAGGCCTTAACCTGACGCGCGTCGAAGCCGCGCAGCGCGCTGAAATCCTCAATGTCGAGTCCTACAAGGTCACCCTTGACCTGACCAAGGGGGCCGCAGTCTTCGGATCCACCACGGTGGTGAAGTTTTCGGCAAAGGCTGGAGCGTCAACGTTTATCGACGCCGTCACCGAGACCGTTTACAGCGTTACGCTGAACGGCACCGAACTCGATCCTGCCGAAGTATCAGACGGTATCCGCATCCAGCTTCCAAACCTTGACGAAGAGAATGAGCTCACCATCGTCGCTGATGCCCGCTACATGAACACCGGCGAGGGCCTCCACCGCTTCGTGGATCCGGTAGACGGGGAGGTCTACCTCTACACCCAGTTCGAGGTTCCGGATTCCCGGCGGATGTTCGCCGTCTTCGAGCAGCCCGACCTGAAGGCCAGCTTCACGTTCCACGTCACCGCGCCCTCACACTGGGACGTCGTCTCCAACTCCCCCACCCCGGTACCGGTTGAAACCGATGCAGGCGAGGACGGCGGTGCCAGGTCCGTGTGGGAATTCGCTCCTACGCCGCGTCTGTCCTCGTATGTCACCGCCCTCATCGCAGGACCGTACCAATCCGTCCGGTCGGAGGTCGCCAGTTCGGACGGCAGGATCATTCCGCTGGGCGTCTTTGCGCGCAAATCGTTGATGCAGTACCTCGACGCCGACAACATCTTCGAACTTACCCGCCAGGGCTTCGAATTCTTCGAGGCACAGTTCGGCTGCCCATACCCGTTTGAAAAGTACGATCAGCTGTTCGTCCCCGAGTTCAATGCCGGTGCGATGGAAAACGCCGGTGCGGTGACAATCCTGGAGGGATACATCTTCCGTGGCAAGGTTGCCGGCGCACAGATCGAACGCCGTGCAATCACCGTCCTGCACGAGCTCGCACACATGTGGTTCGGGGACCTTGTGACCATGCGCTGGTGGAACGACCTCTGGCTCAACGAATCCTTCGCCGAATACATGTCCCACCTGGCCGCAGTGGAAAACACTGCCTTCGACCGGGCGTGGACCACTTTCGCATCAGTGGAGAAATCCTGGGCCTACCGCCAGGACCAACTACCCACCACACACCCGATCTTCGCCGAAATCAACAACCTTGAAGACGTGGAAGTCAACTTCGACGGGATCACCTATGCCAAGGGCGCCTCTGTCCTGCGGCAGTTGGTTGCCTGGGTTGGACCCGAACAGTTCATGTCAGGTGTTCGCACGTACTTCGCCAAGCACGCATGGAAAAACACCGAACTGGCAGATCTCATGGTGGAACTGGAAGCCGCAAGCGGCCGGGACCTTGACGTATGGGGCAAGCTTTGGCTGGAAACCGCCGGCGTGAACACCTTGGCTCCCGAGGTGGACGTGGAGCAAGCCGGCACCATCACCTCGTTCAGCATCCTGCAGACAGCCATCGATGAACAGCCCACATTGCGCCCACACCGCTTGGCCGTGGGCTTCTACAACCTGTCCGGGGAAGGCAAGCTGGAGCGGACGCACCGCGAGGAGCTGGACGTCGAGGGCCCACGGACCGAAGTGCCCACCCTGTCTGGCCTCGCACGCCCGGACCTCATCCTGCTCAATGATGATGATCTCGCCTACGCCAAAGTACGCCTGGATGCTCATTCGCTTGCCACAGCGAAAGCGCATCTCAAGGATTTTGCCGCCAGCTTGCCCCGCACACTGGTGTGGGGCTCCGCATGGGATGCGGCACGGGACGGAGAAACTCCTGCACGCGGCTACGTCGAACTAATTCTGGCGAACATCGCAGAGGAAACAGACTCCTCGGTGATCCTCGTTCAACTGCGGCAGCTAGCCACGACGCTGACCTACTATGTGGCAGCTGAGCACAAGTTGGAGGCAACGATCGCTGCCGCCGACAAACTGTGGGACCTCGCGGCGGCGGTGGATGCTTGCTCGGATGCGCAGTTGCAGTTCGTGAAGTCTTACGCGCAGCTGGCACGGAGCACGGAGCAGCTGGACCGCATCCAGGCGCTGCTGGACGGGACCGACACCCTTGAAGGCCTTACCGTCGACCAGGACATGCGGTGGGAGCTGCTCACCGCCTTGGTGGCCGGCGGCAGGCAGGGCCAGGAGCGCATCGACCAGGAACTCGCCCACGACAACACCTCCACCGGCCAAAATGCCGCGGCACAGGCCAAGGCCGCTATTCCCACAGCGGAAGCCAAAGCTGCCGCGTGGGATTCCATCGTGGTCAAGGGCGAGCTCTCCAACGCCCTGCAAGCCTCGGCAGTGGCCGGCTTCATGCGGGTGCCGGATACCACCTTGCTGGAACCCTATGCTGAAAAGTACTTCGAAGCGGTCCCCGGGATTGTCAAAGAACGCACGCACGCTTTGGCCCAGCAGATCGTCGTGGGCCTCTATCCGGCACAGCTCACAACCCAGGCCACTGTGGACCGGACGGACGAATTCCTCGCGGACCTGCCCGAGGAAAGTGCAGCGCTGCGCCGAATGATGCTGGAAAACCGGGACGCCGTGGCACGGGCGCTCCGAGCCCGGGCAGCGGACGTGGACGCCTAAGCCGTACGTTGGGGCCTGTGCTGGCGCTGTTTGGCAGATGGCTAAACTGTCCGCATGGGCCTCAACGAACACCACTATGCATTGACCGTCCGCTGGACTGGAAATCTGGGCGTCGGTACAGAGAGCTACAGAGGGTACTCGCGGGATCATGAGGTAGAGATTCCCGGGCTGCCCATCCTCAGGGGTTCCGCAGATCCAACGTTCCACGGCGACCGCACGCGCTACAACCCCGAGCAACTCCTGCTTGCTGCCCTGTCGCAATGCCACATGCTCTCCTTCCTGCACGTGGCGGTAAAACATGGGGTTATAGTCACCGGCTACGAGGACAACGCCGAGGGCATCATGAAGCTCAACCGTGACGGCAGCGGCCAGTTCGAGAGCGTAACCCTGAAGCCGCACGTCACCATTGCGGACCCGGCTCATTCGGCATTGATGCCGCAACTTCACCACGAAGCCAATCAGCTCTGTTTCATAGCTCGCAGTGTCAACTTCCCGGTGTTGCACGAGCCAATGACGACGTCGGCAGCGGCCTGAGGCTGCTAAACCCGCCTTAGGCCTGTTGCTCCCCCAGGAGTGCTACCAGCCTGCGTTCAGTTTCACGGCTTAGGCCTGCCTTGCGCTCCCTTTCCAGGCCCAGGCTTCGCTCATAGTCCAAGGCGTCCCGGAGAGTCTCCTGCCACGGGCGCAATGTCATACCGAGCGCCTTCGCCGCTTGATTGCTTCGCGATTGGAAGCCGTCGTGGTCCGGGGGCAGCCAGAGAGGAAGTGAGTCCGGCCCTGCCCAGTAGTCGACGCCTTGCTCCACCAGCCAGTCTTCGTCGGCCTGGACATTTGCGCCCAGCGGTATCCTCGCGTCCGTGCCGGGCTGCTTCTCCTGGCCCAGCGCCGCGCGGCTGGATTCCGAAATGTACTCACTGAACGGAACTACATCTCCCAACGCGTTGTACGTGCCCGTCAGGCCCATCTCTGCCCCTTGAACGATCCATCTGGCGAGGTCACGGACGTCGATGATCTGGGTGGCGTCATCTGGAATGTTCGGCACTAGAACCGGCCCAGTATTGGCTGCGAAACGCGCAGGCCAATAACCGTAACGGTCAGAGCCGTCCCCTGGCCCTCCAATGAGACCTGCCCTCACAATGTGGGCTTTCTGCCCCACCAGCGTGAGGGTCAAGTGCTCGATCGCAGATTTTGATTCACCATAGGTTTCCGGAGTGCCGGCTTGTCCTTCAGGCAAAGGTTCAAGGAGCGCCGCGTTCTCGTCAGCACCAGGAACCGAATGATCCGCATACACCGAGCAACTGGACACGAACGTCCAATGGCGCGCACCCGATCCCAACGCTTCAAGGGCATCCCGCGCTTGAACAGGATCCCTGGAAACGTCGACAACCTCGTCCCAGCTACTGTTCACGTCCTCATATGCTGCACTGCCCAAGGCGCGGTCGCCACGGACCCATTCCACGCCGTCGGGCGGGTTCGCCTGGCTGCCACGGGCCAGACACGTGACGTCGTGCCCCAAGGCAAGCGCCTGCTTGGCGATTTCAGCTGACAGGAAGGCAGTACCGCCAAGGACCAGGATGCGCATACCGTCACGCTACGGCGATAGGGTTGGAAGTGGACAGAGTGTTCCGCGCCCGGCGAACACGGGCCGACGACAAGGAGTTATTCCACCTTGACCTCCATCCCCTTGGCGGAAACCATCACCATTGAACCGGAGAAAATAGACTTCGTTTCGATCCTCATCACCTTAGGCGTAGGCCTGCTTGTCTGGATCGTGGCGCGGTTCATCATCCTGCGCATCACACGGCGGGTATCCGCGGGCAGCTCCTTCTTCAAGAAGCCACACTTCAAATGGGTGCAACCGGCAATCCGTGCGCTGGATCACGAACGCCGGTCACAGCGCGCCGAAACCATCGGCACTTTGCTGACAAGCCTCGTGAGCGTCGTGGTTGTGGTGATCGTGATTATTTACGTCCTCAAGTTCATGAACGTGGACGTCGCGCCCCTGCTGACAAGCGTGGGAATCCTGGGTGTCGCCATCGGCTTCGGCGCACAGCAGCTGATCCGTGACTTCCTCGCCGGTATCTTCATCACCATCGAAGACCAGTACGGAATAGGCGATGTGATCGTTACCAGCGAAGTGATTGGTACCGTTGAATCAGTGGGCCTGCGCATTACGCGGGTCCGCGCTGAGGACGGAGCCATCTGGTATCTGCGAAACGGCGAAATCCTGCGCGTAGGCAACCGCTCGCAGGGAGACTACGTTCCGTTGGAGTCGCCGGAACCCGACGACAATGATGCTGCCAAGAAGGCTGAGGAGAAGGCCAGTGAGTGACACGAACCCCCAGGCTGGTCCACGACGCCAGCTGATGCAGAATGATCCCTTCAGCCAACCTGCCTACACCGACAGCTTTTATGCAGCCGTGGGCGGTCACGACACTTTCGTGAAGCTGATTGACGTCTTCTACGACGGCGTTGCGCAGGATCCGCTACTGCGGCCCATGTACCCCGAAGAAGACTTGGAACCGGCCAAACGGCGCTTCCTCATGTTCCTGGAACAATATTGGGGTGGTCCCACTACTTACAGTGAGGAGCGCGGCCATCCACGCCTGCGGATGCGCCACATGCCATTCCGAGTCACGCCCGAAGCGAAGGATCGCTGGCTCTTCCACATGCGGACAGCAGTGGACTCGTTAGGGTTGTCGCCGCTTCACGAGGGAACCCTTTGGGACTACATGGAACGCGCTGCCCTGACCATGGTGAACAGCCCCTCGGCCGTCTAAATGCTGTCGTCTGGGCGTCGTCGTTTGGGTCTAGAAGCCCAGGCCTAAGCCTGCGCCCGTACGAACCAGTACATGGCCACGAGGACCACTTAGGCGGAACCACCGTCCATTGCGGAACAGCTGCTGCTCGCCCGCGCCCAGGAATCCCAAGGCGAAGGCAGCGAAGGCTGCACCGGCAGGCAGGTCACTGAGTCCGGGGAGCTCTCGTCCCCACACGGCGGCCCGGGCCGTATTCACAACGGCAGCGCCGGCGGCAGTGGGCACCACGCCAGCCACCTCTGCAATGCCGGCTTCCGCTGCTGACTTCAGGTCGGCGTCGAGCACCGTCCCCAGGACTGCCCAACCGCTCCTGGGCGCGCCGACGCCAGCCCACGACTCCGAAACCGTCGACGGCGGAATGGGCAACTCGACGTCGTCGGCACCCGAGCGGGCAAGACGGTCCATGACGGAGGCGAGCGTCACCGTGACGTCGGCCTGCGCGGGTTCTGCAAGCGCCATGGTCCGCAACCCAAGGATAGTGGGAGTTGATTCGCCCAGGATGCGTGGCCTGAGCACACACACGTAGGCGGCCAATACCTGGCCTGCAGCCTGCAGGCGGATGGCGCCGTCATCGATGCTCTTGGCACGCGTGACAAAGGTCCGCAGGTCAACGAGGTCGCGGGGATCAGCAAAGCGGAAGGACTGGGTCAAGAGGTCTGTCACAGCATCGACTCTACCGGCATGTCCGCGGTTGAGAGGGGTCCGGGGGCCGTCTAGAGTCGAACCATGACTGACACGAACGCTTGCCTTAAGTTTGAGGCACCCTCAGAAGATCCGACGGAAGTCCTGATTGGCCTGTTGGACCTGGGTGACTTCGACGGAGCCAGGACCAATGAGGATATCTTCCTTGGACCTTCCCAAAAACAGCCCCGGCATCGTGTCTTCGGCGGCCAGGTTCTAGCCCAATCCATGATGGCTGGCATGCGAACCGTGGAACCAGACCGGGTGGCGCACTCCATGCACGGCTATTTCCTGCGGCCCGGCGACGCCAATAAGCCCATCACCTTCGGTGTGGAACGGTTGCGTGACGGTCGGTCCTTCTCGGCGCGGCGCGTTCATGCTTATCAGGACGGTGTCCCGATCCTCTCAATGATCGCCTCGTTCCAGGTTGAAGATGAAGGCCTTGATCATCAAGCGACAATGCCTGAAGGCATTCCGGACCCAGAATCCTTGCCCAGCACGGCTGAGTTGCTGGCTCAATTCGACCACCCGTTGGCACGGCATATGTCCTCGGAGCGGCCGTTCGACGTCCGTCACATCGACCCCGCACTTTACGTGTCACCGCCAAGCGAGCGCGTGGCCACCAATGCCGTCTGGATGAAGACGATGGGACCCTTGCCCGACGACCCCAAGCTGCACCTGGCCGCGTTGGCGTACGCAAGCGACTACACCTTGTTGGAGCCCATCCTCCGCAAACACGGCCTCGCCTGGATGACGCCGGGCATGAGCGTCGCAAGCCTCGATCACGCCATGTGGTGGCACCGGCCGGTCCGGGTGGACGAGTGGATGCTGTACGTCCAGGAGTCCCCCAGCGCGCAAGGGGCACGTGGTTTGGCTACCGGGCGGATATTCAACCGCGAAGGCCTGCACGTTGCGACCGTGGCACAGGAGGGGATGGTCAGAATTCCCTAGCAATGAGGCCGGTCCCTGTTGGGACCGGCCTCATTTTGTGCCTGTGGCGACCCGCTAGTCGCGGGTCAGGCGGCGGTGCGTCACGCGGTGCGGCTTTGCGGCATCAGCGCCGAGGCGCTCCACCTTGTTCTCCTCGTAGGAGTCGAAGTTACCTTCGAACCAGTACCACTTGGAGGGGTTCTCGTCGTCACCTTCGTAGGCGAGGATGTGGGTTGCTACCCTGTCCAGGAACCAACGGTCGTGGGAGACCACCACGGCGCAGCCGGGGAACTCGAGCAGGGCATTTTCCAGGCTGCTCAGGGTTTCGACGTCGAGGTCGTTGGTGGGCTCGTCGAGGAGCAGAAGATTGCCACCCTGCTTAAGGGTCAATGCAAGGTTGAGACGGTTACGCTCACCACCGGAGAGGACACCAGCCTTCTTCTGCTGGTCCGGTCCCTTGAAGCCGAACGCCGAAACGTAGGCCCGCGAAGGCATTTCGACCTGCCCCACCTGGATGTAGTCGTGGCCTTCGGAAACAACTTCCCAGAGAGACTTATTGGGATCTATACCGCCGCGGGACTGGTCCACGTAGGAGATCTTTACGGACTCGCCGATCTTGAGCTCACCATCGTCCAGGGGCTCCATGCCGACGATGGTTTTGAACAAGGTGGACTTACCCACACCGTTCGGTCCAATAACGCCAACGATGCCGTTGCGGGGCAACGAGAAGGAGAGGTCTTCGATCAGGACGCGGTCGTCGAACCCCTTCTTCAGATTCTTGGCTTCGATGACCACGGAACCCAGGCGCGGACCCGGAGGAATCTGGATCTCTTCGAAGTCCAACTTGCGGGTGCGCTCGGCCTCTGCGGCCATTTCTTCATAGCGGGCCAAACGAGCCTTGGACTTGGTCTGGCGGCCCTTGGCGTTGGAGCGCACCCATTCAAGTTCTTCGCTGAGGCGCTTGGACAGCTTTGCGTCCTTCTTGCCCTGGACCTCAAGGCGGGCCTTCTTCTTCTCCAGGTAGGTGGAGTAGTTACCTTCGTACGGGTAAAGGTGGCCGCGGTCGACTTCTGCGATCCACTCAGCCACGTGATCCAGGAAGTAGCGGTCGTGAGTCACGGCAAGGACGGCACCGGGGTACTGGGAGAGGTGCTGCTCAAGCCACAGCACGCTTTCGGCGTCCAAGTGGTTGGTGGGCTCGTCAAGGAGCAGGAGGTCCGGCTTCTGGAGGAGAAGCTTGCACAGCGCTACGCGGCGGCGCTCACCACCGGAGAGGACCGTGACATCGGAATCAGCCGGCGGGCATCGCAGGGCGTCCATGGCCTGCTCGAGCTGGGAATCGATATCCCAGGCATCGGCAGCGTCAATCGCTTCCTGCAACTTGCCCATCTCATCCAGCAGAGTGTCGTAGTCTGCATCCGGGTTGGCCATCTCTTCGGAGATCTCGTTGAAACGCTGGATCTTGCCGTAGATCTCGCCAACGCCTTCCTGGACGTTGCCAAGGACGGTTTTTTCCTCATTCAGCGGCGGTTCCTGCAAGAGGATGCCCACGGTGTAACCGGGGCTCAGGCGGGCCTCGCCGTTTGAAGGAGTGTCCAGTCCTGCCATGATCTTCAGGATGGTGGACTTGCCAGCACCGTTCGGGCCTACGACGCCGATTTTCGCGCCGGGGTAGAACGACATGCTGACGTCGTCCAAAATTAGTTTGTCGCCAACGGCCTTGCGAGCCTTGGTCATCGTATAAATGAATTCCGCCATGCCCTTAAATCTAGTGGGTAGGCGGACAGATCTCACATTCGGTGCTATCGGGCCCTGTCAGCAACTCCGTGGGGAAGTACTGCTAACGAACGCTGCCCACGAAGCATTTCCCGGTGGCAAGTACTGGCAGAACGCTCATCACGACGCCTCCATCCCGGATCTGGCCCATGACACAACTATCGCCTGCCAGCGCCGCGGCTTCCAACGCATCAACATCAAGACCTGTGGGCGTCCGGCTGACGGACACTTCCACGTTGGCTTGGGGAATGCCCGCTGATACCAGGGCTGCGCGAACGGATTCCGTATCCGGTTTGGGGTTGGTAGCCACGATTTTCTTCAGCGTTGTCTCCACAGCCGTGCTCGTGGCCACTATGGCGGGGTCCACGCTGGGTTCAGCATTGGCTTGGAGGGATGTGGGGCTCGAAGAAGTTGGGCCTGCCGTAGGTTGTGGTGACGATGCAGCGCATGCCGTCAGTGCAAGGGCAGCAACAAGGACCAGGAAGGCCCCGGCAGCCCTACCGTTCAGCTGAAAGTTGCTTTCACGACTCGACTGCTCCACCCTGGTTCCCCTGCTCATCACATAGCCATTCTGCCATTCCCATGGACGGCCCGCGGGCGTAGCGTGGGCCAAGTGGTGGCGCGCCTGAATCGGCGGCCGCAGGAAGGAGGAACCCATGGAAGGAAAAATCCCTGACGCCGAGGCGTCGATCACCGTTGCCGCCCCGCGCGAGCAGGTATGGAAGGCCCTGACCGATCCTGGCCTCATCAAGGAATACTTCCTCGGAACCAATGTCGAAACAACCTGGCGGGTAGGCGATCCCATCACTTACTCCGGCGAGTACAACGGCAAGGCATACGAGGACAAGGGCATCATCCTGGCCTTCGAACCCTTGCAGCTCTTGAAAACCACTCACTACAGTCCTTCATCGGGACTTCCCGATTCCCCCGGGAATTATCACACGGTGGAATACCGCCTGGCCGATGCGGACAAAGGAACATCCGTGACCATTACGCAGGGCAACAACAAGAGCGAAGAAGAAAAGGAGCATTCGGCCGCGACGTGGCACATGGTTCTTCAGAACCTCAAGGAATTTCTTGAGTGACAGCCCAAAGAGCCACGCAGTTTAAAGAATCAATCCCCCGGAACCCTGCAGGTTCCGGGGGATTTCTTGTGCCCCAGGAGGGAATCGAACCCCCGACCGGCGGATTAGAAGGCCGCTGCTCTATCCCCTGAGCTACTGGGGCGCACAGGCGCCAATACAAGCCTAAGCCGCTGGCGCCACAAAGAGTTTACAGTGCATTCGGACTGCAGCCTGCCAGCCCACGCCCACAGGCACTTCTCCTCCACAACAACCCTGCGAGCCGGAGTTATTCACATAGGGCAAGACCGCTCTCCCCAGCCTTGTTTGCATGCATGAGGCTAAGAGGGCCGGACGGGCACTTTCCTACATCGAGAAGGACCACCATGAACGACACCATTACTCTTCGGGGCTTTGTAGCCTCGGAAGTCAAGAGTTCGACCACCACACGCGGAACGTCCACTGCTTCATTTCGCCTCGGGACAACTGAACGGCGCTACGACCGGGCCAGCAATACATGGGTGGACGGCAACACCAACTGGTACACGGTGCAGTCCTTCCGCTACTTGGCCGGCCACGTTGGCTGCAGCGTGAAGAAGGGTCAACGCGTCATCGTCGTGGGAAAACTCCGTCTAAGGCAGTGGGAACACGAGGGCAAGATCTACCATGTGGCAGAAATCGACGCGGAATCAGTCGGGCACGATCTCATGTGGGGTTCTGCGAACTTCACCCGGATGAACGGGACGTCGGCTCCAGCCGACTCAAACCCCTCCGGCGAGGCAGCCGGGAAGCTCGGAGATCCGGGGATTGAGTGGGAGGCCGGCGACAACGAACAAGCGCCCCCGGAGGACGAGACAGAAACACTGGACGTCGACGATCCGGATGGCGCCGGTCCGCTGGTGGTAAACACCACCACAGGTGAGTTGGTGGGTGCCGGGGCTTGAACCTTCGCGTCGGGGACCGCGATGAAACTGGTGGGACCAGCCCCGCAGTAGCCCCACAGTGGAGATTACTCTGGGTCCATGGCATACGACGCAGCAGTACCCCGACTGGAGACAGCTCCGGCATCCTGGGAGGCCGTGGAGAAATTATTCGGGGTCAAGGGCGAGCCATCCCGGTGCTGGTGCCGCTGGTTCGCCCTCCCGGGCAAGGAATTCAGGTCCAAGGCACCAACCGAACTCAAGGAGCTCCTGCGGGCCCGCTTCGACGAGGATCCAGAGCCAGGGGTGCTGGCATTCCGGGGTGGTCAGGCGGTCGGCTGGTGCGCTGTGGAACCGCGGGCAAACTATCCCCGCATAGAACGGTCGCAGCTTCTTCGGGCAGCGGACCTGCCGCCCGTTGACGTTGGGACCCTTTGGTCGGTGAGCTGTTTTGTGGTTTCACCGAACCATCGGCGATCAGGAGTTGCCGCGACGTTACTCCGGGCAGCCGTCAACCATGCCTTCAATAACGGAGCCACCACCCTTGAGGCGTATCCCGTCGACACCAGCCTTCGTCCAAAGGCTGCTCCGTCCGACTTGTATCACGGCACGGTTTCGCTGTTCGTTGAAAGTGGGTTCTCAGTGGTATCAACTCCCATTCCCGGGCGCGCCATCGTTCGAGTCAACAGCAAGGCCGCATAAGACTGCTGGCCTCGCGGTCGCTTGTATGGGGCGGAGAACAAAGACGATTTCCGGGTTGGACACTTCCCAGGACGGCCAGTCATACTGCCCAGTCATACAGTTGAGGAATGGAGAACAAGGACCTGCTTGAGGACATCCGGTCAAAACTTCGATCTGCCGGGGATCCCGAGCGTGCCCGGGGAGCGCAGGCGTATATGAAGTCGGACATGCCCTCGTGGGGTATCCGGGTGCCAGAGGTGCGAAGAATCGCCAAGGCGGCGGCCAGGCAGTTTCCCATCTCTTCACCCGGCAGCCTTCGCGAGGCCGTTCATGATTTGTGGCGGAATGCCCAGGCGCGCGAAGAACGATATGCAGCCATTGAATTGACAGGCCTGCCGATGGTCAAGGACGACCTTGCCATGCTGCCTGTCTATGAGGAAATAATCCGCACCGGCGCCTGGTGGGACCTCGTCGACGGAGTGGCCCACCGTCTGTGTGCCCTTCTCCTTGCCCATAGGTCCACCATGACGCCTCTTTTGCTGCAATGGTCCACGGACGAGGACATGTGGATCCGAAGGGCGTCCATTACTGCTCAATTGGCAGCCAAGACGCTGACGGACCCTGGGCTGCTGGCGGCCGTTATCAAACCCAACCTTGCCGACAAGGAGTTCTTCATCCGCAAGGCCATCGGATGGGCCTTGCGGGAGTACAGCAAGACGAACCCCGAGTGGGTCAGGGCATTCGCCGCAGAGAATGCTCCAGCGCTCAGCCCGCTCTCCACACGTGAGGCAGTACGGCTTCTGTCCTCACATTAGGCATTCGGCTGTCCTCACATTAAGCAGTCGGCCAGGAGCCGTCGGGAGACTCAGGCAATCCTCAGATGATCGGGCGCAGGCCTGGTTCGTCGCGCTTGCGGAAAAGGCTTTTCGTCTTCGGATCCACGAAGATCAAGTAAACGGCAAACAGGAGCGCGATGATGGCTGCCGCGTTCCGCGCCAGGGTCAGGGCAAGGCCGAGATCCTCGCTCTGAAGATAGGGAAACACATCCAGTTGGTCCGAGATGGCGTAGACCATGAAGAACGACACAACGAAGTAAACAGCCTTCACCTGCCAGTCATTGCGTATGCCGGTAACCGCAAATAACGGAATCAACCACACGACGTACCACGACTGGATCATCGGGGCCAACAGGACGATCGCCGCAAAGGCCAGGGTGAGCCGGCGCATCAGGCGGTCGTGTTCTCCCCGGAAGACCTGCCAGGCGATGGCTCCCACCATCAGCACTTTGCCGGCGTCGTAAACCCACTTCGCCATGCCCCAGCCGTCAAGTCCAAATACATTGAAGATCGAGGCGACAACCAAGCCGATCAAACCGATGGGCGCATACCAAATCCAGACGCTCCCGGGGGCAGACAGGCCCTTCACCCACCCAAACCCAAACCCGTTGCCCAGGCTCATGGCGTACAGGAGGCCAAAGGTCAGGGCTGCTGTCAGGAACCAGAAAAGGATCTTACGCGGCCATGACGCACCCTTGCCCGCCCAGAGCAAGCCGATAAAGGGCAGGAAGACCACCGTAATTGGCTTGACCGAAATGGAGAGTGTCACCAGCACCAAGCCCAGGACCACCCGGCGGGTGGCGCAGTAGTACAGACCTGCCAAGGCCAGCCCGATCATGAGCGCGTCATTGTGGACACTGGCGATGAAGTTGGTGAGAAAGAGGGGGTTGGCGGCCGTCAACCATAGTGCACGGTGCGGATTGACACCGTGGAGTTCTGCCAGCTTGGGCACGTAGATGATGCAGAGTATGACGCCCGCAACTGCCACCAGCCTGAACAGCATGATGCAAGCCTCAGGTTGGACATTGGTCACCCAAACAACGAATTGTTCGATCCAGAGGAAGAACTGGCCGTAGGGAACGGGAGCTTCCGTCCACATCTTGTCGGCGCCCAATTGGAAGTAGTTCGGGAGGGCGGAAATCCCATTCTCGTAGGGATTCATCCCCTCAACCATGAGTCTGCCTTGCCCGATGTAGGCGTAAACGTCCCTGCTGAACAGCGGTACCGTGAACATCATGGGCAGTCCCCAGGCCACTACAGCCTGCAACGTGGCCTTGCGGGCTTGAAGTCCCCAAACCCGGACACGCTGCCCCAGGCGCAGCCAGGCCCGGACCAGCAGCATGCCTCCAACAGCCAGCAGGACGATGGACAGCGCGACGCCCACACCTTCGGTGCGCATCCAGATGAAGAGCGGAAGCCGGCGAAGTTCAGACACCGGTGCGAGCCAGCCAACGCCCAGCGAGCCGAAGACAAGGAACATCGAGCCAATGAAACCGGCGATCAGCGGGGACCTGGCGTTATCCACTTCGTTGGCAGCAGCATCCGCGGGCGGCGCTTCTTTCCCTGCCTTCTGGGCGGCGGGTACAGGCACCGTCATGTGGTCTTCATCCAATCGTTTGCCCGTTGCGTCCGGGACAGAAATCTGAATCTCTGGGGGCTGTCCACGACAGGAAGAAAGGACACTGCCGTGCTCAAAAATCCTACCATCGGAGCACTTGGAACCGCCTGAAGGATAGGCTAGGCGCGTGCCTATTACTAATGAACGCATCGTCTGGATTGACTGCGAAATGACCGGCCTGGACCTCAAGAACGACGCCCTGATCGAGGTTGCGGCGCTCGTGACGGACTCCGAGCTCAACATACTGGGCGATGGCGTGGACGTCGTGATCAAGCCCGACGACGCAGCGCTGGAGCAAATGAACGACTTCGTTCGCGACATGCACACGCGCTCCAAACTCCTTGACGAACTCCCCCACGGCAAGACGATGGCCGAGGCCGAGGCGCAGGTGCTTGAGTACATCGAGAAGTGGGTTCCGGACCCACGCAAGGCCCCGTTGGGAGGCAACTCGGTGGGCACGGACAGGATGTTCCTGGCCAGGGACATGCCGAACATTGTGGAGCACCTCCACTATCGCGTGATCGATGTCAGTACCATCAAGGAACTCTCGCGCCGCTGGTTCCCGCGGGCCTACTTCCAGTCGCCCGCCAAGCATGGCGGACATCGCGCACTGGGCGACATCAAGGATTCCATCGACGAGCTCCGCTACTACAGGCAGGCCGTTTTTGTACCCGCCCCTGGTCCTGACACTGCTACCGCCCAGCGCATCTCCAAGGACATCACGGCCACTGCTGAGACTCTGAGTTCAACAGAGACTATGTGATCTGCGCCATTTTTGAAGGTTTTTTCGTCGAAACCGGCAAAAGTGGACTTTTCACCCCAAAACAGCAGGTAAGCTATTTGTCGTTGCCTTCACGGAATGCCGGTCATACGGACTTACCGAAAAAGGCACATGGTGGGCGTAGCTCAGTTGGCAGAGCGCCTGGTTGTGGTCCAGGAGGTCGCGGGTTCAACCCCCGTCGCTCACCCCGCCGAGATTGGCTTAGAAGCCGGTTTCCACAAAGGCCGCACCGGTTATCCGGTGCGGCCTTTGTTTTGTTTTGGCCCGACCAAGGAAGAGCTGACATGACCGTCCTCCCTGTGACCATTTGGGGCGAACCCGTTTTGCATCGTCGGGCAACTGAAGTCGAAGTATTCGATGACGATCTCCGAAAACTCATCGCGGACATGTTCGAAACCAATGAAGCCGCGAACGGAGTGGGTCTCGCCGCACCCCAGGTGGGAGTCGGGAAGCGCATCTTTGTGTATAAGTACGCCAACGACGACGACGCCCCGGATCAAGGCGTTCTGGTCAATCCCGTGTTGACGCTCTCAAAGATCTCCGGAGCCCTCCCGGACCCGGAAGAGCACGTTGAAGGCTGCCTGTCCTTCCCCGGAGAGCACTACCCTCTGCAGCGCGCTGAATGGGCCCGCGTGCAAGGCTTTGACGGTGACGGGAAACCGGTGGATTTCGAGGCTACAGGCTGGTTCGCTCGAGTCATGCAACACGAGTACGACCATTTGGACGGCAAGCTTTACGTCAACCGCCTTGTGGACCGATATGCCCGGAAGGCAATGAAGCAGGCCAAGAAGAACGGTTGGGGCGTTCCCGGATTGACATGGATGCCTGGCGTCGACCCCGATCCTTTCGGACACTGATTTCGATGACCCAAGCGCCCCATGCAGAATTGTTCGAGCTCCTGGACATTACCGGCGAGGACGCCATGGAATGCGCCGCGCTCTTGGACGGAAACCCCAGTGGCAACGTCTTGGAAGCATTGGAGCTGCTGCAGCAACGGCTTGGCACTTTTCCGGCCGACAGTATTTCGGCCGACGCAGTTTCGCCCAGGCAGCCTGGGGAGAGTGTCTGGGTCGAGGCGCTGCTCCGCTTCGCACCCAGAGTCCACTCATACCATTTGGAACTGGGAATCAGCGCCGACGTGTCAGCAGCCACCCTCGCCGACGTGGGGCTCCAGCTCCGCATCAACCGCCGCGTTCATGGACGTTTCGGCCTGGACACCTGGGGCTGGCTGACGTTGCATATGGCAGGGAATCTGTTCCGGCTCGGCCGGTTGCAATTTCATTTGATCCGGAGCCCTCGTGACGACGGGCCTGAGGGCAACGTGGCGTACGCATCCGATTGGGTCTTGGGTATCCACATTCCCGAGGACGGAGGCCTCTCCCCCGCCCTGGTAGACGCCAGCTTTGACGAGGCACGTTCGTTCTTTCCGCACTATTTCCCGGACAAGCCAGCCACTGTGGCCACGTGCGAGTCCTGGATGCTGGATCCCTACCTGGTTAAAAGGCTTCCAAACAGCAACATCGCATCCTTCGCCCGCCGTTTCACACTGGACAGGTGCACCGATGCGCCCACTGATGCGGTTTATTTCACGTTTCGGCACCGGGGGCTTGAGGGCCTGGACCGGCTACCGCGGGAGACCTCCCTTCAGCGCGTTGTCCTGGAGAGAATCGACGACGGCGGTACCTGGCAACTGGGACACGGTCACCTGGCACTGTAAATGGTTTGCTGATCCGGACAGGAAGAGAGGACGCGCATCATGGCGTCCTTCTCCGCCTGGGTGACCCAGAGCTTGTAGGCTGCCTTGACGGAGATCTGCCGTGCTACGTAGTGACACCGGAAGTTCTTGTTCGGCGGAAGCCAAGTGGCGGCGTCGCCTGCGCCCTTCTTCACATTCTCGGGCCCATCAGCCGCAATCAGGTTCAACGGATCATTTGCCAGCCTTTGGCGTTGCTGCACCGTTAATTGCTTGGCACCCTTCTGCCATGCGTCGGCCAAAGCCACAATGTGGTCGATCTGAACATCAGCGCTGGTGTCCTGACCTCGGCGGAAGGTCACGTGCGCACCCGTGTAGGGTTCCTGGAACTCTCCAGTGGCAACCCTGCATGAGGAGCCGCTGGTGAACTCCACGGACGACAGGTCCCTGCGCAGGATGTCGTTCCTGGTATCGCATCCGTTTCGATCGGCATCCAGCCATGCCTGGCCGAATGCGGTTCGCTCATAGTCTTCCTGGGATGCCCGTCCCTTAACTTCCAGCTGTGCGAGTGCCGCGCTTGCCTTCTCCGCGGGAACGGCCTCGATCCCGGCAATGGGTTTCATCCAAGCGGGATTAAAGACCGGCGCATCACTGGGACCGGAGACCCATGGCTCGGCTGCGTTGAACTGGCCTGTGGTGAAGAACCAAGACAGGCCTGCCGCGAGGGTTGCGGCTACTAATCCTAGAATGGCCCAAGCTTGGCGTGATCGTCTGCGCGCGCGTTTGTAGGCAGACCAGGTGATACTCAAGGGGCTCCGTCCAGTCGGGGTGGGTGGTGTCCTACGAGCGTAGGACACGGCACCGACAGTCAGAGCCGATATTCACAGTGTGTAGGAGAAGTCACACTGCAGTGTGGGGAACTTCCCCGGGTTACTGCTCGCGCATAACGCGCTGGAGGTCTTCAGCAGCCACCTCCAGCAGCGTGCGCAATTGCTGGACGCGCTCGTCGCTGACGTCCCCCGCGGCGTTTGCTGCAATGGCGTGGTCCAGCAGTTTCTGTGCCTGCTTGTGGTTGGCCCGTGCTACATCCAGCGCATGTTCCAGCGTTGTCTCGTGTTCCAAAGTTGATTCATTTTCCATGAACCCATTTTGGTCAGGTTTCCCGGCTGATACCAGTAACTCAGCCGGGAAACCCGTGAATACTTCCGGCTTAGGCGTTCGCTGCCTCAAGCACTGCAATAGGCGCCACGATGTCGCGGGCAGGGAAGGACGGCGGGTTGACGCCGGCCATTTCCTCCATGACACGGACTACCTGGCAGGAGTAGCCGAATTCGTTGTCGTACCAAACGTAGAGAACGAGGTTCTTGTCGTTGGAAATAGTGGCCAGGCCATCAACGATGCCTGCCCGGCGGGAACCGACGAAGTCGGTGGAGACAACGTCCGGAGAGTCGATGTAGTCGATCTGCTTGCGCAACTGCGAGTGCAGCGACATTTCGCGGAGGTAGTCGTTAACCTCATCGCGCGTGGTGCCCTTGGCAAGGTTGAGGTTGAGGATCGCCATGGACACATCCGGGGTAGGTACGCGGATCGCGTTGCCGGTGAGCTTGCCCTGGAGTTCCGGAAGCGCCTTGGCAACAGCCTTGGCTGCACCCGTCTCCGTGATAACCATGTTCAGGGCCGCCGAACGGCCGCGGCGATCGCCCTTGTGGAAGTTGTCGATCAGGTTTTGGTCGTTCGTGAACGAGTGCACCGTTTCAACGTGGCCGTGGATGATACCGAATTTGTCGTTGATGGCCTTCAGCACCGGCGTGATGGCGTTGGTTGTGCACGACGCAGCCGTGACGATCTTGTCGTCATCGGAGATGTCGGACTGGTTGATTCCGTGGACGATGTTCTTCAGATCGCCCTTGCCCGGCGCCGTCAGCAGGACGCGCGCAACACCCTTGCTTTGCAGGTGCTGGGACAGGCCCTCAGCATCGCGCCAACGCCCGGTGTTGTCCACTACCAGGGCATCCTCGATGCCATAGGCGGTGTAGTCCACGGTTGCGGGGTTGTCGGAGTAGATGACCTGGATCTGAACACCGTTGGCGGTGATGGTGTTGGCTTCTTCGTCCACGCGAATGGTTCCTTCAAAGGAACCGTGTACGGAGTCGCGGCGCAGGAGGCTGGCGCGCTTGACGAGGTCATTCTCGGCGCCCTTGCGGACGACGATGGCACGCAGCCGCAGGCCATGCCCGCCACCGGCTTTTTCAATCAGGATGCGGGCCAGGAGGCGGCCGATGCGGCCGAAGCCGTACAGCACGACGTCGGTGCTGGTGCGGTCATCAGCGCCACGCTTTCCGACGATTTCGGCGAGCTCAGACCGCAGGAACTCATCCAAGGAGGTGCCGTGGCCCTCGACGCGGAACTTCTCCGTGAGACGGGCAATGTCGATCGCAGCCGCGCCGAGTTCCAGCTCAGCAAGCGCGTTCAACAGGGGTGCAGTTTCTTCGAGCAGGAGCTCGGTATTGCTCATCCGGCGCGCAAAGCGGTGGGCCTTCAGGATGTTCATGGTCGACTTGTTGATCAAGCTCCGGCCGTGGATGCTCGTGACCACGTTGTTTTCCCGGTACAACCGGCCGATTACCGGAATCATGGCCTCGGCGAGAGCCTCCCGGCCCATCCACTTATCAAGACAAGAATCTGACGTCTGGCTCACAGAACTACCTTCCTTGGGTCAACCACATACGTCCTCGTATGCAGATGGCGGCCGCCCGGAGTAATCCTGCGGCACGAGCACTGGCCGGGCTTCGGTCCGCCCACAGCGCCTTGAACGATTGCAAAGAAAAGACCGCCGGCTGCGAACGCAGTCCCGGCGGCAGAACATCTACGTTCATAACAAGTCTAAGGCGGAAGGGTGCTCTCTTGGGCGCCCGGGGGCGTGAAATCACTCACATGGCAGTCACAATGGACGTCACATGCCTGGGATCTAGGGGCAAATGTGTGGATGGGTTGACCGATACGCCGGGTTCTGTCATCCCGTGCCGTTGCCGGCAAAGGAGTGGCGGCCATCCATCTACGAACGTCGTTGCCGACGCCCTCCAGCAGCCTACCCGGACACTCGGGCGAGCAGCCCTCAAACGTGTCCTGTCTGGCCTTGCTCCGGGTGGGGTTTACCTAGCCTCCCCGGTCACCCAGGGAGCTGGTGGTCTCTTACACCACCGTTTCACCCTTACCTGCCGTGTGCTGATGCAAGCATCACCACGCGCAGGCGGTCTGTTTTCTGTGGCACTGGCCTGCGGGTTACCCCGAGTGGGCGTTACCCACCACCCTGCTCTGCGGAGCCCGGACGTTCCTCGAGCCACTTGCGTGACGCGCGACCGCCTGGTCAACCCATCCGCCGTACAGTCTACCGGCGTCGAGGGTTGCCTCCGTCCCCGGTAATATCGTCTGGTGCTGATTCTGCTGCCGCCTTCCGAAGGCAAGACCCCCGCCGTCAAAGGTCCCGCCGTCGAATGGGAGTCGCTCAGCTTTCCGGAGCTCAACCCGTACCGCGCCAAGGTCCTGGAATCGTTGGGCACGGTTAGCGCGCACGAGGACGCCCTGGCATTGCTTGGCGTCGGCGCCTCGCTGAAGGACGACGTCGAACGTAATACCCGGCTGCATGCGGAACCAGCGGCGCCGGCCCACCAGGTCTACTCCGGAGTCCTGTATGACGCGCTCGGCTTTAATTCCATGACGCCGGCCCAACGACGCAAGGCAACCGAATCGATTTTGGTGGTTTCGGCATTATGGGGTGCCATCGGTTTTGGTGACCATGTGCCGGCTTACCGGCTGTCCATGGGAACGGCACTGCCCGACGTCGGACGCCTCGCCTCGTTCTGGAAGCCGAACCTGAATGCGGCCCTCGCCGAACGGGCTGAAGGAGAATTGCTGGTTGATTGCCGCTCCAGCACGTATGCAGCTGCGTGGGCTCCACCAGCACCGCAAACCGTGACGGTGAATGTTTTCAACGAGGCAAACGGCAAGCGCACGGTGGTCAGCCACTTCGCCAAACACACGCGGGGTGAGTTTGCCAGGCATCTGCTGACCAGGCGTGGCAAGGCGCCCGCAACACCTGATCAACTGCTGAAAGCGGCCACGGAGGTCTGGATGGCGGAACTCGTTTCCGGCACGGCCCGCAAGCCACACGCACTGAATATCATTCTGGGCAGCTAGGTCAGTTCCACTCCGCCGAACGGACCAGGATGCATCCGGAGTCCGGGCAGAAAACGATGTCGTCGTCAGCCGCAGCCTTGACTTCAGCGAGGTCGCCAGGGCTGAGCATCATGCCTGAACCTTCCGATTTACCGTGAAAGAGCCTGGCGGCGCCCACGCCGCGCTTGGCGATCGTCTTCTCATAGACTGCAAGCATTCCGGCGTCGAGGGCCTCCGCGAACGCGGCACGTTGCCCGCGGACCAGGGTTTCCTCGGCGGCGATTTCAGCAATCGCCTCATCCAATTCTGCGCGGATGCCGGCAAATGAACCCTGGATGTCATCCACGATGGCCTGTTGTGCGGCCTGGCGCTCCCGCAGGGTGTCTAAACGCTCCAGGATTTCAAGCTCAACGTCCTCAAGGTCCGAGCGGCGCTTGTTAAGGGATGCGATATCACTCTGAAGCGCCACCAGGTCCTTGGAGAGACCGGTTCCGCTGTTGAGCCTGGCCTCGTCACGTTCGATGCGGGAGGTGACCTGCTCCACGTCCGCTTCGGAACGACGCAGTTCGGCTTCGGCGTCGTGCACCGCCATCTTGGCAGCGCCAAGTTCACCATTGGCTACATTCAGGGCATCCTGCAGGTCAGCTATCCGTGGATCTGTTTCCAGCACCTTCCGGCGGCCGGCCAACGATTTGAGCTTGGCGTCCAGTCCCTGCAGTTCAAGCAATTTCAGTTGTTCTGCCGGTGCTGCTTTCGCCACGCTTACCTCCGCTTGTGTCGCTTCCGGAGCTGGGAATCAGTTCCGGATGGACGGCCACTGTTGAGTGGGTTCGTCCGTGTCTTCTAGACTCTAGTCCCCGCCGGGAGTGAGTATGAAGTCCCAGGGATCGCTATTGGTGCTGCTCACGCGGATCTCGACATCGTAGCCCTGGTCTGTAAGTACATTGCCGAGCGCTTCAGCGGCTACGGGCAGCCACAGCCATTCACTGGCAAAGTGCGAAACGTCAATGAGGTACGGACGGCCGTTGACGGCACCTTCCCGCGCTTCCGACGCCGGGTGGTGCCGCATGTCGGCCGTCACGTAGACATCTGCATGGCTGGCCCTGACGGCATCGAACAAGCTGTCCCCGGCACCACCACAGACGGCGACGCGCCGTAGCAGACCGTCCTTGTCACCGGCCACGCGGACCCCTCCGGCCACCGCGGGGAGCATCCCAAAGACGCGGGCAGCGAAATCGCCAAGGGTCATGAGCTCAGGAAGATCACCAACCCGGCCAATGCCTTCCTCGGGCAAACCATTGGCGGCAGGAGTAAGCGGAGCAACGTTCTCCAGGCCAAAGGCGTCCGCCAATACGTCGGATACGCCGCCGACTGCGGAGTCACCGTTGGTGTGGACGGTCAGGAGTCCGGTGCCCGCCTCGATCAGCCTGTGCACGGCCAAGCCTTTCGCGGAAGTGGCCGCGACGGAGTTCACGCCTTTGAGCAGCAGCGGATGATGGGTAATCAAGAGTCCGGCACCCCACTCAATGGCCTCGTCGATGACAGCAAGGGTGGGATCCACAGCAAACAGGATCTTGGTGACGGGTGTGTTGGGGCGTCCAACTACGAGGCCCACCTCGTCCCAATCCTCAGCCAAGGACTCCGGCCAGAGTTCCTCAACAGCAAGCAACACCTGGCCAAGGGTTGGGTCTCCGCTCGCTTCCACTGTCCCGGCGTCGTCGCCGGAATCCGCATCAGAAATGGCGGTGTCTACTGCTTCCATACTCTTATTCTTACCTACTGGGCCGGATGGGGCAGTCTTGGTTGCTGCCGTACCTGCCCAGCGGCGTTATTCTCCCGTAAGGTATTGCGGGAATCATCAGGCCCTCCAATCCATTGAAGAGATCATGAAAACTTTTGTACTTGGTGGTGGATGCTTCTGGTGCCTTGATGCCGTCTACCAGAAAACCCGCGGCGTCAGTTCCGTAGTCTCCGGCTATACGGGTGGCCATGTCCGAAACCCTGACTACTATGACGTTTGCTCGGGAACGACCGGCCATGCAGAGGTAGTTGCGGTGACATTCGACGAAACCGTGGTGCCGGAGGAAGTCATTCTTGACATGTTCTTCGCGCTGCACGACCCCACCACGCTGAACCGGCAGGGCTACGACACAGGTACCCAATATCGTTCGTCAATGTTCTACACCACGACGGAGGAAAAGATCCTCTTCGAAGAAGCCATCGAGCGCGCGCAAGCACTCTGGGCCAATCCGATTGTGACGGAAGTGAGCCGGCTACCCGAATTCTATGAGGCAGAGGAAGTCCATCAGAACTACTACGGCAAATTCCCGTACCAGGGCTATTGCCAGGTCATCATCAATCCAAAACTGGCCAAAGCGCGGAAATATTACTCTGCATGGCTAACTGCTTAGCACGGTTTCGATGCGGCTGGTTAGGCTGACCTCAGCATTCCCTCTTCAGAGATAGGCATAATCTTCATGGCAAGGATCTACGACGACGTCACCCAGCTGGTCGGCCGCACTCCGCTGGTCCGTTTGAACCGGCTGACCGAAGGCCTTGAGGCCACCGTTGCGGTCAAGCTTGAGTTCTACAACCCGGCCAACAGCGTGAAGGACCGCATCGGCGTGGCCATCATTGACGCCGCCGAAAAGTCCGGCGCCCTGAAGCCCGGCGGAACAATTGTGGAAGGCACCTCCGGTAACACCGGAATCGCGCTGGCCCTTGTTGGTGCCGCACGAGGCTACAAGGTCATCCTGACCATGCCTGAGACCATGTCCACCGAACGTCGTGTCATGCTTCGCGCTTACGGTGCAGAGATCGTCCTGACTCCCGGTTCCGAAGGCATGCGCGGCGCCGTTGAAAAGGCCCAGGAAATTGTTGCCAACACGGAGAACTCCATCTGGGCGCAGCAGTTCGCCAACCCGGCCAACCCGGAGATCCACCGCAACACCACTGCCGAGGAAATCTGGGCGGACACCGACGGCGAAGTAGACATCTTTGTTGGCGGCATCGGCACCGGCGGTACCGTGACCGGCGTCGGGCAGGTCCTTAAGGAGCGCAAGCCCGAGGTCCAGATCATTGCCGTTGAGCCCAAGGACTCCCCCATTCTTAATGGCGGCAGCCCGGGTCCCCACAAGATCCAGGGCCTGGGCGCCAACTTCGTCCCGGAGGTCCTGGACACCAACGTCTACGACGAAGTTCTCGACGTTACCCTTGAGGACTCGGTTGCCACCGCTCGCGCCCTGGGTTCCAAGGAAGGCGTCCTCGCCGGCATCTCCGGCGGTGCCGCAGTATGGGGTGCGCTGGAAGTCGCCAAGCGCCCGGAGAACAAGGGCAAGCTCATCGTCGTGATCGTGCCGGACTTCGGAGAGCGTTACATCTCCACTGTCCTCTTTGACGATATCCGCGGCTAACACTTCGCCCACTAGCATTCATTTCCTGTAGAAAGGTCTTTGTGAGCTTCTTCGCAAGGCTTAAGGAAGACCTCGACGCCGCCCGGTCACATGACCCGGCGGCTCGAGGTTCTTTTGAGAACTTTTTCGCCTACTCCGGCCTGCACGCCATCTGGGCACACCGCGTGACCCACCGACTCTGGCAAAACCCGGCCCTTCGTTTTCCCGCCCGCCTGATTTCCCAGTTGGCGAGGTTCCTGACGGGCATCGAAATCCATCCCGGCGCCACCATCGGCCGGCGTTTCTTCATCGACCACGGCATGGGCGTCGTTATCGGTGAAACTGCTGAAATCGGCGAGGACGTCATGATCTACCACGGCGTGACGCTCGGCGGCCGCTCCCTGGCCAAGGTCAAGCGTCATCCCACCATTGGGGATCGTGTGACCATCGGCGCAGGCGCCAAGGTCCTGGGTCCCATTACGATCGGTGCAGACAGCGCAATCGGTGCGAACGCCGTAGTGGTCAAGAACGCTCCCCCGGAGTCGATCATCACGGGCATTCCGGCCACATGGCGGCACCGCGACGCGAAGTCCGAAACCAAGCCGGCGGTTGACCCGGCTGAGTACTACATCGAATACCGGATCTAGCTGAGCTAGCCAGTAAACCTCTTGTAGGAGTTCCACAGCACGGCGTCAAAGACGCGGTCAGGAAGAACCCTCCGTAAGGCCAGGACGCTCCAGGCTCCCCTACCCACCGGGTAGCGGGTCTTGGGGCGTTTTGCCGTTGACGCGCGAACTATTGCCTTGGCCACTACCCTCGGAGGCGTAGATATCAGCTGGCCGGATGTTGACGCCAAGGCTGCTGCCATGACGTGGGCCTGCCCTTTGTATGGACCTCTAGAGGACGCCGATAACAGGCCTTCCCCGGCAATGGTGCCCCATTCGGTGTCCGTTCCGGCGGGCTCGATGAGGACGACGTCGATGCCGTGCGGTTTCAACTCAAGCCGCAAAGAATCACTCATTCCCTCGACTGCGAATTTGGTCCCGTGATACCAAGCGCCCAGGGGTTCATAAATCTTTCCGCCGATGGACGAGACGTTGATGATCCGGCCAGAACCCGCATCCCGCATCCTGGGAATGACGAGTTGCGTCATCCTCGCCAAACCGATCACGTTCACCTCGAACTGGCGCCTGCCTTCGGCCAAGGGGACCTCTTCCAGGGCGCCGTAGGAGCCGTACCCTGCGTTGTTCACCAGGACATCTATGTGCCCGTGTGCTGCTTCAACAAGCGCCACAGCTGAGGCCATGGAGTCCTCGATGGTGACATCCAGGTGCATGACGGTGATTCCCTGCGCCTTAAGTGGATGCATCTTCTCCACCCGACGCGCGCCGGCGTAGACAATGAAGCCTGCGGACCTCAGGGCGCGCGCCGTCTCAAAACCAATGCCGGTAGACGCCCCCGTGACGAAAGCGATGCGTTCGGTCATGGCGTTGGCTCCTTGGCTCGTGGCACCCGCGCGATGGCCCGGTACCCGTTCCGACACGGCAAAGGCCGGCTCCTCCCAGCGTATCTGGGAAGAACCGGCCTTGCTGAGGAACCTTAGTGGGTGTCGACTGCCGAGATTTCGGACTTGTCTTCGCCCCACAGCGTGTGGAACGTACCTTCGGCATCAACGCGGCCGTAGGTGTGCGCACCGAAGAGGTCGCGCTGTCCCTGGATCAGCGCAGCAGCAACGCGCTTGCGACGCAGGCCGTCGTAGTATGCCAGCGAGGAGGAGAACACCGGTACCGGAATGCCGAGCTGGACAGCGGTGGCTACAACGCGGCGCCAGGCCGGGAGGGCCTCAGCGATGGCCTTGGTGAAAGCCGGCGCGAACAGGAGGTTGGCAGGCTTCTCCTCGGCAGCGTAGGCCTTGGTGATGTCCTTGAGGAGTTCTGCGCGGATGATGCAACCTGCACGCCACAGCGAGGCGATCTCGTCCAGCTTGAGGTCCCAGCCGTATTCCTTGGCAGCGGAGGTCAGCATGTCCAGGCCCTGGGCGTAGGAAACCAACTTGGAGGCGTACAGCGCCTGGCGTACGTCCTCAACGAACGTCTCAGGGATCTCCACGGAGGCTTCTTCGCCAGCCAGCAGTTCCTGGCCAAGCTTGCGCTGCTCGGCCTGTGAGGACAGTGCGCGGGCGAAAACGGACTCTGCGATGCCGGAGACCGGGGAGCCGAGTTCCAGGGCGGAGATGACCGTCCAGCGTCCGGTTCCCTTCTGGCCTGCGGCATCCACGACGACGTCAACGAACGGCTTGCCGGTCTTGGCGTCAACATGGCCGAGGACCTCGGCGGAGATTTCGATCAGGAAGGAGGACAGATCGCCCTTGTTCCACTCAGCGAAAATCTTGGACTGCTCGGCGGGCTCAATGCCGGCGCCGGAGCGGAGGAGATCGAATGCTTCACCGATGACCTGCATGTCGGCGTATTCGATGCCGTTGTGGACCATCTTGACGAAGTGGCCGGCACCGTCGGTGCCGATCCAGGCGCAGCAAGGTTCGCCGTCGACCTTTGCGGCAATCTTCTCCAGCAGCGGGCCGAGGGCGTCATAGGAATCCCTGGAGCCACCGGGCATGATGGAGGGACCGTTCAAGGCGCCTTCTTCGCCACCGGAAACACCGACGCCGACGAAGTGCAGGTCCTTCTTGGCCAGCGCGGCTTCGCGGCGGCGGGTGTCCTCGTAGTGCGAGTTACCGGCATCGATGATGATGTCGCCGGCTTCGAGCAGCGGTTCGAGCTGCTCGATGACGTTGTCCACGGGAGCGCCCGCCTTGACCATGATCAGGACACGGCGGGGCTTTTCGAGGGAGTCGACGAGTTCCTGCAGCGTTTCCGTGCGGATGAAGTCGCCGTCCGTGCCGTGCTTTTCCAGCAGGGCGTCGGTCTTTTCCACGGAGCGGTTGTGGAGAGCCACGGTGAAGCCGTTGCGGGCCAGGTTGCGGGCCAGGTTGGCGCCCATCACCGCAAGGCCGGTGACACCGATGTGTGCTGACATCAAAACTCCAATTCGATCGTGTACAAACAGTCCTGCGGACACGCAGGAAGCGATTTCATAACCAGGGGCTGTAATAAACCATACGTATTTAAGCCATGAGCAGGAAAGCGGCGCCCACGTTTTGGAACGGCGCCGCGTCATAAACAGTCTATGATGTGCGGGACTTCCGCACGGCGCCAAGCTGCATCGGATGCTACACGCGGAACGTGTTCGCCCCACTATGCTTACCTCTATGTCAACCAGCCTCCACCACCGAGCCGTAGAGCATCTGGGAACCCGGATTGTGGGCGGCGCCCTTCCCACCGGCCACGTCATGCTGGCCGAACATTTGGAAGACGAGCTCAACGTTTCGCGCTCGGTGGTCCGTGAGGCCGTCCGCGTCCTGCAGTCGTTGGGCCTGGTGGAGACCATCAAGCGTGTGGGAATCCGCGTCCTCCCGGCCCATCGTTGGAATCCCTTTGATCCGTTGGTCATTCGCTGGCGCCTGGCTGGGGAAGGCCGTGGCGCCCAACTGAGGTCGCTCGCTGAGCTGCGTTCCGCCGTCGAGCCTGTTGCTGCGGAACTCGCAGCTGGGAACGCTCCGGAAACCCTTCGCCGGGAACTCGTGGATATTTCGCTGGCCATGAAGGAAGCCGGCGACGCCGGAGACATGCCACGGTTCCTTGACCTCGACATCCGCTTCCATGCACTGGTGCTTTCCGGCTCTGGAAACGAGATGTTTGCCAATCTGATTGGCCAGGTTACAGAGACCCTGACGGGACGTACGGTCCACGGACTTATGCCGGAGCACCCCCAGAAGCAGGCGCTGCAGTGGCATATTGACGTCGCGCACGCCATCGACGCCGGCGACGGTCAGCAGGCCAGGGATGCGGCCGGAAAAATAATGCGCCAAACGATCGCGGAGCTGGCCCCCAGCTGGAACGACCAGCCCCGCGTCTTCGTACCCGTGGCGAAAAACTAATCCTGGAAGTTCAGCAGGACTTTGCCGGATTGGGCTGAGTTCCTGGCTACGTCGAATGCCTCAAGTCCATGGGCGAGGTCGTA